>JAEYSX010000001.1 GCA_023434325.1 Candidatus Parcubacteria bacterium | reverse complement strand
ACGTCCGCGCCGGATTTAGGCGGCCCGCTACTTATTTTATGTTGTTATTTCGTTCACACATACCTTGGCATAGTGCTATGCTTTGATTATAATCGTACATAAGTCGAACAATTCGACCTACGATCTTTCAAAAACAAACATGTTTCAGAGCTCTGCGAGCCATTTTGTCCAAACGACAATTTGGGAGCCCTATATGTGATAAAAAAGCCCCGACTATCGGGGCTTTTTTATTTGGATAGATTTGCTTACGCTAGCGGTGGACGGTCAATTTGTCTTAGCGCAAGTGTTGCGACACACGGGGCGCATCGGGATCTGTCCGGGGTCGATCCTAATTCTATTCGATCGATCGGAGATTGATCAGTAGGATACACGCTCACGCCTGCTACTGTTGCTGCGCAATTCTCGGCGTTTTTTCGAGGGCATGTCTCAGCGTCTGGCACTTCGAATGTCCCACCGAAAGCTGTAAATCTTTTAGAGTTCATAATATTTTAATAACATTAACATGTTGTATATATTGTGTCAATACTCTATAATCTGTAATAATGAAGAAAATACAGGTTATCACACTCTTTCCAGAGATGTTTGACGGCGTGCTGGGCAACAGTATGCTGTGGAAGGCGAAGGACCGCGGTATAGCCGAGTACTCTTTTGTAAACCTGCGAGATTTTGGCATCGGCCCACGCAAGCAAGTTGACGATACTCCCTACGGCGGTGGCGACGGCATGCTCCTAAAGCCCGAGCCTTTAGTGGCTGCAATTGAGCAAGCTAAGGCAAATGATCCAGAGGCAGTAGTTATCTTGCCAACACCACGGGGCAAAGTGTACAAGCAGTCTGACGCTAAACGATTGGCCGCCGATGAGCGTGGGCTGATCCTCGTGTGCCCTCGGTACGAAGGCTACGACGAGCGCGTCACCCAGTGGATAGACGAGCAATTTTGTATCGGCAACTACGTACTGACAGGTGGCGAATTACCGTCGATGATCGTAATCGACAGCGTTGTGCGGCTATTACCCGGTGTCTTGGGTGGCGAAGCAAGTGCAGAGATCGAGTCGTTTCAGGACGATGACAAGAGCGTGGAGTTTCCGCAATACACTCGCCCAGAAGAGTTTAGGGGCATGCGGGTCCCAGAGGTTCTTTTGAGTGGCCACCACGCCGAAATCGAAAAGTGGCGCAAAGCCCATCTGTGATCGCATACCGACTAGTGTCGGTAGGGTATACTAAAAGGGTAACGGAGGGTAGAGGATGAAATTACCATTTATCAAGCCAGTGTATGCGCATTGTGATTTGCCGTGTGGCGTGTATGATCCGGCTCAGGCTCGGATCGAGGCACAAAGCGTAAAAGCGATCATGGACAAGATGTCCAATTACGAGGGTGATGACCGAGTGCGCGCACTTATTATTAAAGAGCAGCGCGCCGAGCTGGTAAAGCACCACTTGTGGGTACTATGGACAGACTACTTTAAGCCAGAGCACCTAGAGAAGTTTCCGGACTTGCACGATAAGTTTTGGAAGGCCACCAAGCAGGCTGGCGAATGTAAGCATCACAGCGAACCCGAAGAGGGTCAAAAGTTGCTGGATATGATCGATGAGATTGCGCATATTTTTGCAGAAACTAAAAAAGCCTAGGTTGATTCTGAGGCGGGTCGTAGGCGACAGCATGTCGCCTACGCTCATGCCCGGCAAGGTCGTGGTTGGCGTATGGCCGCGTAAATTGCGGCGCGGCGATGTTATCATTCTTCAGCACAATGGCCTCGAAAAAATTAAACGTGTTAAGGATTTTCGGGGCGACGAGCTTTATGTGATTGGAGATAATGCGTCTAGCAGCACCGACAGTCGTAACTTTGGATGGCTGCCGCTACAGTCAGTCGTCGCTAAAGTCATACGCTTTTAACCGAATCACGGCCTTTGTAGGCCGTCAAAAACTCTTCGGCCTTTTTTTGTTCGGTTAGGGTGTGCTCGGCAGAGTCGTCGAGTTTTTTGGTTAGTAGCGTCACAATGTTGGGCTCAATAAGGAGGCCGCTGGATGTAGAGGCGCGGCGGGCAAGTGTGGTATGACGTGTGATTGTCGCGCAGAAACCAGGCAATGTCTGGTGCCAGAACTGGCGCTGCAGCTTTGGAATAAGTTTTGCAAGTTTGTGAGTTCCCGCAGGAATCGCCGTTTCTTGCAGGAGCTTTGCAACGGCATAGGTGATAATTCCAGCTCGAAGGTCGTCTTCCCAGTCGTGTATATCGTCATGAATCTGCCGCGCGGTTATATAGTGTCGTAGTGCGAGTGCGACATGTTTGGATCGTGGGTCGCTTGGCGGTATTCCGGCGGCGGCCAAGACGCCGACAGGAGTTAAAATATGACCTATCGAGCGGTCGGCAAGGCTGAGCGTTTTTTTATAGCGGGGAAGTTTTCCGAGCGTGATGCTGCCGCGAGAAACAGGCATTCGACAATACGCCATTTCCCATGCATTTGCGTCGTCGATGATATCAATCGCATGGCTGACAAAAGTCTGGAATTCTGTGTCATGTGGGAGCGCTAACCTAAAGTGTTCGAGCGAGTCCCGCATCGCCGTGTTGGCGGGGGATATGTTTTGTATCTCGGTTTCGCCGTCAAACAGATCATCGTAAATGGTGTAGGCTGCCCATCCAAAGGCATTGGCTGCGCCGAGGTGCACGAGCACCTGCTGCTGAGATTTTGGCAGAGGATCGACAAGGCATTTGTTAAAGAAATACGGGAGTAATGTTATTTCGTAGTCTTCGTCGGAGGCGTGTGTGTACTTGAGTGCGGCTTGCATTTGCTTTTTGAGTGTTACTCCAAGACGCTGAGTGTCTTGGTGTGTCATCTCGGCGACGCGGCGGTTCATCTGCACGGTATCTTCGTTAGATGTGCGCTCGCGCGGGTTGGTGTGAGGTTTTGATGACGGCTGCATAAGGGCAAGGGCCTCGACCGCGCACGCTGTGGTAAGTGCCGCCGCGCCGCTGTAATGAGGTTGCCCGTCGATGGTCGGATCGATACAGAAGACCTCTGCTGGCCATGATCCGTCCGACTGTTGGGTCGTTGCCAGTTTTTTTGCCGCCATGGCGCATTCGTCGGCGCACCCTAAGCGAACAAGAGACGTAATTGCCAGGGCAGTCGATAGCGGGCTTGCCCACCAGCCGTCTTGGCGCATACTGATGATGTGATCGGCCAAGTCCTTACAGAGCGGGCCGTCGTATGCACGCGTAATGTAATACATCACAGGATAAGACGAGGGGTAGTACGGTGAGGAAAAAGTTCGGCTGATAATTGCTTGTTCTATAAGGTGCGTGATATTTGGTAGCGGTTCGGCGACAAGCCGTAAAAAACCGGCCACGTTGCTGTTAACGGCCAGGTCTATATCGTGCCAGACGTCCGGCAGGTTTGCGGCTGCGAGCCACGTCTTGTAAGGGCCGCCAACCTGTGATTCTGTCGCAATAAGTAGCTTAACGACTTTTGCTAAGGCCGCTTCGTCGATAAGCGAAGGGTTGTGTAATCGAAGGGCAAGAAGTGCGCAAAACGTGTCGTCCAGATCGTCGGGATAGGGTAGGTTGTGGCGTTCGGGCGAATCTCTTGACCAATAGTTGAACGACCACGCCGGACTTTTTTGCGTTATCAACCATTTTGATAGTTTGTCACGCACGGTTTGTGCTTGTGGGGAGTCGACGGCGCAGAGCGCGGCAAGCATAATTGCCGGCGTAAAAGTCGTGGAGTACTTACGCGACATGGTAAATGGCGACCGTGTCGAGCTAGAAAAGCTATCAAAGCTGCCGCCCGGCAATTGGGCGGCTTGGATATATGCCATACCTCTTTGTATGGCATTGTCATATAAGGTCGCGCGGGTCATTCCGTGGCCTTAGGCAGGGTTACGACGAAGGCGGTGTAATTGAGCGCCGGATCGATTTCGATTGTTCCAGAAAAATATTCTTCGACGATTTGCTTGACGATGAAGAGCCCCATGCCCATGCCGGTGTCTTTGGTGCTGCGGAAGGGTTCAAAGATTTTGCGGCGTTCCGCTTGCGGTATGCCGATTCCCCAGTCTTTGACGGTGATAATAATGTTTGCGCCGTCAGTTACTGCCGTTACTAAAACTTCGCGTTTTTTGAACGCACTATTTGGTTTGTCGGCGGTTTTGTAGGCGTCGAACCCATTGGCAATCAAGTTGGCGATCATCTGGCGAAAGCGGATTGGATCGCCGTGGCACTGGAGTGATTTTTTGTCCGAAATTGGTCTCCAGTTTAGCTGTACGTTGGATATGTGGCAGCGATGCCGCAGCATCTTGATGATAGCGTCTACCTCATTTGCGACATTAAAGGTTCTGACGTTGGTACGGCCGTGCAGCTGGTCGCGAACCCGAATGACCATTTCGTCAATGTGACGAATGCTGCGTTTGGCGTCGGCCAATACTTTGGATCGTTTTTCGCCACTTAGACTCTCGATGTTGATGGTCAGACCGGTAAGGTGGTTCGAAAGATCGTGCATCATGGCGGTACTGAGTTGCCCAAGTTCCGCAAAGCGGTACATTTGTTGGACCTTTTCTAACTGTGCTGCCTGTAATTGCCGGGTGCGCTCTTCGACGGCGATTTCTAGCTGACCCTTCTGCTTTAAAAGCGCAGCTTCGGCAGCTTCCGCCCGATGAAGCGAGCGCACCGTCTGGTGACTAAATAACCAAGATACCGCGGCGATTATGCCCAGCATGAACGAAAGGCCGAACGCGTCATCTGCGCTTGGCGAATCCTTTTTCCATTGCAGGTCATGGGCGATTACTCCGGAATGTTCGAGTGCTGTCGTTACAGAGATAAGCGTCACCACAACTATAAGTCCGACCAGTGAATAGCGCGGCCCAAGCAAGATACCTGCCAAGACCACGACCAGCCCATACAATAGGATGGCCGATGGTAGTGCGATACTCCAAACTAAGCCTACCGCACCCGCCAAAATGACGTAGGTGGTGACCAGTAGCCACGCGGCAAGCTGGTAGTGACCGTCACGCGATAACTTATAAACACCTAGGACGAACAGTAATGCGAGCGACAGGCCGATTGCCCGAGGTATAACAAAAGTACTCCCGTTTAGGTAGTTGCCGATAATCACGATCAGCGAGAGCAATAAGATGAGTATTGTTCCTGCAACCAGTACGTTTAGTACGAGTTCGCGATTGCGAATATCTTCGACTTTTTGCTTGGGAGCGAAAAGAGTATTGTAGGCTGAAGTGAAGATTTTTAACATACCCGTGACATTATACGGAAACGGTGCGCCATCTACTAATTTTAGTAATTGATGGCGCACGCGTTTCGCGTGGCGCTACATGGTGCCGGACAAACCGCCCCAAGCCTTGCCCGCTTCGGCGTGTAGGATCAAGCCGTTTTCGACGGCCTGATCGCTTCGCAGGCTTGCGTCAGTCAGTATGCTGGTTATGACGCTGCTCATGATCCCCCCTTTCTGTTACATGTCATCAAGCACGTAACCGATACCATAAGCCGTCTTTATAAGCGGCGTGTCGAATGGGCGATCAATTTTGTCCCTTAGGTGTTTGATGTGGACGTCAACAGTATTGTTCCAGGCTTCTTTGGTTCCGTCCCATGCATGGTCAAGGATCATGGATCGTGTAACAGGACGGCCTCGGTTGCGGACAAGGTATTCTAGGATATCAAATTCTTTGCGGCGCAGTTCGATTGTCTTACCGGCTCGCTTAACGCGACGGCGGTACAGATCGACTGAAAGGTCGCGCACATGGAAAATGTCAGGTGCGAGCGGAGTGGGCGCCCTTCTGAGGAGGGCGGCTAGGCGGGCGCGCAGTTCGGCGATACTGAATGGCTTGGTTAGATAATCGTCTGCACCGGCGTTAAGCAAGGTAACACGCGAGGTTACATCGCTAGCACCCGTAAGGATAAGGATAGGGGTGGTAACTTGTGCGTGGCGGATTGCGCGGCAGATGTCGTACCCGTTTTTGTCGGGCAGTGAAAGGTCTAGAATGATGATGTCTTGGCCACCGCTGAGCGCGCGGTCTAGGCCTTCTTCACCGGTCTTGGCAACGTCTACTACAAAACTTCTGCTCAACTGCTTTTTGAGATTGTCTGCTAGGATTCGGCTGTCTTCGATTACTAAAACTTTCATGCTCTGATGTCGTTCCCAGAAGTGTTACTCAATAATCGTAGCAAGAAAATGATTAAATTGTCATTAAATCTTAATGAAAGATCGGTAGTGAGATTCCGCACATTTCTGTCGTTAGAATGCGCCAAAAGTGGTGAATATACAAAAACAACACCAAATTTAGTGTTTTTTTAATGTTATTGGATCATAATCCTAATGGTACATTTATTTAAGAGCTAACATGAGCGCTCAGACTTTATGGGTGGGCATAGCCCGAGCGCTCGTGCCAGTCCTCAAATACAAGTATATCGCGATTTTGTATCCCGCGACAAGGCCTTTGTCTATAGGTTTTACACGTAAGGCAAAATGCCATGCGCGGAATACTCTTCGTTTAGCCCGTTAAGCGTTGCCATATCGTCTTGGCTGAGTTCAAAGTCGAACGCTCCCAGATTCTCTTGTAAATGGGCAAGTGTGTTTGCCTTCGGCAGCGGCACGACGCCAAGCTGCATGCACCAGCGTAGCAATATTTGTGCGGGAGTTTTTTGGTACATAACCGCAAGATCAATAATAGTGGGGTCATCGAGGCGGCTGTTGTGCGTGAGAGGGCTGTATGCCTGCAGAATAATCTTTTCTTGTTGGCAGAACTCTAACATCTCTTGGCTATGGCCAAAGGGTGTCCACTCGATTTGGTTGACTGCCGGGGTCTCGCCGGTGGCATCTATCAGCTCTTGGATTTGTTCTATGGAGTAGTTGCTGACGCCAATGTCACGAGTCAGGGCGTCTGACCTGGCGTGTATAACATCTTCCCAGAGCTCTATGTTGGCGTCTGAATCGGAGGGCTGCCGGATAAGAAGTAGATCGATGTAGTCCTGTTGCAGCTCCTCAAGGATTTGGCGTGTGGCCTCGTAGCCGCTCTCGTCGCTACCGTTGATGTGAGTGATGAGATATAGCTGCTCGCGGTCGATGTCACCGTTCTGTATACCGAGCCCCACCGCTGACAACGTCCCGTAACTGCTGGAGGTGTCAAACATGCGGTAGCCGAGTTTAATAGCGGCCTCGATTGTCTGGGTTGTGTCGTGGTCTAATCGCCAGCTGCCAAGACCGATGACCGGCATCTGACTTCCTGTGCGAAGAGCGATAGTTGAGGTTGCGCGCATGTATCTTCCTTTATCAGAAAGCAGTATATGCAGCAAAATATCGCTGTTCCGTAATAATTATGACGTTACGCTTGGCAAGAACTAGTACGAGCGGTCTGTTTTGATGGCGGTCTTGGCAAACTTGCGCTGTGCAAGAACAGTGCCGGTCAGGGCGATTGATACGAATGCGATGCCACTGACGCAGGCGTGCACCAAGGTTGCAGGATCGGCGACAACCAGCCACGTGCCGCTTGCAGCAGTAAGACCGACAAGGGTGTACGATAGCTTGAGCTTGGTTGCTGTTGGCATCATGTATGCCATGGTGGTGAGTGCGAGGCTACTTAATGCTACGGCAATATGGAGTAATAAAATCATAAAATCATTATAACCATTACGGTAACCAGTAATCAACCGAAATCATAAGCGAAAATGACAACAGGACAATGAGTGAGAAGCCGAACATCTTACGCGCCCACGCTGCGTCGTTGCTGTCGGTAAAGTTGGCAATTCCTTTCCAGAACCACAACAGACTGACGATACCCATAACGATGAGGTAGGTATATCCCGTATAGCCAAGAAAGGCAAGAGATGGCACGGTGGCAAGATATAGTCCGATGTAGGCCATGATACGCACCTTTGTGGCGCGGGCGCCCTTTTTGACAGCAATGACGGGTAGGCTTGCTGCTGCGTAGTCCTTGAGCCGAAAGATAGAGATTGCATAAAAGTGTGGCAGCTGCCAGATGGCCATAATCAAGAAGAGTAGGATTGCGCCACCATCAAGATTATTGGTTACCGCCAGATAGCCGGCAACGGGTGGGGTCGCTCCGGGAATGCTTCCGACCAAAGTACTGAGCGGGGTGGATCGCTTGGCCAGGCCATACACGACGACGTAGAAGAATATTCCCACGGCACCGGTGGCCACGGTGAGGGCGTTGGTAAACAGCGCAAGCGTCGAAAAGCCAAGGATTCCCAGTACTGTTGCATAGAGCAGCGCGCTGCGGCCGGAGATTTGTCCGCTGACGAGTCCTCGCTTTTGCGTGCGGGCCATTTTTTTGTCGATGCCTTGGTCGATGTAATTGTTAAAGACGCACCCGGATGCGATGACGAGCGCGGTGCCGATAATTGCTGCCAAGAACAGTAGCGGGTCGATGTCTCCTTTGGATGCGAGCAAAAAACCACCAATCGCGGCGAGCAGATTACCGTAGATGATGCCGGGTTTGGTTAGGCGGTAGTAGGACTTGAGTGTGTTCTTCATGCGATAGACCTAGGCTTTCTTTCGTGTGGCGAGTGAGATGGCGATGAGTCCTAACACGATGCCTGCGATGCCGGTGTATAGCGCCCATTTTGCGGTTGCGTCGATGTCGTTTACCTCGGACGTTGCCGCAGGTTGTTCGGCTTGGGACATTACTTTTGTAATAGAGTACGGCTTGCTATCGGTTTGGGTGCTGGCTGGATCTTGCTCCCAGGCCACGACTGTGCCGTCGGCGTAGGTCTCGTATGCTTTCCATTTGAGCTCGCCGCCAGTATCTGGTGTTTTTGCGCTAAAGAGAAAGTCGTCTTTAAGGTCGACAGGCACGTTTGCACCGGCACTTTTCCAGGTGATTTCGGTGGCGGATAAGTTTTCGCCCTCGCCGGTTTTGGTCACTTCGATATTCCAGCCCTGCTTGGCGTGCGGACGCACCGAGCTGAGGTCGTCTGGAATGACGAGCCGGACTTGGACGACTGGGGTGTCGTGTTCGTTTGGCACCGATACACTAAAGGTTACGCGCTCGCCGGTTAAGACTTGCCTCGGGGTAACCACAACATGTGCAGAGGCGGCGCTACCTATAAACAACGCCATAATTCCAGACAATATGCCTATAACAGGCAGTGCTTTAGCCAACTTCATCATATCCCCCGCTTGTTGCTTTTGCTTAGTTTTAGATTATACATTAAGAGCCAAATTTGCTGTATCGGCTGATGGCGGCGCGGCGGTTGATGATAATAATTGTGGTCGTGGCAGCTGCAAGCGAGGTCGTCAGCATGCCGATCTGAGCCCATGCGGGCGGGGAGGTGGTAACTGAGGTGTCTGCCGCTGTGCCGCGCGTTACTCGCTTGGACTGCAAGAATATAAGAGATTTTTGGCCGTCTTGCTCGATAGAGAGCTTGATTTTGTATAGCCCCTGAAGCGGGAACACATAAGATGCGGACACGCGCGATCCCGTCACCTGTACGGGTGCTTTACTCTCGACACCCAGTTCGCTCGCGATGGTCAGCGTGGCTCGCGCGGACTTGTCGGTGACCGCGCTGCCATGAACGTCGAAAAACAGCGTAGCTTCCTCGCCTGCGATAGGATCGTCATCGGGCATGATGTGCATGACAGCGCCGGCGCTACCGGACTCGTCCTTGATCAGTACGTGCGCCGACGTACTGCGTGGAACTAACAGCAGTGCAGTGAGTAACAAGAACGCGAGCAGCGCGAACTTCTTATTCATGTTTACCTCCCTCGTGCTGACTAGTGTCGGCCTCGGAGTGATGTTCGCTGTGATAGTTTTTGACCAGTGCGGGCAGCATGAAAAGGAGTGCAGATAGCGTAATCCAGATCGACACGACCAGGGTGACAAAGTGGTCCCTTGCTTTAAAAACTGGCCACTGCTCTGACATCTTGCCGACAATGGTCCAGGCTTCGAGTGCGAACAGAACACTGAGGGGAATAAAAGTGGCGACACGCACCCAGTCGTGCGCCATGTGTGTGCCGATCATCCAGACGTGCACGATGATAAAGACGCAGCCGATGTAGACAAAACGATGCAGCCATTTCCACTTGCGGAATGTCATGAATTTGATGACCGCATCGAACGACGTGGAGGCCATCAGGAGTAGTACGAGGAGTGCACCAGCACCGAGCGACAGCGACCATATGAATCGCTCGGGCAACAAAGCCAATCCGTCCAAACCCCCAATCTGACCCCACAGTCCGATTCCGGCGTGCAGCAGGGCAAAGTAGGCCGCAGATACGCCAATGGCGCGGCGCGAGAATTCTAGGTTTTGCATCCAGCGCCGATGTCCGCCGACGAGTCTTTTGAGCGGCGAAATAATTAGCGCGACGTATAAATATACGATAGAGATAAAGCCGTAGGCCTGCCCAGTGCGGATTACAAAGAGCTGATCGTTTGTAATTTGTACTCGCAGTAGGCTCAGTATAAAAAGACTGATCAGTGCCGAGATAATCAGCACATAAAAGCGGCTATTGTTGGGCAGGTTTTGTATGGTTTTGCGGGCCAGCATCTAATCATTAGCATAACAAATATCCGCAGCTTGTCGCTATGGCGCACGTACATTTTGACGTTGCGGCTAAAGCCGGCAAACTATAGCAGTCTTATACTTCGAACGGCTTGACGCCGAGCTCTGGAAACAGCATGTTCTGGTCGGAATTAATGACGAATCTGAGGATTTTGGTTATCTGCGAGGTGTCTAATGCCGGGCCGTGTATGTCGAGCCCTGCTTTTTTGAACAAGTCTGTTTCGACAGTTCCCGGATAAAAGCCGGTCACTCGAACGCCATATTCGGCAGCTTCTTGTTGTATAGCTTTGGTAAAACCGGTCATCGCCCACTTGGATGCATTGTAGATAGAGCGGTAGGGTTTGGCGGTAATGCCGGCCTGCGAAATGACATGCACGATCAGGCCGTCTTTTTGCTGTTTCATAATTTGCAGGCACGCTTTTGTGACGAATATTGCGCCGGTGGCGTTGGTGCTTAGTACGTTCTCGATTGTTTCGTAAGACGTTTCGGTTAGGTCGCCGTTTACAATGACGCCTGCGTTATTTATCAGAATGTCTATTTTGCCATATGTGGATGCAATATGGTCAAAGGCCGTTTCGACATCGCTAGCTTTGCGGACGTCGCAAACGATAACATCACAGCCGGTTTTAGCCGCTAGCTCATTGAGTTTATCCACATTTCTTGCAAGTGCGATTACGCGAAAATCAGAGCCTAGATCTTCTACCAGTGCTTTTCCGATACCGTCGCTACCGCCTGTGATGACTATATTTTTCATATCGACATCATAGCAGACACTCGCAAGCTGTGTACGCGCGGTTTATGCTTATGGCATTTGACATTTTTGCGCGGCGGCGTGGTATAGTGAGGACATAATGATTATGCTAGCGTCCTGCTGGGGGCAGGGTTATGTCTAAAGGCAAAAAATCAAATAGCTGGACCGGTATCGTAGCGCCAATTCTTATAGTGTTTGTTGGTTTGATCGTGTTGATCGGGTTGCTTTTGGATGGCGCCAATGTTGCTTTGGTGCACACTGGCGGCTTGATAGCTAACGAACAGTTGCGGTTGATAGTGACGAGCATGGGGATCCTGCTTGGTGTTGCTATTCCCGTCGTTGCGCTGCTTTACTTTACTGCCTGGAGATACCGCGAATCAAATACCAAAGTAAAACGCAACCCAAACGTTGGTCATAGTAAGCTGCTCAATGTGACGATGTGGGTGATTCCCGCCGTAGTGGCGGTTGTATTGGCGTCGATTATAGTGCCGGCAACTCACCGGCTAGAGCCAAAGAAAGAGATTGCCGCCGATGCCGAACCGCTTACGGTACAAGTAGTGGCGATGCGCTGGAAGTGGCTATTTATCTATCCGGATCAGCAGATAGCCACTGTTAACTATGTCCGCATTCCAGTCGGCACCCCGGTGACATTTGAACTAACCGCCGATGAGGCGCCCATGAGCTCGTTTTGGATTCCTAATCTGGGCGGCATGTTGTATGCCATGAGCGGCGGACACGTCAACAAGCTCAACTTAATCGCCACTGCGCCCGGGGAATACCCCGGCAGTACGGCCGAAATCAACGGCGACGGCTTTGCGGGTATGCGATTTACAGCTGACGCAACATCCAAAGAAGAGTTTGACCAGTGGGTGCGTGAGGTCGACATGACGTCGGAGGATCTAAGCACCGAGAAGTACGACGAACTGCTCAAACCAAGCGAGAAAAATCCGGTTGCTTATTACGCGTTACCCGACCGAGATCTGTATACCAAAGTAATTACGAAATATAAGGGCTCTGGGCACGACCACAAGCCAGAGCAATACGAGGCGCACTAGATGAATTGGACAGAACTATTACTCGGCAAGTTAGACTGGAACGTGCTCCCACACGAGTGGTTTACGATTGGCGGCGCACTCTTCTTTACCTCTGCGACTCTGGCTGCTGTGGTAGTGCTGACCTGGACAAAGCGTTGGAAGTGGCTCTGGAAAGAGTGGCTGACGTCGGTTGACCCCAAGAAGATCGGTATTATGTACATGCTGGTCGCGATGTTTATGCTTATCAGCCGCGGCGGCCTTGAGGCCATGATGATCTGGCTGCAACAGGCAATTGCCGTTGACGGATCACAGGGGTATTTGACGGCGCATCACTTCCAGCAAGTGTTTACGGCTCATGGCAACATCATGGTCTTCTTTGTGGCCATGGGCTTTATATTCGGTCTTATTAACTATATAGTGCCGCTGCAAATCGGCGCCCGTGACTTGGCGTCGCCATTCTTAAACACCCTGGGATTCTGGCTCTATGTGGCCGGTGCAGTTATGGTAAACGCCTTCTTCTTTGTGGGTGGTGAGTATGCTGCCACTGGTTGGCTGGCTATCGCACCGTTGTCGGGACCGGAGTTTAGCACCGGCGTAGGTGTCGATTACCTCATATGGAGCTTGCAGATTTCGGGTATCGGTACCACGCTTGGCGCCATTAACTTTATTATGACCATCCTTAAGATGCGCGCGCCTGGCATGTCGCTGATGAAGATGCCGCTGTTTACATGGGGATCGCTGTGTAGCATGGTTATGGCGCTGACGGTCTTTCCGCTGCTGACCGCGACACTATTCCTGCTATTCTTTGACCGCTACTTGGGCACAAACTTCTTTACCACGGCAGGCGGCGGTGACCCGATGATGTACACCAACCTTATTTGGATGTGGGGTCACCCCGAGGTGTACATCTTGGTTTTGCCGGCGTACGGAGCGTTTTCGGAAATTGTGGCGACGTTTAGCCGCAAGCGGATCGCCAGTTACAAGTCCAATCTTCTTGGTCTGTTCGGTGTTTCAACGCTTGCGCTGTCGGTGTGGCTGCATCACTTCTTTACGATGGGCGCGGGGGCTAACGTCAACTCGTTCTTTGGTGTGATGACGGTGATTATTGCAATACCTACGGCCGTTCTGTTCTTCTCGTGGATTGCAACGATGTATAAAGGGCGCATACATTTTGCCACGCCGATGCTTTGGTTCCTTGGCTTTGTCGGCGTGTTTATTGTAGGCGGACTGACGGGTATATTGCTGGCGGTGCCACCGGCAGACTTTCAGTTGCACAACAGTTTGTTCTTAGTCGCGCACTTTCACTCTAATGTTATTGGCGGCGTGTTGTTTGGAGTGTTTGCCGCGGTGTCGTACTGGTTCCCTAAGATGACTGGTATTCGGCTCAACGAGCGAATCGGTCGGCAGGCATTCGTATGCTGGATCATCGGCTTTATGCTGTCGTTTATACCAATGTACGTTTTGGGCATTATGGGGGCCGCACGCAGGATTGACAGCTATGACTCCTCCACGGGGTGGCAGCCGTTCTATATCCTGATGTTTATCGGCGGTTTGGTTATTTGTGTGGGCGTGGCACTGCAAATCGTACAGATTATCGCCAGCTTTATGCAAAAGCGCCGCTTGCGCGATACGACGGGCGACGCTTGGAATGGGCGTACTCTTGAGTGGGCAACACCTTCGCCTGCGCCAGCGTACAATTTTACTGTTATTCCAAAGGTAATGACGCGCGATGCGTTTTGGGACATGAAGCAGCGTGGGCAGCATACTCCACCAAAGGTGTACGAAGATATTCATATGCCTAGGAATACTGGATCCGGCATTTACATCTCTATCTTTGCCTTCTTTGCCGGGTTTGGGTTTGTGTGGCACATCAACTGGCTGGCAATCGCCTCGGTCATCGCGATCATCATCGTTTCTGTCGCAAGGACGTTTAACGAAAATACAGAGTATACCATTCCTGCCAACGAGGTTCGGCGTCAAGAGGTCGAGCGCAAAAAACAAGAAGAGGCCGAGGCAAAACAAAAGCCGGCCAGTGGCGCACTTAAGATTAATGACGAAGAAGACATGAGTCTATGGCAGTTTATTAAGATTACTATTGGATTCGTCTTGGGAATAATACGGAGTAGAAAATGGCCCACACGATAGCAACAAATCACGAATCGAGCCACGAAGCCGAGTACGATGACCGCGTGATGTTTGGCTTTTGGTTGTACCTGATGACCGACCTTCTGATGTTCGCGATTTTGTTTGCGGTGTATGCGGTATTAAGTGGTAACACAATGGGTGGACCGGCCGGGAACGAGCTGTTCAGTTTGCCGTTGGCGCTTACCAACACCGTTTTGCTGTTGACCAGTAGCTTTACGGTTGGGCTCGGTATGTTAGCGGCACGGCGTGGACTAAAGGGTCAGACGCTGGTCTGGTTTGGTGCCACATTCTTGCTTGGGCTGGCGTTCCTTGGCGTAGAGTTGTACGAGTTTAATGAGCTCATACACCACGGCCACACGCTCGGTACCAATGCGTTTTTGTCGTCGTTCTTTGTGCTGCTTGGGACGCACGGACTCCATATTTTCTTTGGCCTATTGTGGATGGCAATTACATTGGTATATGTTGCAAAGCGCGGCCTTAACCGCCATATGAAGCGCAAGCTGGGACTATTGAGCCTTTTCTGGCACTTCCTTGATATCGTCTGGATCTTTATCTTTACCATAGTGTACTTAATGGCATTCGTATGAGCAGCATGAAACATAATACAAATCACACACCAGATCAAGAACATGGAAGCGTCGTATCGTATGTCGTTGGATTTATTTTGTCGCTTGTGTTCACATTCATACCGTATTACCTGGTGACTGAGCGCGTTGTTGCCGGCACGTCGTTGATGGTAACTATCTTGGCCTTTGCGGTCATTCAGATGATCATTCAGATTGTGTTCTTTTTGCACATTGGGCGCGAGAAGAAACCTCGCTGGCAGCTGGGGTTCTTTATCTCTACGGTAGCTATTATTCTGGTGGTCGTTGGTGCGTCGCAGTGGATTATGCATCACTTGCACTACAATATGACGCCCGTTACGGCAGAGGATGCAGCCAAAAAGTTAGTAGAGGGCGAAGGAATTTACCAGATAGAGGGCGAAAAGACCGGCGCTTGCCGCGGCGAATTCACGACTCACAAGGTGACCCTCCGTGACGGTACCTTTGAGCCCGCTGTAGTAGTGGCACGCGAATGTGACAGGATTACCTTTATCAACGAAGATTCCGAAACGCGCGAGATTGTGTATGGCACGCCAAGTCAGCCTCAGGCCTATGGCGGCGAAGACCGTTTTGCGGTTCGAAAGACGCGGCCAAAAACGATCATACTCAATGATTCCGGCACGCAACAGTTCTATGACGAAAAAAATCCGCAGGTAATCGGTAGCTTTAGGGTAGAACCTTAGTGCTATTAGAGCCGTGGGTATTCGCATTACAGATGATTATCTCCCGCGGCGACTGTTGACTTTGCGTAAAAAACATAAGCACGTATAATAATAGTCACGCTATAAGGAGTGCTGATTATGAGCAAAGCCAAACAAATGACGATCGCGTTGGTTGTGCTAGCGGTATTGTTGGGGGGCGTAATAGTATTGACGATTTTTCTGGATAGGGGTAAGGGTAATACTGACTCTAACGCACAAGCGACCTCTGAGCCTGCAGTTACTATTGTGTATAGTCAAGACGGATTTACTCCAAATAAGGTCACGGTTGCAGCCGATAGCTACATCAAAATTGTAAACGAGTCAGATGGAATGGTGGGGCCCTGGCCTGATGAGGGTGGCGAAGTTGAGCGAAACGACGAACTGATCTTTAGCGATGCCGCTCCTGGCGAGAGCGTCCAGGCGCAGGTAAAGACCAAAGGGACGTGGGGTTTGCGCAACTACTACAATAGCGATCACAGAGCAACAGTTGTAGTAGAGTAGGTACGATCTTATATAGAATTTTGTTGCCGGCATTGCCGATAGCTTAGGCTCCGTCTAGAAGTAGATCGGTTACTGAGGTTGATAGGCGCCGATCATCATGTACGAGATTCTATGTTTGGCATTTTTCCCGAATCCACCTAGTTGTTATTATTGCCTGTTTTGTTCGTCTTGAGCGTGGTCGATCAGGGCTTGTCCGCCGCGCTCGAGCCAGCGGTTAAAGGTGGGGCTGCTTTGCGCTTTGCGCTCGCGCCACATATTGAGTACGTCGCGGGCATAGCTGACGGTTTCTCCGCTTGTTAGGCCTTCTCCGCGGTAGAATTTGCCGCCGTTGCCGGGGCCGCCGTTGTAGCTGGCGGCTATCAGCTCGACAGTGTAATCCCAAGACGGACCCTGGATCGGTTCGCCAAATTCGTTGCGAAGCATAGACAGGTATGCGGTGCCAAACTCTATGTTAGTCTGCGGGTCTTTGAGGTTGTATTTGGTGCGAGGTTCCTTGAGGTATCTTTTGGCAATATCTTTTGCCGTTTCTGGCAAGACCTGCATTAAGCCTTCGGCGCCGATTGCCGGGCTGACCGCCTGAGAGTAGCCACCCGATTCAATGGTAATAATTATGGCGATTAAATCGGGGTCAAGCTCGTACTTTTGTGCCATTTCGTTAATGGGGTCTTGCCAACGTTTGACAGTGTCGGGTAGCCAAGGTATGGAGACGCTCGCGTTTTTGTTGGGTTTGAGGGCAAGTGGTTCTTTTTGCATCAGAGAGACAAGTCCGATTACGAGTAAAACTGCTGCTGCGCCAATAGTGATCATGAGCCAATCTTTTGACGATGGCCTGTAGCGGCGCAATTTTTTTAGACGGTCGCGTGGGAGTATGCGCATAATATCTATGATACCAGATCGTGTGTACGGCCCGTGGTGAGTTTCGTCGCTGACGGTGATTGTAAATTATGCCGCTTTTTTGGGTCGGGTAAGATGAAGGCCAAAACCAACGAGACCAAGGGCGACTGCTGCGTAGATGAGATACTTGATATTCAAACCTTTTGCCTCGGAGATAGGAGTCGTATCTTCGACTGTAGGTTTGTCGGTTTGTGTGCTTGGCTCCGTTTCGACTGCGGGAGGTTCGGCGACGTCGTCGGGCTCAATTGTCTGTATCGGGGTAGGTGATGACTGGGCGTTTGCGCTCACGAGTACGGTTGGCTGCGGCTCGGTTGCTATGATTGGAGATTTGGCAGGCGGTGTCTGCATCGGGGCGGGGTCTAGTAGCCATGTCGTGCCAAGCAGTGCGATGACGGCCTCGGCAGTAAAGTCGTGCGTAAAGTTGTAGTCGGGATAGTAAAGGTTAAAACTAGAGTCAGTATCTTGATGGGCGAGCAACCATTGTGTTGCGTCTGTGGCGTGAGAGGCGCCGGTGTCTCCAAGGGCGTTAAATGCCATAAGCGCCCAAGCGGTGGTGCTGCCGTCGGACGGCGTAAACGGATTGGCGCCAAATCCTCCGTCGGACTGCTGAGTGCTCAAGAGATATGCGAGAGCTTTTGTGTGGGCGTCGCCAAAATCCGCGTGATGCAAACCTAGGCTTTCGGCTGCCTTAAATGCAATCAGCGCGGCTGCCGTCATGTCGCTGGAGCTGTCGGTGCAGCCGAGCCAACTGCAAGGCAGGGTTGAATAGCTAAAGCCGCCGTCTGATTCTTGATTGGCGATCAAATAGTCTAAGGCGTCTTGAGCCATGGCCAGCATGCCGGCGTCTTTAGCGGCTGCGATAGCGATGATTCCAAAGATGTCATCGTTAAGGAGTTCAAGGTCTCCGATCTGGCCGTTGTTGTGATGGCTAGAAAGAAGTGCATTATAGTCTTGTCCGCCAAAGTCGGCACTACCCAGTCCAGCGGCATTAATGGCTAGTATTTGGCGCTCGAGGGTGGTCGCGGTATCGCCTGGCCCAGCTGCTTTTATGGCGTCGATTGTCGAGATATCGCCGTTAGCTACAGTAGCAGGGTCGTCGCCTGCGGCAGCAATCGCGACTACTGCCCATTCGGTGTAGGGGTTAATATTTCCATCCTGTTGTTGTGTGCTCTTAAGGTATTCGACTGCGTTTCGTGCAGCCAATGCTACGCCAGAGTTGGCAGCGGCGACGACAGGCAACTGCAGAACGAGCAGGCTGGCTGCGAGTGCTCCGGTTAGTAATTTTTTGGTTAGTGTAATGCTCATCATGTGCTCCTAGTTTAGGTATTTCCAGTTGATACTATCGCCGTCTTTTGGCTTGGCAAGGCTGCATCCGGTGGGCGGTGACTTTTCGTTGACCTCATATACCCAACCGACTTTTGTGTCGTCGCCAAGGCCGTTAATTTTGTACACGCCGTACGTTTTGAGCGAGGTGTTCCAGCGCATGTCTAAGCTTTCGATCAGTCCGGTATCTTTTGCTTTTTGTAGTACTTGGCAGTGGTTCTGGTCCGGCTGCACGGCAAGCGATCCTTTGCGTGATCCGTTGATGAGCAGAGTGACGTTAATGGCTGCAGGGCCGGCTGGTGTGGGGGTATCGCCAGGCGAGCCGGGGGAATCGTGCGTCTGCGCGGGCGAGTTTTTATTGGGATTGGCTGAGCCGATGGTCGACGGTCGCTCATCCGTTGACGCTTGATTGGTTTCGAAGTCTGAAGAAGAATCGACCGCATTGTTGTCGGTTTTTTCTGACTGACTCAGCGGGGTGTTGGCTGCTGTGTTCGTCTGCGGTTGGCTAGAAAACGCTGCAGCCGCCGATACAACGAGTAGTAGTACGCCAGCGCTTGCAACGGCAACTCCTATCAAGCGGCGCGGCGACTGTAAAAATGTCTTTATTTTTTGATTCAAAAAAACCTCCTTACCGGAAGCTTCAAGTAGGAGGCAACATGTGCTGTATGCAGTAGTGCCCTTTGCTCGAAGGATTCGCTGGTGTAATAACCTCACTACATCGGTTTTCTGACTTTACAGTTGCGGCACAGTGAGGGAATTGCACCCTGCTTACCCATATATAGTGCTTTGATCATACGGCGCATACGCTACATGCGTCAAATGTATTATGTACCACATTCTGCCTGGCAATTGATCCCGCATTCTTGCGAGTTTTATGCGGAAATTTAACTGTGATTGAGCTGAGCGTGCCTTATAACTAATGGTGCTAACAAGAGAAAAGTATGTATGTCAGCAGAGCATCTGCCTTTTTATTCTGATGATTTAAGTAGGGATAACGCGGCGCATGTGCCCGAATCGCTGGCAGCAGCAGGTGACGTGCTAGCCGACCCGCGACTGGATGAGTATGCACAACAGGGGCTGTTGACGGTCGCCCTGATTCGGCCTAACGTGCATCAGTCAATCGCAACGCCTGTTGATACGGACGTGCAGGCGGCTGACGAAATCGAGAGTCGAATAGAGAACCTTGGCGTGATGGCCAAGTTTTCGATGACGCTCGACGAGCAGGCGGTGGATGAATTTTATGGCGGCGGGCATGCATCGCCGATGCACCAATATCCCGCGGCGCGCTACCCGGAGCGTTTTGCAAATCGCCAGCAAGAGTTTGCGGCGCTAATGACTGACGGCCCGGTCACTATTTATTTGCTGTACGGACCCGATGCGGTTACTGCGTGGCGCGACCAGCTGGGGCATTGGGATATCGAAAAAGTCCGCGACCCAAGCACGATTCGTGGGCAGCTCGGTAAGGATAATTATAATAATTTGCTCCACGGCAGCGATTCAAAAGAGTCGGTGGCGCGCGAGATGAATGTTATCCGCCGGGCTATTGCGCGTAAGCTCGAGCAGTCCGAGTCTTAGCCCCAGTGGCTAAGCCCCGAGTCGCTGTTGTGGAGCATGCCTGACCTGAGTAACGTACCCGCCTCGGCGCAGCGAGCCATAAAGTCGAGCGCCGTTTCTTGGATGGGCTGATGGGATACTTGATCAATGACTACAAGGGTTAGTGCTTCGGGTGGAACCGTTTCTTTGATGACACACTGGCTGTCTGGGCATATGTTGTTATGTATTACTGTCCTAGCTATTGCCAGGCGGCCAGCGTCTGTGACGGCAAATGCCATCTGGTCTTGCTTTGATTCGGCACTGCTATGGCTGTAATGAAAATATGGCGTGTCGTAGCCCCATATGGCGTCGCCGGCTGTTGGCGCTTCGCTGCAAAAAATCGCCGCGCCTGTCGCCCAGTAGCTGCCAGGGCCACCTTCTGGTGCGAGTGGTTTTATGCCGCTTTTTTGCACCGCATCGACGGATCCAGCGCGTTTAATGCCATGAAAAAGCAAGAGATGCTCGTTGCTGTGCGCGACAATCGATGCGACATCCTCCGGGCTGGCTGTCTCTCCGACGCTTGCGGCTATAATTCCAAAATGCTGCCTAGTAAGTTTGCGGCTACTGCTCATCCAGCCCCCTCTCGCAATCGTGAATACTATGAGTGCTTAATTGATCCTCTCGGTATGGCTATGCCGTAACGAGTGACGATTGCAGGTATATCACCGCTCAAACAATAAAAATATGAATATCTATACAATCGGCATAACGTAGTGGTCGCGGATTATGTAAGTTATTTGGGCGCGCCGCCGCACAGCGCATGATTCACTGGACGTGATGACATATAGGCAAACAAGATAAGGAGGGCTACGGAGTGGTTAGTGATTTATTGGTAGATAGTCTGGAGTCTACGGGCTTTCCGCTGACGATGACGTTTACGCCGGATAACCGGATATTTTTGAGCGAGCGCATCGGGCGACTGTGGGAGATTAGAGGTGGATCATACGAGCTCGTAAACCATTTTCCGGTCGTACCGCTGCTTGGGCATCACGAGACGGGTTTGCTTGGGATCGCCGCGGACCCCGACTTTACCCAAAACGGCTACATCTATTGTTACTATACCGCCGGCACGGGCGAAAAGAGCTTGCAAAACCGGGTGGTGCGCGTGAGGGTGGACGATTTGGTTGAGGAAGTGTTGCTGGATAGAATCCCGGCAGGGCTTATTCATAACGGAGGCGTCATAGCATTCGGACCCGACAAGACGTTGTATATTGGCGTCGGGGTGTCAAATGAGGTAAAAGAACATGCTCAAGATCCGTCACGGATGGACGGCAAGATTTTGCGTATAAACCGTGACGGGAGCATCCCGGACGACAATCCAATTGCGGGGTCGCCGGTGTTTAGTCGGGGTTGGCGCAATGTCTTCGGTATTAGTTTTCATCCGCAAACTGGCACGGGATACGTATGTGATGTCGGACCGGACAGGTACGACGAGATAAATATACTGCACAAGGGGGCAAATTACGGTTGGCCGGACGAGGTAGGACCGACCGATAATACCGAGACCATAAGTCCGTTGGTTAGCTACGAACAGGTCATTACGCCTACCCAGTGCGTGGTAGTTGACAATTACCTATACTTCGGCAGCTACAATGAGGGTACAGTACATCGGCTTACTTTGACAGGAGAGCGCTACGACCAAGTCGCCGAGGACAAGATTGTATATAGCGGCACGCCGTTTGGTGTAGTGGGGGTGTTTTGCAGTCCTGATCGTCAGTTTTACGTCACAACGCCGCAGTCCGTGCTTAACATTACAGAGGACGTCAATAAGCACCTCTAGCCTTTAGAAGGCGCAAGGTTGTGATTTATCCGAGGGCATCGAGTTTATCGATAATTCGGAGGACAGTATTCCATGTGCGGGTTGTGATGTGTTTGCCGTAGAGCTTTTCGGCGTTTCGCATATAGTCCGGGGTTTTAGTCGTGGTGGTGTCGACGATGCCGCATACCTCTCGCGGGAAGATTGCCGGGATGCGGTAGCCCGTGGCGGGCGTCAGTTTTGCATCAGGCGCTGGCTCGTTTTTGAGGAAGGTAACAATTAAGGATGTCTGCTTGCTGTGGGTGTAGCCCTTGAACGGATCGTTTGAGCGCAGCGTGCGTAACTCGTCCAAGCTACGGACAATAGTCGTGCTCAAAAAGCCAAGCTTTTGCGGCCACGCAGCTTCTATCTCGGCTTCGATTGCGGCGGCGTCGGTACGCGGTGACTCAAACAAGATGTTTCCAGTGGACGTCACCGCTTGCACGTTGTTAAAGCCCAAGCTCTGCAGCGCCTCGCACAGGTTGTCGTTACGCATATTCGGGTTCGTGGGGCCAATTCCCCGTAGGAAGGCAACATATTTAGACATACAAGTAGTATACGCTTAATTTTGGGCGGCATGTTTTCTTGTGATGACTTATTAAATAATCTGTAGTCAGCGCATGTATATCACCGCAATAACCCAACACAGGCTCAGGACAATTTGTGAGCCCAGGTTGCCGATTATTTCGGTTTTGAGTAGGCGCGCCGAGGCGGGGCATGGGTTAGAGTGGTAGCCCCACAATACCGAAGTGGTGCGTACGGTGGCGATGCCTATGCCCGAGAGTATGGTGTAGCGGCTCATGCCTAAAAAAGGCGCGGTAAAAAATCCGAATCCGTAAAAGATCCTGGGAACACTACGCAAAGAGATTGCCAGTGCCATGCGGCCGAATGGCGCAAGTAGGAACGTGTGCATATTTTTGTACCACCGCGGTTGCTCGGTGCCGTTTGCATGGCGCGTTTGGTAAAACTGAAAGCCTAGTGCCAAGGCTTGCAAGATAAGTACGGCCGCCAGGCAAATTGTATCGCCATACGTCCATCCGGGGCGCCTAACAAGGTAAATGCCGAATGTAATCATGCCGCCTATTAGCGACGCCGCCATGATTCCAAACAGCACAAGCGGCTCGATATCTTGCCAGTTTTTTTGGGGTTTGGCTTGTTTGTTGCGTATCGCCGTCCACTGAAACCCTGCGGTTATACCCAAAAACAGCACCGTTCCGCCAAGCCAGGTAGCCGTCGGTCCGCTCTGCGCTGGCTGCGCAGCTAACTGGTCCGCGATACTGCTTATCCAAAACCATAGCGTTACAATCGCTTGGCTGCACAAAAGAGCCGCGGCTACGAGCAGTCTGTACGAAATTCGAAAAGATGTAAGTAATAAGGAAGAGGGAATGCCCACCGTACGGTAACCTTATTTTTGAGCGGCCGACCCAGTGGCCGCCGGATAATATTATGATCATGTTGCTTTTCGTATCCTACATAAGCGTCATGAACCGTTTGAGTATAAGGTGTTTGCAGGAGGAAGATCAAGTGCTTTTGCACAAGTTTAGTCTTATTTGTGCATGAAACGAAGTTCGGACTCGCCACGACGCAGTGACATATGTCTACTTGCGCATATGTGCTACATGTTTTATTATCAATAATTTGTATGGCCGTTCCTATACGTCAGTTAATTACCGAGTTGCCTCCCCAGGTTCATCCACTGCCTCCCGAATTAAACGAACGGGCTAGTCGGTTAATAATTGGGTCATTTGCGATGCATCCGCTGGGATGGGATAGTGGATGGCTTGCCGCAGACAAGGTAATGGAAAACACGGTAGGCGACTCACCTGACCGGAGGCCACTAAGCGTAGGTATTCTCGCACTGGCGGCAATTCAGCCCGACCCAGAGCGTTGTGCCGAAGTAATTAATCGCATACACCAGGCAAATGGTATACCGTATGAACTGGACGAGCTTGAGGCCGGAGAAGTCGTATTGCGAGGCGCGCTGTCGGCCCTTGAAAGGGTGCGAACTACTACTGTCGGATATGTTAATAGGGTAGGCGGCGAAGCCGCGCTGACATTGCCTCCTGATGTTCGTAAGAAAATCTACGAGCCAAACGCCGACGACAGCTCCAAAGAAGTGTTTGACCGTCTGCCGGCGTTGCAGTTGCATGAGTATCTGGTTTCTAATCGTCAGCCAAGAACGGCGGTTGCCGCTATCATTAGAGGACACGCAGTACGAGTAAAAAAGAGGGCGCGAGCATGGCGCAATCAAGTTAAAGACGAGTACCGCAAGGCATTACAAGAAGCAGACAGTCAAGTTTGACGCGTGCTCAGAGTCATGTAGCTCATAATCGCAGTCTTGTGCTGTCTGTCGGCTGAGGGCGTAAAGGTTGGCAATAAATATGCCGATGTTTCGAGGGCTTATTTGACGGACAGTTTTAGCTTTTGGGCTGTTGCTTCTAAGGTTTGCATGTTTTTGTCGTTGACTTGGCCGCTTTGGTTCGAGCAGGCGCGGGTCACGATGACGCGCTTGTCGTTTTTGAGGATAGCTACGCTAAACTGGTCGACTTCGCGTGCGCCGTCTTTGGTGACGGTAAACTCGAGTGTAGGCAGCTGGTAGCTCTGCCCATCGTCGGCTTGCAGTACAAGGGCTTTTCCGGCCTTAGGTCCTTCTACCTTTGCGCCGGCTTTGGTGAGTGAGTCGATCTGTGGTTGCACAACAGAGGCGATATCCGTGCCGGGTATTTCGGATGATTCGGCCACGCCAAAGCTCAGCCGACATTGGTCGGTGCCACCGGCAGGAGCGAGTAATTCGTGGTTCGCAAAGACCGCGGTGCCGGCATTGGGGGAATATTCGGTCATGTCTGCCGGAGGGATAAAGCTGACTTGGGTCAGCTCGCTGATGTCCTTGGCCTCAGGAGTGGAGGAATTCTGTGACGACTTATCGGCAACGGCGTTGGCGTCTTCGTTTTTGCCAGAGTCCTTTTGCATCAACAGAAACGCAGCGGCGCCGATGATAAGACATGCGGCGATCACGATCACAATGATTAGTGGCTTGCGCGAGCGGCTTGGGCCGTCATTTTGAGGTGCGGGCTGTTGCATCGGCTGTTGGTCGGGTTGAGGCGACACAAATTGTGGGGCAGGAGAGCTAGAAGCTTCTGCTTGATTTGGCAAAGTCTGCGCGTCTGGCGCTACCGGCGCAGTGCCAGGCGTAATAACCTGAGAAGGCTGGGGATACTCGGGAGGTCCGCTCATTGGCTGAGACTGTGGTTGAGGTTGCTGGTTTGTTGGTTCGTTTGTTGGCTGCATGCGTATATCCCTTATATCAAACACATTATAGCAATAAATCTCTTGTGTTTATTCTTTTAGTGAAATGCCGGCATTATTCCCAGCGGAATAAGCGCGTGCCAACAGCGTACACAACCACGCCCCATGCCGCCAGTATCGCCAGTTCGGTGCCGAGCATCGTAAAGGTAGCGCCCTCGGTAACGATAGCTCGAATACCCTCAATAACAGGAGTTAGGGGGAAGTACGCCGTAATGTTTTGCAAAATATCGGGCATTAAAACGCGCGGGAACCATAGGCCGCTTACCGCAAGTGAGGCGATAAATACGATCTGCCCCATAACGTCCGATTGGGTAGAGTTTTTGGCCACGCCGCCAATCGCCAGGCCAAAGCCCAGCATGACCGCGAGTGCAAACAGGATAAAACCCGCGAACACAAGCCAGTTGCCGTGCATCGTCAGATCAAAGAGGGTCAGCGCCAATGTGGTTAGGATTGCCACGCCGATGAGGCCGATGACGGCGTAGCAGAGCATCGTACCGGTAATGATCTCGCGCGCCTTGATTGGCGTAGCGCGAAGGCGTCGCATAACACCTGTCTTTTTGGCGGTGGGGAACACTGCTGCCACCGCGAACACGCCCACCATCATAACCGACATGCCGGTAAACATAGAGAAGAGATTGTCGAACGCGCTTGCCGTGTTGACGTTAATCGGGCTGCGGTCAACAGTGATCGGCGCCGACACCGTTACCAGGTGCTTATTTGTCTCGTCGACCACGTTGCGCATAATGGCGGCAACGATATCGCCGGTTTGCGTGTCTGCCTGATCGTAATAGAGTTTGACGGCGCCCGCAGGGGCGTTATTCACCGCGGCGCCAAATCCATCGGGCAACTCGATGATGCCATCAAGCGAGTCGTCGTCCATTTTGTCGCGTGCCTCGTCAAAACTGAGCTGGTCTTTGTGGATGTCGAACGCGCTGACTTGCGACAGCGTGTCGGTAAACTCTTGGGCAAATTGCTCCCGCGAGTTGTTGATCACCGCCACGCGCACCGAAATAGAATCGCCGCCCCGCACCAGCGAGCCAAATATAAGCACCAGCAAAACGGGGATACCAAAAAGCACGACGGTGGTAATTGGGTCGCGCAAGCTGCGCATAAGCTCGATTTTGGCGTAGGCTAAGGTTGTTTTGATCGATCGAAACATAGTTATTTCCTTAGCTCCTTGCCGGTGAGGTTGATAAACACGTCTTCTAGGTCGGCTTGCTGTACCTCGACCTCTTTGCGGAAGCCTTGTTGCAGCAGGTTATCTATAAGCTTTTTGGGTGTGTCCATGGCGATGATTGTGCCTTCGTCCATAATCGCGACGCGGTCGCACAGTAGCTGGGCTTCTTCCATGTAGTGCGAGGTAAGGATGATGGTGATGCCGCGCTTTTGGATGTTTTTAACAAGATCCCAAAGGTTGCGGCGCGCTTGCGGGTCCAGCCCCGTAGTCGGCTCGTCTAGAAAAAGCACCCGAGGCTCGTTGACGAGCGCGGCGGCGATACTAAAACGTTGGCGCTGACCGCCGGATAGTTTTTCGGGGTAGATACCTGCGTTGTCCTCAAGTTGTACATCAGCAAGCAGTTTCTTGGCATCGACTTTTCTGCCGTAAATTGTGCCCAAAAAGATAAGTGTCTCGGCAAGCGATAATTTGTCAAAAAAGGATGAGCTTTGGGTCTGGACGCCGATTATCTGGCGCACGTCGTCGGGGCGTTTACGTACGTCGATACCGTCGAGAGTGGCAGTGCCGTCGTCGATAGGGCGCAGTGCCTCAATCATTTCTAATGTAGTGGTTTTACCGGCTCCGTTGGGGCCAAGAATGCCAAAAATCTCGCTTTCGGCAACGGTAAAACTGATGCCTTTTACGACGGTTTTTGCTCCGTATCTTTTTGTAAGGTTGTCGACTACGAGTATGTCGTTTTGATGTGTAGATTTCATGTTCTGTTAAGTATACCGCAAGTAATCACGCTTATGAACGACAATAGGGATATAAGGAGGGTCGCCGCACTTTAGAAGTAGGTTACGATGATAGCAATGCCAGGTGCGCCATTACCGCCCGCGCCAGAAGCGTCGCCGGAGCTGGCGCCGCCACCGCCGCCCCCACCGCCGTATATTCCTCCGTGTCCGCCTCTTTGAGCGGCCGTGGTAATCGAGGCTGCACCACCGCCGCCCCCACCGCCGGGTAATCCGGATTGTGCAGGCTGGCTCGTGCCGGCTTGAGGCAGGACGATGTCCGGGTATCCGCCCGGTGCTATTGCTCCGTCTACCGAGGCGCTTGCGCCGCCAAGTCCACCGCTTCGGGCCGCGCCACCGGTACTTACGCCGCCGCCACCGCCGCCTCCGCCGGCCGCACTGCTGCCCCAAGATTGAGCGCCCGCCATGCCGATTCCGCAGCTGCCGCCGCTGGTGCCCGAGATCGCACCCGTGCCGCCCGTGCCACCCGCTGCCGTTCCGGTGGCCACGAGTCCGCCGCCTCCGCCAGTTCCGTTTCCGGCCTTTGCATAGCCCCCAAAAGAGGTGGGGCCGCCGCCTGCGCCGTCAATACCGCCCGCGCCCGTGCTGGTAATCGAGCCGCCTCCGTTTCCTCCGGCGCCAACTGACACTGGAATGGTATCGGGGAGTACGGCTGCGGAAAGTTCTATTCGGGTGATGCCACCACCGCCACCACCGCCACCACCAGAGAGTCCGATGCTCGAGCTGCCGCGTGCGCCGGATCCACCACCGCCGCCGCCACCAACAAGCGTGACCGACACCAGTACGGCGCCCTCGGGTTTAACCCACGTGCTGTTGCTTGTAAATATTTGTACGTCGGCGGTCGCGGCTTTGGTTCTGACCGCGGTGTCCGTATAACTTTTGGTTGCGGCGTGGCTATCCAGAGTTGGTTCGGGTATGACTAACGGCTGCTGAAACGTCTTGGTCCCGCCGATACTCTCGGCGCCGCTGCGGTGCACAACGGTGTTGTCGTCAGCCTTTGCGCTTAGCGCCGGATCGGTACGGAACTTAAGACTGCCGTCGGGGTTTAGCTCGACAGACAAAAAGTCATTGAGAATATCTCCCCAATTACCGTCGTCCGACCCAGGTGTAGGTAGTCGCGCCAAGAATCCCGACCCTCATTTAATCTCTACTTAATGATTATGTTTCTCACAATTATATCACCGGACATCCGAGAGGGGTGTGGATATATGTAGTAATTTTCAGCAGTCATCTTATGTCTCATTTTTGTATTTAAGGCTATATTCTTAAAAAGAATTATATCCCTACAGGTAAGAACGCGAACGTAGTTTAGTTATTTGCAAGAATATGATATAATAGTAAATAATATGTCCGAGGTAACATTAGCGGCTCTCGAAGCTGGGATAGAGCCGTACAGACTGCCGCTTAACGGCTTGCTGCAGCGCGAATTGGGGCACTACGCCACTGGGCAAGTAGAGCTGCCCGAAGGTTTTCGTCCGCGAACATTTGTGCCGGACGGAACATTTATCCCGCAGGAGATATCGCCGGACACCGCTCCCGACACAGCGCGAGTTAAGCTTTTGCAAAATTTTGGCGAAGGCATCAGGCACGCGACGGGTCTAAACTTCACTGGGTTATCTACGTATGATCCTCGGGTATGGAATGATGTCCGCAGAAATATCGTATATGCGACTCCTCCAAAACAATCAAGTTTAGGGCGCGCGCAGGTGCTGGATCCAAGATATCCGTCGTATGACGAGGACGGCTGGTGGATACGCGACCAACGTGCCATACCTATGTTCGTTGTCGGAGAGAAGAAGCTAGAGAAGGGGAATGGCTATATTGCTCTTGCTTCTATGGCTGTAGAGCAGACGGTGTATGCAGAAGACGCAGGGGACGAGTGCATAGTTAATCCAGGGCCAAGCGACAGTATTGGCGTGTATTACGTTCAAACATCCAAAAAACAACGTATCCCCGTTGCAAATGAAATTGTTCCGACTCCCGAGGAAGTGGCTGCGGCCTACCAAAAGGAAACGGGTCGGCTGAATTTAAGTATTGTACGGTGGACTCCGGATCGATCAATCCCACGCGCAACCGCGGCTCGCAGGGTTACTGCTTTGTCCGAGGACGAGATGCTTGGTTATGCTGTACCTGCTGGGATGGCTCGGCTCGCCAGCGGGATGCATGCATGGGAAGCCCTCGACACCGCGATCGCAAGTTACCGCGAGTATGTATATCCTACGTCACGTGAACCGCGCCCTCGGGCCAATCTTACCGGGGAAAGGCGGGGCGACCGCCTTAGAGCGGCAGTACATGGCTTAGTAGAGGGGGTACAATGGCGGCTTCGACGACCGAGGTCGTGGTAGTGCATAGGCCAGGGCAATGAGCAGCTCTGACACGGGCGATAGCTTATAATAAACACTATGCGCTATGCCCACACTGCGCTGGACGCCCGTTGGTTCGAGGCTGTGTCTCGAGCCACCAAGGCGCTTGGCGAGACATATATTTCGCTAGAACCGAGCACGGACACGCTCCGCATTAGACGGCAAGAGTTCGAGGCATCGGCCTATAGTCTGGACGTGTCGCTTTTTCCGGATCTGCCGGTTGTCGGCAAAATACGCGACGCGGTCAAAGAGTTTGAGTCTTTGGCGGCAGACATATCCGCCCAAGAGAACGACCCGATTGTTAGAAAGTCATATTTGGATTATATCGACAACGCTGTCGCGAACGCGCGCCTGGTATTGGCTGCGTTTGCACAGGACCACACTGCGTTTGCCAGCGAAAACAAGTTATTATTCGGCCAGCCGCGTCGCGAGATTTTTGAGGCCGCGTGCGCTTGGATTCGCAGTAGTGCAAGCGAAGCGCTCGCTACCGGCCGGGACGACGCATGTAAGACGTTGGCGCAGAATGTTCTGGATGTGGTGCCCAATACGACATCGGACTACAGTATTTTACTTCCGTCCGAACTTGTTTTTCAAAAAGTACGGCAGCTTCACCGTCAGCCCAAAGGTTTTTATGATCTGCTTTTTGGCAAAGGTGGGATGCCGATGCAAGCGTTCATTACGCAAGAAGAGGGTGACGAGATTTGTCGGCGAGCTCTGCGCAATATCGGGTCTGATTACACGGTTGCCGACGCAGCTAACAACATATGGGCGACGGCGCGGGGCGATAAGCTGCTGCTTCGTCCGCGGGGTTATCGCTTAGAGCGCGATGAGTTTATTGGGATCGTCAGTCACGAGATCGGCAGTCATTTACTAGAGACAGCTAACGGTGAGCGCCAGCCTTTGCGTCTGCTTGCACTCGGTTTGGCCGGACATGAAAAAGGCCACGAGGGCCGCGCTTTTTTGCGCGAGCAAATCGTATATAATCGCGAATCGGTTTTCTTGGGTCAGTTTGCCTGGGAATATATCGTGTTACTCCACATATCAGTATGTTTAAGTCTTGGGTATGACAAAGAGCCGTATAGTTTTTCGCGTTTATATCGCACGCTGCATGTACTCTACGCATTCTGGCAGCAGCTGCGTCATCCGTACGGGACTAACAACGATGCCTGGGCCCGAGAAGAAGCCTGGTACTTGGCGGTGCGAATCCAAAAGGGGACCGACGGGCAGGGTGGTTGTTATGCTCGCGACACGGTGTATCTAGAGGGAAACATTAGGTGTTGGGAGCTTGCAGCGGACGGCCCCGAGGTAATCCTTGAGGGCGACAAGGGCAAAATAGATATTACCAATCTCGATCATCTGGCCATAATTCGCGCGGTCAACATTTTGTAGTTGGCGCTCATGCATATCAATTGGACATAAAATCGCGCGTCAGCGGCCAGGTCATAAAGCGGGGTTTGTTTTTGCTAAAAATAAACTGGTTAAGACCCGTTCCAGCGTAGCGGAAGGTCGCGGCTGAGCCGGCCAGCCATAGATCTTGCATCCGATAAAATGTCTCGCCAAACATTGTTACGATCTCTGGCCTGTGGTCGCGATGTCTTTGTCGCCATATATCGAGCGTCATGGCGTAATGCTGCCACAGGTTCTCGCGGTCGATCGAGCAAAACTGGTAATCGGCCATTAGCTTTTCAATGACGTCCACGGTCGGTAAATGTCCGCCCGGAAAAATATACTTGTCGATCCACGGATCGGTCGGTTTGTCGTTGCGGGCGGTAATGGTATGCAGTACCGACACGCCCTCATCTGTTAACAGCTTGCGGATTTTATCAAAATACAGCGCGTGGTTGTTTTTGCCGACGTGCTCGAACATCCCCACGCTAATAATGCGGTTAAACTGCTCGTTGTCCGGTAGATCTTGATAGTTGGCAAGTTTAATATCTACCAAATGATCAACGCCGGCGCGCTTGGCGAGTTCTGTTGCGCCCCGGAGCTGCTCGTGACTCAGCGTAATGCCCAGTACGCGTACGCCATAGCGCGCAGCGGCAGTAGCGGCCAGGTATCCCCAGCCGCAGCCGATATCCAGCAGCGTTTGACCGGGTTCCAGGCGCAGCTTGCGCAGCAGGTAATCAATTTTTTGCAGCTGCGCTCGCTCGAGCGAGTCATTGGGGTGACGAAAATACGCACACGAGTACGTCAGCGTTTTGTCCAGCCATAGCTTGTAGTAATCGTTGCCTTTGTCGTAGTGATGGCTGATTTGCATGCGCTGATGTCGTCGGTTGTTGGTTTGCCGCCGGGGTAGTCGCTCGAGTAGCCGCGTGCCCGGCGAATCCGATTGGTTGGCATTAAGTAACTGAAACATCCTGTCCAGCTGATCCTCGGCGACCTGAATATTGCCCGACATGTACGATTCGCCAAAAAATAACGTCGGGTTGACCAGCCGGTGTAGGGGCAGACGTTTGACCTTGATTCGCACCGGCTGCGACGCATCGCCATAGCGGCGCCACTGTCCGCTCGGATAGCAAACCTCAATACTGCCTACATGTATGTATCGAGCAAGAATGGCATCGACGATCCGCTCGTTTGCGCCCAGGCGATCAGATTTGAGTTCGTTTGTAACGGGGCCGTCCATGCTTGTTTGTAGCATGATGCGTACTATAACGCGGGCAGCTGGCGCGCCGCAGTCGATTTTGTGACAAGTCGCAGATTACGCTACAAATGCAAAGATGTTGCACTGGTGGCCGTCGAGGTCGCGGAAGATTCGGGTGTACATGCCCTCGTGCTCAAATGCCTCGTCAACTTCTTGCGCGCCGGCTTGGACAGCCTTGTTGACGATATCGTCGACTTGCTCGCGGCTGTCGACCTCGATTGCCAATACTGCCTCGGCCGCAGTCGCAGTGTCGACCGCGCTCCGCTTGGCCGCCTGGGTAAAGGCGTCTTCTTTGACAAGCAAAAACAGAGTGTCGTCGTTAATGATGATCGCTTCGCTCATCGGGTTGCTGTATTCTGCCTTTGTCTCAAAACCGATGCCAACGTAAAAATCACGGGCCTTTACGGTGTCTTTAACTGCTAGGTTAAGATATAGCTTTTTGCTCATTATAAAGTTCCTTTACTGTTATTTAATTGTATCAAGTGCACGCCCGGTCGACTGGCGCGAACATGGGTGTTTACATCTGGTCACTAATTTTAGAGACGACGCTGTTGTCTCCTGCAAAGATCGATCCTCCTTCTTTTAATGTTGATTGAATAAGCGGTATAAGTGTGGAGCGGTTGGACCGCACGTAGTCGATCCACTCTTTGGGGGCTTGGGCGTTTTCGCGGTACTGTGCACCCCAATCGGCTAGATCGAGCAAGATCGGAACCGTTGCGATGCCTGGTTCGAGCAGTGTGTATTCGTCTTTGCGCTTGTCGGTCTTGAGGGGCGTTTTTGCGATGAGGCCACTTTTTTGTAGGCGCAAGAGTCGATTGGCCAATATGTTCCGCGCGATACCTTCCTCGGATGACAAAAATTCGCCGTAGGTCTTTTTGCCATGGTAAATCATGTCGCGCAGAATCAACAGCGACCAGCGGTCGCCAAGCAGATCAAGACTAGAGCTAATTGGGCAAGTTGATCGGTTTGTATACATGCGCTTTGACTTTGCCTCCAGATTACACTATACTTATTTTAGTTTTAAAATGCAACTAAAATCGAAAGGAAATGATCATGTTAAAGCAGATAACTGACGGGGTGCTTGTTCATCAAAGCGAATTGCTACAAAACAACACCGTTGTTGTTCAGGGTGACAAAGGGGTTTTGCTTGTCGATGCCGGCATAACAAATGCAGAGATGCAGTGTCTGGCGAGTGATCTAAAAAACATGGGTCTGCCGGTTGTAGTGGGTTTTGCGACGCACCCGGATTGGGATCACGCGCTGTGGCATCCAGCGCTTGGGAACGCTCCGCGGTACGGCACGGCGGCTGCCGCGGCGTTTTTGACGGATTTTCTATCAAAGCCGGACTGGAAAGAGCAGTTTGTCGAGGGTTTGCCGCCAGAGATTGCTACCGAAGTCCCAGCGGAGTTGTTTGGCTTGATCACGGCGCTGCCGGAAGGGGCGACCCGCCTTACGTGGGATGGGCCGGAGGCTCGCGTGCTCGAACACAAAGCGCATGCACAAGGACACGCCGGGTTGTTTATCGAAAAGCACGGAGTGCTGGCAGCCGGCGATATGCTCTCGGATGTATTTGTGCCGATGCTTGCGCTTGAATCGGCCGACCCAATTGGTGACTATCTTGACGCGCTGGAGTTGTTCGAGAGTGTAGCAGACAAGATTGATGTCGTCGTTCCTGGTCACGGTTCGGTTGCGCGGGGCGACCAAGTGCGCGCCCGGATCGACCAGGATCGCGCCTACGTACAAGCACTGCGAGATGGCAAAGAGGTTAAAGACCCGCGCATTACTTCGCCTCCAAAGGGCTGGGAGTGGGTGTCCAGTATTCACGACTGGCAAGCCCAGCAGATTGCTCAAAAACGATCATCGTAAAATACCCGCGGCGCACGTTTTGTCGCCGCTCACATCTGTCTGATGACAGTTGTGAACATTTTAGGTACACTGTAACGGATAGATAACCCCTATGCTCAAAAATATTTCACTCGATGTCCATGATCCACGAACGCGTACTTTTTTGCACATGCTTGTAAATACGCTGGGTGTTTCGCTTGCCAACTTTACGGTTTGGTTTGCGATTACGTTTTATACCTATATTCAGACGCGCTCGGTGTTTGCGACCGGCGTAATTGCGGGCATATTTTTGGTTTTGTCGGCAAGCACCGGAATCTGGTTTGGTAGCTTGGTCGACCATCACAAAAAGCAGACGATGATGCAACTTTCGTGTTTGGTTTCGTTGGTTTTGTACGCTGCGGCGCTGGCACTGTACCTGATTGTTGATCGCACGGTGTTTACGGACCCGACGAGCCCGTTACTTTGGACCCTTATCGTGACGATTATGGTGGCGGTGATTGCCGGGAATATCCGCACAATTGCGATGCCCACGCTTACGACGCTACTTATCCCGGCTGATCGTCGCGATAAAGCGAACGGGTTGGTGGGTACTGCGGGCGGTGTCTCGATGCTGACGACATCCGTGATAAGCGGTTTGCTGGTGGCGTGGAACGGCATGTTAGGTGTGCTGGTGCTGGCTATTGCCGTGTTGGCTGCGGCGATTGTGCATCTGCGTATTGTGGCGTTTTCGGAGAAAACCGCAGAGCATGCCGATGGCGAGGAGCAGCCGCGCAAGGGCGTAGACCTAAAGGGTACAGTTAAGCTCGTGCTTGGCATTCAGGGGCTTATGGCATTGATATTGTTTAGTACGCTCAACAACTTTCTTGGCGGCGTGTTTATGGCGCTGTTGGATGCGTACGGTCTGGAGTTGGTAAGTGTGCGTGCCTGGGGGTTGCTGTGGGGTGTGCTGAGCACGGCGCTGATTGTGGGCGGTCTGGCTATTGCTAAAACTGGTCTTGGAAAAAATCCACTTCGTACCCTGTTGCTGGTTAACGTTACGATGTGGAGTATTAGTATTCTGTTTCCGTTGCAAGCCTCGATCGCTTTTTTGGTGGTCGGTATGCTGATTTACCTGTACTTAATTCCGTATGCTGAGGCGGCCGAGCAGACTATTCTGCAAAAGGTTGTGCCGTATGAGCGACAAGGTCGCGTTTTTGGATTTGCGCAGAGCGTCGAGCAGGCCGCGTCGCCGATAACCGCTTTTGCAATTAGCCCGTTGGCGCAGTTTGTCTTTATCCCGTTTATGACGACCGGCGCCGGAGCCAGCCTTATTGGTGGCTGGTTTGGCACCGGGGTCAACCGGGGCATTGCACTGGTCTTTATAATCGCCGGTGTGCTTGGTTTGGCAATCTCGCTATATGCGCTTAGTTCTAAGTATTATCGCCAGCTCACGGCCCGCTATCTAGAAAAGGGGCCAACCCCAGAGGCCGCGCCACCTGCGCCAACGGAGCTGATGCAGGGCGGAGTTAGTTAGCGCTACGACCATAGTTAATAAGTCGTAAAGAAAACTTTGAGCCATCGCGAGGCGTGTAGTATAGTGGATATAAAGTCATAGTGCTTATGAAATTATAGGAGAGAAACACGTTATGCCTCGTTTGCCGCAACCGGGTGGGGACCAAGGATCATGGGGTCACCTACTGAATGATTTTCTTGCTGTTGAACATGATACTGAAGGTAGGCTCAAAATCCGAACCGAGGGGATATTTGTACGCACAACTACTGATCAGACGATAGCCGGCGTCAAGACCTTTACATCTTCGCCTATCGTGCCAACACCCACCAGCAACACACAAGCCGCCAATAAGTCCTACGTCGACAGTGTTGCTACTTCTGGTGCGCCCGACGCGAGCAGCAGCACGAAAGGTCTCGTGCAACTTACCGGCGACTTGGGCGGAACTGCCGCTAGCCCCACGGTTCCGCAGCTCAGTTCAAAGGCCAACGACAACCAAGTCGTGCATCTTGCTGGTGCAGAGACAATTACCGGCAACAAGAACTTTACCGGCACCCTGCAGCATAATGGTACCGCTGTCGCCACTGCGTCGGACATTAGCTCAAAGGCCAACGACAACCAAGTCGTGCATCTTACGGGTGCCGAAACCGTAGCCGGCGTCAAGACCTTTACATCCTCGCCCGTCGTGCCAACACCCACCAGCAACACACAAGCCGCCAACAAAGCCTACGTTGACAGCGCCGCTTCTGCGGGTGCGCCCGATGCAACCAGCAGTACCAAGGGCCTTGTGCAACTTACCGGCGACCTGGGCGGAACTGCTGCGAGTCCTACAGTTCCGGGTCTCGCCTCAAAAGCCGATGACAGTCTTGTTGTACACCTATCGGGTAGTGAAACAATCACAGGTAATAAGAACTTTACCGGCACCCTACAGCAGAATGGCAGCGCCGTTGTAACCACCGGCGACAGCCGTCTTACGAACACTCGTACGCCGTCCGACGCATCGGTCACGGTCGCCAAGCTAAACACGACAAACAGCGGTAGCGATGGCAATGTTTTGTCTTACGATTCCGGCAGTTTGACATGGATTACGCCTCCTACGGGTGGGAGTGGCAGTCCTGGGTCTACGGCTGCTGCAGCTATTTTGGTTGCCTCAAAAGACATGCCGCAAGAGATTAAAGACGCAGCCGATTACGTATGCGACGGCACAAACGACCAAGTAGAGATCAATAGCGCTATCGCTGCGGCAACCGGTCAGGGTGGACGCGGTAAAGTTCAGCTTACCGGTGGCGTGTTTATTATTTCGGGTTCAATCCTTATGCGCACCGGTGTGTGGCTGGCCGGGTCTGGGGTGCTTACCGAACTGAGGGCATCGAGTCTGAGTGCGGCTACCGGTTCTGGGAGCGAGGTGGCAATCATCAAGCTAAACGACGTGAATGTACACGTAGCATACGTATCTGACCTGTGGCTCAATGGTAACTTTGCCTCGGGCGGTACAGGTTCTGGCATTTGTTTTGTCAGCGCGACAAGCGGCGACGATCAGACAGGCTACCCTAATACCGACCCCGATCCTGACTGCAACATTCGAAACTTGCTTATTACGGGCTTTACCAACGGATCGGCTCGTCATGGCATACACATGAAGACAGATATGCGCGGTACGATCATCCATAATCTTCAGATGCGTGGCTTTAGCGGTCACGGTATCTACATGGAGTCCAGCCCGGATAGCCACATCTCTAACGTCCACATTGGCGGCGCCGCAGATGCCGGGTACATGATTTCGGGCGGCAACGTCAAGTTAACAAACTGCAAAGCGTTTTACTGCAACAACTGGGGCTTTAACATCACTTCTGGTCGCGGCAGCCTTACGGGCTGCGAATCGCAAGATAACGTTAATGGTGTAAGGCTTGCTAGTGCCAACATTGCGGTTGCCGGATTGGTTATTGACACTTCTCAGACGACCAGTCTTGAGGTTGCGGCTAACCATCTCACGATCACCGGTCTTATGTGCCTTAACCGTGGTAATGGTCGCTATACGACGACCGCCAGCGGTGTTGTCTTTACGGGTACACCAAGCAACGTGACTATCATCGGCGGTGTCAACACGAGTGATATAACGACTGCGGTAAGCGGAACGTACACCGCCGCCACCAACTTTATTCGACTTTCTACAACAGGCGCATTGACCTCGCACGGTACGTAGGGGCATTCCGTAGCCGACTCTCTGCGCGTTATACTGTAGGTATAACGAGGAGTTACCATGTGCCGCAACATCAAAACGCTTTTTAATTTTGACCCGCCTGCGACCGAGGAAGAGATCCGTGCCGCTTCGCTTCAGTTTGTTCGCAAGCTTTCCGGGTTTCACGAACCGTCCAAGGCAAACGAGGCCGCCTTTAATACTGCGATCGACGAAGTCGCAGTTGTAGCGCAAAAATTACTAAATTCGCTTACAACGCAGGCTGCGCCACACAACCGCGAGGTCGAGGCCGCAAAGGCACGAGCGCGCGCTGCGCAGCGCTTTGGGACGGCTGGGTGAGCATCACAATTCTTATTCATTCGTCCAAGACGATGCGATCGCCGATATCGCAGGATCAACCTACTGCGCCGCTGCTCGTAGCTAAGGCGCAGCAGCTAGCCGCATATCTACAAACGCTCACTCCGGCTCAATTGCAAAAGACAATGCATGTCTCTGGCCCGCTTTCGCAAAAGGTACACGATACGCTTGCGGCTTGGAATGCTGCGCCCGATCAGCAATCTTTGGCTATGGATAGTTTTGTAGGTGATATATATAGCGGCCTAAGAGCCAGCGGGCTTTCGCAGAATGAACGCGAGTATGCTCAGCAGACGCTCCGTATATTGTCGGGGCTTTACGGGGTACTTCGTCCGAAGGATGGCGTTCGACCGTACCGTCTAGAGATGGGGTATAGGTTCCCGGATAAACCGTTTGATAACTTGTATACGTACTGGGGGCAAGATATTGCCCGTACGTTGCCAAAGGCTGGATTGGTGGTTAATTTGTCTGCGGTCGAGTACACCAAGACCGTAATGCCGTATCTTGATACTTCGCGAGTCATATCGCCTCGATTTTTGACAGTAAATCCTACGAGCGGCCAGCCAAGCCAAGTGATTGTGCATACCAAAATTGCACGCGGCGCGTTTGCCCGCTGGCTCATCAAGAGTCGCACGACATCGCCTGATGCGATGGCGAGATTTGATGATCTTAACTATCGGTTCGACGCCGCGCGCAGTACGCCCGCCGAACCCACGTTTGTATGTAAAGAGTTTGGTGGCATCGGGCTGAGTATGCGTTTACAGAAGAGCTAGGCTTGATCGCTCGCTGCCGACCTGCCGTGCTGTGCTATACTTTGTGACATGCAACATTACGGATTCTCGATTACATTTACAACTCACCCTGGCAAGCGCGACGAATTAGTAAAGATTCTTTTAGAGTCGGCCGACCAGTTAAAAGACAATACTGACTGCCTACACTACTTGATTAGCACGACCAACGAGCCAGACGCCGTGTGGGTATACGAAACGTGGGTTTCGAAAGAGGCGCACGATGCCGCGCTCGATCCGCCCGAGGCCAAAGCGCTCATACAGCAGGCCATGCCCCTTATTGCTAGCGCCTCGCACCAAATAGACACGGTGATCGTGGGCGGCAAAGGACTATAAAATAACCAATCATAGTAATACGATCGAAGGAGAGAGACGTGGATATCCAGCAGCTGTTTACCGGAACCAATACTGCTCTTAATGATGTTGTGCAGCAGCTGACGCCGGAGCAGCTAGACGGCGTATCTTTGCCGTCATATGCCACAAGCAGCCAAGACCGATCCTTGCGTACGTTTGTTAACATGTGCGCGTACGAAAACGACTGCGTACCAGCTATGCTCGAGGGCAAAAAAGGTCTGGTGGCTAATCAAGAAAACGCCACAGACTATTTGCAGGATGACTTCAAATCGAATTTTGCCCGGCTCGTAGAGGTCGCTAATGAGGCCGTACGAGCGTGCAGCCAAGACGAGCTAGCTCGTACCGTTCACATGTCGTACATGGACGCGCCTGCTCGCGATTACCTAAACGATATTGTGTTGCAACGCTCTTTGGCTGCAATTGACATCGCACAGGCTGCCGGTTTGCCGCTTACTTGGGATAACGAACTGCTACAAGGGCTATGGGATGCGGTAGCTCCCAAGGCCGACATGCTCCGCGAGTACGGTGTATTTCCTGCCGAGGTAGCGATTAGCGCCGACGCGCCGCTTCAAGACAAATTACTCGGACTTATGGGTCGAGAACTTGCCAGTAAAGGTAAGGTAGAGTAAAGGGTATGGATAGCCACATAAAAGTGCTCGACGAGGGCCCATTTTACCATGGTACAAAGGCTGATCTTCGGGTCGGCGATGTATTAACCGCAGGCTTTCGATCGAATTATCAGCCCGAGGTAATTATGAATCATATCTATTTTACCGCTACGATTAACGGGGCAGGGCTGGCAGCAGAGCTGGCGAGAGGCGAGGGAATCCCGCGCGTTTACGAGGTAGAGCCAACGGGCGATTACGAGGATGATCCCAATGTCACGGATAAGAAATTTCCAGGCAACCCCACTCGCTCATACCGCAGCAAGCAGCCACTCAAAATTATTCGCGAAGTAACCGACTGGAAACGGCTCTCGCCAGAAGAGCTCGAACAATGGCGCCAAAGGCTGGCGAATATCAAAGGAGAGATCCTTAACTAGCCTTAAATCTCGCCGTAAGGCCAAGGCTAGTTATTTTGTGGTCGCCAGAGCTGTATGAGGTTGTCTCCCTAGGTCCGCCATGCGGCGAAGGTTTCTGCTAAGGTAAATGATTGCCGCCGGTGACGCCGATGACTTCGGCGGTAATGTAGCTGGATTCTTGGCTGGCCAAATACACGTAAATCGGAGCCAGCTCGGCCGGTTGACCCGGGCGTCCGAGCGGTGTGTCCGAGCCAAACTTTTCGAGCTTTTCTTGCGGCTGGCCGTGGCTTGGCTGCAGTGGTGTCCAGATAGGTCCGGGCGCTACCGCGTTGACTCGGATCCCTCGGTCGGCAAGCATTTTTGCCAGACTTTTGGTAAACGCAGTTATCGCGCCCTTGGTCGAGGCATAGTCCAGTAGCCCCGGCGATGGCTGGTACGATTGGATCGATGTAGTGTTGATAATGCTGGCTCCTTCGGGCATGTGGGGCAGGGCGGCTTTGGTGATCCAAAACATGGCAAACACGTTGGTGGCGAAGGTTTTTTGGAACTGCTCGCTGGACAGGTCTTCGATGTTCTCGACGTATACCTGTTTGCCTGCGTTATTGACGAGTATATCGATACTCCCTAGCTCTTTGACGGCGGACTCTACCATGGTTTTGCAGTTCTCTTCGTCCGAGATATCGCAGGGGATACCCACTCCTTTTTGCCCGGTTTCGGTAATCTGCGCCAGTACTTCCTCGGCGTCGGGTTTTTCGGATGGTAAATAATTGATAACCACATCGGCGCCCTCGCGAGCAAACGCAATCGCGACCGCGTGCCCAATGCCAGAATCGCCGCCGGTTATCAGCGCCTTACGCCCCTTTAACCTGCCAGAGCCTCGGTAGGTGTTTTCGCCGTGGTCGGCTTTGGGCTGCAGATCTCTGTCCAGCCCTGGCTCGGGCTGGCTTTGCCGCGGGATACCATCTGCGGTAGGGTATTGGGTCGTTGGATTTTGCATCGTGTATTGATCGTCTTCGCTCATGGGTTTCTCCTCCCTGCGTTACTTTTCAATCCTCTGCGGCTCCATCGTCGCTTGTTTGACTATACAAGATATACGTAAGCATGAATGTTAGATGGATTATAGATAGTCTGGGTTTGTAGGTATTTGTTTTGGCATGATAGGAGGCAGTGTTGCGGACTGGAGGTGGCGTGGTTTGTTACGAAGTTATGGTCTCGTGGATATTTGACCATGCATCGTACAGGCGGTCTCTTTCGGCAACGAGTTGTTCCGGTGTGTTCCCCACTGGATAATCCTCTGTTTTGGCAGTGAGCGCAAGAACAATACGCGCCATGTTAATGCATTGGCTTGCGCGTATCCTTTCGAGTCGTGCTGGCGAAGTGCCCGCGACAGATTCGTAAGCCGCAACGAATGCACGTTCTTGCTCCTCGCTAAGGCCCAGCATTTCGCTCGCTATGGAGTACGGATTGATGGCCGACTGTGGTTGTTCGTCCGGATGCGAGCCAGCATCGTGCAGCCCCTGACCGGGGTAATATAATGCTCCCAGCTCAAGATCCGGGTGAAGCGGCCCGCCGTATTCCCAGTCCCATAGCCACACTTCACCCCCGGGATCGGTTATGATGTTGGACGCCTGCAGGTCATGATGCGCCAAGACGGTCTGCGGCTGGTCGAAGAGCGATTGAGCGCGAGCTGCGACATTTTGGGTTGCAGAAAGCACATGCCGTGACAACTGAACATTATGTGGACTATGAATCGCGTCTACGCGCGTGGCAAAGTTGTACCGCATAAGATACTCGGACAGATCGGTAGGCTGCGGATCGAGGGGTATATGCGCCCGAGCCAGCTTGGTTGCAAGACTCAGCGATGTTGCTTTAGTCCAGGCGTCGTAGGGGAGGGTCTTGCCCTCTATATATTCCAGGATATGGATGGGGCGATCGGGGTTATCAGTGTCAAGTGCGTATGATCGGGGCGAAACACCCTCGGGAAGCATTTGATGCACCTCACGTTCACGATAGAGCGACGTGCCGGGTCGTATGTCTCGTAATGGGCGGCGGCACATTACAGTGAGTGTGGTTGAAGAGTCTCGTACAAGCACAGTGGCGTTGTGTGTCCCGCCATGAATACGTAAAAGTTCGGGGTCGGCGAGAGGGTTTCCTATAAGTTCGGATTGCCGCTGCACACCGCCCAGGATTAGACTACCCAGATCTGATCCGGGTTCCAGGCGCTCCACTCGAGAAGAGAATTCTGACATAACAATATATTATAGCACATTTGTCAACCATATGCGATATCCCCCTTATGCTCCTTGGCAGAGCCCGTTGTTGTGTTTCTGGGCGGATATCTTACCGAGCTGTATAATTGTAGTAATGAAGAAAAGAGATAAGCAAAAACAAGCCAAGCTGCAAAAGATTTCGTTAAAACGCGCGCTGTACGAGAAAGCCCGCAAGAAAAGGCTGGCGAGCGCTAAAAATAATGAGCGCGTCCTTGGCGACGCTGCAGGTGCGTAATTATGAAGATAACTGTTTTGCCTAAAACCGGTACGGCTGCAAAGTTTATGGTGCATAATCGACGCGGCGATTTTATGATCGCGTTGTCGCACACCCTTTGCCGCGTTAAGTGGCAGTTGGCCGACGAGCAGGCCGAGCTAGACGCCGCCACGCAAATGGCCAGTGCAATTGTAGGGCGGCACGACCCCAGCACGCCTTTTAAGCCAAAGTATATCTTTGCCGATCATAATACCGAGGATACGCTCGCGGCTACCGTCACATACCTGCATCGTAACCAGATATAGAGCTATCGGGCACGGGTGTAATTTGACGGAGCTTGTCTTGGCTTATGCGCTAGCATTCGTCTCTTGAATTACCCAACCGTTTCCTTCGGTGTCCTCTATTTGGATATATTTACCCCATGGGGCGTCCTCTACCTCGGGTACGCCTACGCCTTTAGTGCGCAGTGTCTTAACGGTGGCCTCGATGTCATCAACCAAAATTACGGTGCCAGTCAGGCTGCCAGCCGGCATGCCCAGCCAGGTTGTGAGTACGATGCTGGTTTCGGCTCCTTTGGGACGAAGCTCGATCCATCGCTGGTTTTCGCCCATAAACTCGTTGTCGCGAACAACCTCAAAATCCAATATGTCACAAAAGAAGTTCTTTACTCGTTGCTGATCCTCGACCGGTAGGGAAATAATACCAATTTTCACTTGCACTCCTCCTTTACGTCTTGGCGACAAGACCTATTATGACACACAAGGAAGGCGCGTTTTGAGTAGTGAGCACGCCAACATGGACGATAGTTGCCCAAGTTATTGATAAACAACGAAGAGGGCAGTATGAAAATTACGTATGTGGAAGAGCGTTGTAATTTATTTTGCTGCATGTTATATTACCGCTACTGATTAAGTTGAGCTATCTCATCCTGATCCACACCAACATACATTCTTAAAAATAAGGAGATCCTCTATGTCCACAAATAGAAGGAATATGACTGGTGCAGAGATGCAGGCCGAGGTAGTTGCAAAAATCGCTGAGTTCTCGGAGAAGAACCGGCCCCTCGCCGAGCGATTACACCAAATAATTACAGAAGCCGCGCCATCGCTTTGTCCGCGGCTATGGTACGGTATGCCAGGATATGCCAAAACAAAAGACAGCGCCGTTCTGCTGTTCTTCCGCGAGGATGAAAAGTATATGACCTTTGGTTTTACCGAAAGTGTAAATGTTGCACCTAAGTCCGGCGCCGACCTTCTTATGCCTTGCGCCTGGTTCTTTACCGATCTAGATGAGTCAACCGAGCAAAAGCTCCGCGAAATTGTAAAAGAAGTTGCCGCGGAATAACCGTAGCGCAGCCAAACAAAGAATATAACAAAGGAATATACATGAGCAAAACAACAACTTCGTCATCGAACGATTCATTTTTTTCTGTGCCGGTTATTAGTCGTCGGCCGTGGGCGCAAATAAGTCTTTTCCTTAACATTTTGCCAGTGCCTGGCGGCGGTAACATCGTTGCCGGTATCAAGGGTAAGCACATGCCAACGCTGATTATCGGTATCTTGCTTGCGGTTGTCGATATTGCGTCTGTAGCGCTAAACTACATCGATCCAGAAGTAGAATGGACAGTGTACGCCATCTTCCTAGTATGGGCATTGAGCATCATCTGGGGTATCCGTATCTTTAAGGCATCGAAGTAGCAATATAGAGCCTTCATGGATACTTTTTTGCGAACCTGCCTAAGGGTTCTTTGGTGCACGCTGTGGCTCTTGGGGGCGATCTTTATATTTACCATGTGGTGGCAGGCCTCTGGCTCTACGGTCACTACTGCTACTGGGGCGCCGTTGCTCATCGAGCTAGGGAGAATTTGTGGGCTGTTCGGCACGTATCTTATACTTTGGCAGCTGGTTTTTATGAGCCGGCTGCCGGCGCTAGAGCGTGCCGTCAGTTTTAATCGGATTACCCACATACATCGGTGGAACGGAGGGATCGGCATCGCCCTAGTCACGGCGCATATTATATTGTTGCTGCTTGGGTATGCTGCCCTTAATAATGTCAGTTTGATCGCGCAGTATCTTGATTTTCAGTTTAATTGGGCCGACGTACTGGCTGCGAGCTTTGGCTATGGGTTTATGCTGGCTATGGTGGTTCTTACGGTTACCATTGTTCGGCGTCGACTGCGTTACGAAACATGGTATGCCGTGCACATTACGGCGTACATGGCGATTGCCTTGTTTTTCTCGCACCAGTTCTCGGTGGGAGGGAGCTTGGTTGATAATTCGGATGCGCGGCTATTCTGGTACACGCTTTATGCTTTGGCCTTTGGCGGCATCATTGTGTATCGAATGGGAGTGCCGCTTTACCGCTACAAACGCCACGGTTTTACGGTAAAAAGAGTGGTGACCGAGGCGCCCGGTGTCGTATCTATCTACATAGGTGGGCGCAGTATAAAGCAGTTTAGATATGTCGCCGGTCAGTACGCGATATGGCGGTTTTTGACACCCGATCTGTGGCTGCAGGCGCATCCGTTTTCTTTTTCGATTGCGCCCGGTGGCAAAGAGCTGCGACTGACGGCAAAGGCCGTGGGTGATTTTACCCGATTACTGCAAGATCTAAAGCCCGGTGCGCCGGTGATAATTGATGGGCCGCACGGTAACTTTGGGATGTCTGTTGCGGAGAAGCGCCCACCGTTGTTTGTAGCGGGCGGTATAGGCATTACGCCGCTCAGAGCCATGATCGAAGCCTTGCCCAAACAGAGTTCGGCACCGATCCTTATATACGCCGCACGTACAAAAGTCGATTTGGCGCTCCGCAGCGAGCTAGAGTCACTGCTTGCCGAACGTGGCGGTACGGTGCAGTATGTGCTGAGCGAAGATTCCGGTGCAGGATTTCATCAGGGCATCGTTGATGCTTCACTGCTGACGAAGATAGTGCCCGAGGTTGCGTTGCGAGAGGTATTTCTTTGTGGGCCGCCGTCCATGATGAAGGCGGTGCGCAAGACACTCAAGAGCTTGGGCGTGCCCCCAGGGCGCATCCACACCGAACGTTTTGCGTTTGTAGAAACCAAAACACAGTCCCCGCAAAAGCTAAGTGACTAGCTGGGCGCTGTTATACTAGGGACTATAAGTCTACAGAGGATTGCTTACATGAGAAAAATAGTGACATTTTTGTGGTTTGAGGGTCGCGCAGAAGAAGCGGTAGGTTTATATGTCTCGCTGTTTGAGGACGCCAAGATTATTAACACATCGTATGTCTCGGAGGCGGTTGCAGAGGCAGCCGGAATCGAGGCCGGAGCGGTGTCATCGATTGACTTTGAGTTGAACGGCCAAAACTTTACCGCGCTTAACGGTGGCTCGATGTACAAGTTTAGCGAGGCTATCTCGATCGCCGTAAACTGCAAAGATCAGGCAGAGATTGATAAGCTTTGGGATGCACTGTCCGAGGGCGGCAAGGTGCTGTCTTGTGGATGGGTTACCGATAAGTATGGCGTAACGTGGCAAATTATGCCGGATAACCTGGACGAAATGATGCGCGACCCGGACCCCGCCAAAGCCAACCGGGTGACCGAAGCTATGCTCGCTATGGAAGGCAAGCTGGACAAAAGCGAGCTCGAAAAAGCCTACAGAGGCGAATAACCCAACAGAGCGCCATGCGTCAGAATATGCGCATTCTTGGTGGATCCGGGCGTGTCCTCGATAAAGCAGATATAGCCAAAACTTAATATTTATGGTATAATTAAAATATTACTCCTCGGAGTCTTTGCTATGCCAAGAATCGCGCCTGAAGAAATTACGCCACTGCTTGATGATTACCTTTCACGCAAGATAAGTCCAAACCATCAAGAGCAGATAGAAGACGCTGCCGACCAGCTTGCCGCCAATGGGACGCGTGCTTTTAGCGAGGGCTTTGGGCTGCAAGTCGCGGGCGTAATTGTAGCAGCGCACCATGGTCGCTTTATAGAGCAAAGTTTATCGAGCTTGGCTCTGCAAGCCGAGCGTGCTAATACGGTTCCGGCAGTGGCCATGTCGCTTAACTACCTTAGTTATAATCGGAAGTCGAGTGAGCAGGTTGCCCAAAATGTCGAGACGGTTAAACGTTTTCAGGATAGTCACCCAGACTTGCCGTTGAGCTATTTTGTGACCGAATATGAGGCCGGTGTGCCAATCGGCAATGTTCGTGACGGTGTCTTTGGTGCTGCGGCTATTCTTCATAAGCGACACTCGCAAGCCGCGCGCCGCCCGCTGACCGATCTGATATTCACCAACTGGGATGTTGATACGCTGGGCGCTACGCCGGGTTATTTTGCCGACACCCAGCTTTCGTATAGGCAACACGACCAGCAGTTTTGGATGGCTCATCCCAATACTCAGCATGCCCGGGTGAACCTCGCCAAGCTCCCTGACGCCAATCGCTTGATAGCTTGGTATGACCTTGGTGTGCGCGCCGCTGCAGCAATTATGCCCGCGCACTTTTCTACCAACCTATTTAGTTGGCTGGCGGGAAAAGGGTATATGCGCCTAGATCTTGGTGAGCCTGCCGCCTTAAAGCGGCGTCTCGAGGCGCTTCTTCCGTATGGCGAGAGGGTGTCGTCGTCCCATTTAAAAACATCTGTGGCGCAGGTGTCGCCGCATCGGTTTATGGGGCAAATGGCGGCTGGTGAACCTATTGGGTACGGTGAGCTGGGTGTATCTTCAGAGGCCGCCAGTATGCCACCTTTACACTACGATGTATCGGCCAATTATTATAATGAGCAGCTTAAGTCGCGATTACCGCAAATAGTGTCCGCCGCATATTTGCGCCGCGACAATCTTCTTAAAAAGACATCCAATATGAATGAAGAAAAAAGAAAAGGCGAGGTCATAGAGTATGCCCGGAAGTACTTGCGTGCCGCCTCGGTCGTTATTGGCAATGTGCACGGCACCGAGCGTTTGATAGAAGAGAGATTTGAAAAATCTAGATAGAGGACGTCAAAGGCTAAAACTATTTTTTTGAGGTTTGCTTGCCCATTGCCACAGCTCTAGTTGAGGCACGGCTTTTGACAGGTCCAAAGGATGACCTCGATTCATGTGCCGTATTGTAGATACCAGAGTACTTGGGTATAATTTGCTGATTAATGAGAGGGTTTGCTAATTATGGCTCACGAAACTATATCTCACGAACTTGATAGGAACCCGGTCTATTTTGTCACTGGTGCTGCGGGCGGGCTTGGATCTTGGGTAGTCAGAAATTTGCTGGATGAGGGCGCTACGGTATTAGCAGCTTCTCGGGACGGGCGAGGCTTTGGCGAGAGGCGAGGGAATCCCGATTATGAACCTCCCGAAAGCGCCGTGCTACGCGAGGTCCCGCTTGACCTCGGCTCTGCGGATTCGGTGCGGGCAGCCGCGAGGTCCGTGCATGACATCGCAACGGAGTTATCTCCAGACGGTGGATTGCGCGGGGTGGTCCCCGTGCACATAGCCGGCGGCATTTACACCCGAGCCGGAGAGCGCCCGAGCGACCGGAACGAAGCATGGCTCACTCACCCTTCGTTTACCCCGGTTATCGGGGCTCTGGCCTTCGGCCGAGAACTTAAGCAACAAGGTATATATATGCCCCGGAGTGTGTTTGTTTCCAGTAAGGGGACCGCTGCTGCGGTACCATCAATGAGACGCCTTCCGCCACTCGGCCCTGTTATGGGGTACAATTTTGGTAAACTTGCAGGCGAGGCAGGTGTCCGCGCTGAGGGCGACAACAACTCTCCCGCCATAACAGTCATACCCGAAGTCATGGATGGTAGCTTCTTTGAAGGCGAACCTCGTAGAGCAAAAGAGTTCATAAAAAAGTTGGTTAGGTCTCAAGTGAAGCCCCTGGAGTACTCTGGTGACGCAGTGATGCATGCGCTCAAAATGCAACCTGCGCACGGTGAGCCCGGTCTCCACGGCGCTGTAGTGCGCATCGACTATGGCAAAGACAAGTCGACCCCTACGTATGTAACTGACTTCAAGCCGGCGCGAGGCGCAGATAATCCCGGACTGCAAAGATGGGTGTCCGGTCTTGTTGATACGTTTCTGAACGATCGGAAGCCGCCAGTCCGTTGAACCAGACTCCCGCAGGCCAGAGTAGCGCCCCGCATTGAGGCGATCACGACATGCTTCGGTTATTATTGCCGCCGGCAATCCCGTCCGAATCCTTAGACAAGCTTACAGGATGTCGATTTTTTGTGACCTACACGCTAGATTGGCCATTAACCTGGCTGGATGACTTAGATCTACTGCAGTTCGCTCGCAATATACCGGGTTGCTTGCTGTTAGGTCGTCCAGCGAAAAAACGCTCGCCCCAGGACTGTGCGGCTTCGATCCGTCCGTGGCAATAATAAGCGACGCAATATCCGCTGTAGGAATGGTTGCCTCCCGAATAAACTTATCCGGCGTGGCAGTACCATCTATTGCCCCATAGCTATAAGGATGGTTAGTGGTATTTTGCAAGTAGTTCATATACCAAGGTGTCAGCACGACACTTGTTGCAAGATAAGCGTCTTGGCGCGTAAAGGTATCGGTTATATGAGCCTGTCGTTGTTTGAGTCTGGACAGGAGCACGCGTGCTGTTTCGTTGTCCAGCTCAACGTGATCGGCAAAGTTGGATACAAGCTGCTCACATTCGTCAGGTTTTTCCGCGAGGTTTGTCAGAAACGTCCCGATTATCTCACCTAGAGGATGATCTGTGTCAAAGAGCGGGGCTCCATTTACCCATGTATTGACGTCCCCCACAGTAGTTATTGTGGTCAAATCCGGTGTCACGACTGCGTGCGTTAAATAGCCAGTAAGCCGCTCTGCGCCATTAGCGCTGTCTACTCCCAGACGCTCATGTGCTGCATGAATTATCCCGTTGGCGGCGCTTACAAACTCAGCGCCCGAGGTAGTTACGCCCCTAAGATGACGTTGTAGCGCCACACTACCGATAAGACCTCCATTAAAACGCATGGTACTCTCAAGGCCTCGGTAGTCGGCAGTCTCCTTATCAAGATAGTCAGTACCCGTGTGATTATTGGCCATATCGCCTACGGTAACGCTGAGCATACCTTGATTTTTATCATAAGACGCGCAGGCATAGTCTCGCATTAAACGCGGATCATTATCCAGATGTTTACCGGGGTCGATAAAAAAAGCTGGCATCAGTTCAGATGTGCCAGAAATAGCAGTCATTATGAAACATTATACCATAAATATGGCTATACTACCAGACTAGAGACTCTCGTTCAGATAGATCACTCGTTTTTGTCAGGTGCATAACCAACATATACTGACGGAGGGCTTACTTAGTATATATATTCGATCGCTTATAGCTCCGTAAGAAATAGCCGATTACAAAGGTGGGATTCGCCACCGTATGCAGCAAAAATGATGATATGTAGCAGTCTATGGCCCCTATTTGTTCGAAGCCTACGCCATACTATGTCCAAACAAAAAAGACCTACTTCAGTAGGTCTTTTTTGTTTGGCTGGGTGTGAGTCTGGCGGAGGGAACACCCTGCTATCTGACTTTATTCTTTTTGCGCAAAGGTTAGAGAAGCTTGGTTTTACATTTAACAAAGGCAGGGTGGGCGTCATTGAGCCAAGGGGCGTTGTATGAGCGCTTGCTGTTACGGTCGGTTTAGTACTAGCCTCGGGCTTCGTTCCAGTCACCTTTGTAGTACATGGCTGCATGATAGTTATTTGACGTATTGAATTAACGCGCACCCTCTACGTAAGCGTTCGTTTCAGTTTCGTCGCCAAAAACGTATCGTCCTTCTTGTAGACGCTCTATAAAGCCTTTTTGCCATGCTGTAGTACTGCTGAAGTAGTGCTCCCAGGTGCCAACGATTTCGGGGTGTTTGTCTGGCGTGCTGGGCAATTGCTCTTGGGGTAGCGTGTTCAAAAAAGAGACTACATCCATATGCGCGTCAAGTCGCTCATGCGCCAAGCCAATGACGGTTTGGCGAGGGAGCAGGTGCATAAAAGCAAGACCGGCGGCAAAAAGCTCGGGATCGTACTCTACCAGTGACTTTTTGACTAGCCGCAGGAGTTCCTGCTTGCCTAAATCGGTAATGCTGTAGTTGGTGCGCGCAGGGCCGTGCTGCTTAGCGGTGCCCGTGTTTTGAATAAAGCCTTCTTTATCGAGCTGCGAAAGGGCGTGATATATTGAGCCGGGACGAACCTTGGACCAGGATTCGGCTTGCCAAGAGCGGATCTCTTGGTACACCTTGTACCCATATGCTTCTCCGTGGCGATTGATAGTTCCTAGTACCATAAGTTTTGCTGACATACATATAAATGTAGCATATCTATTCAAATTTGTATTGTTGTGCTATGCTGTTCACAATACAAAGTCAGACGCGGGGGTCCTGTGCAGCAGCAAAAAATTGAAATATTCGTGGCAACAACCGGTGACGACAACGGGACCGGAACAGCCGAACAGCCGCTTGCGACGGTCGAAGCGGCATGCAAAAAAGCACGTAGCCTTAATCAGGCAATGCAGTCTGACATATACATTACTATCCGCCAAGGGGCTTACTACCTTGAAGCACCATTGGAGTTGCAAGGCGACCTTGATTCGGGGCGCAATGGGCACCGCATTATATACCAGGCCTACGGATATGGCACAGACGAGCAGGAAGAGGTGGTCCTTAGCGGTGGCCAAGAAATTGCCGGGTGGCAGCTATACGATAAAGTCAAAAATATCTGGACAGCCGGTATAGGCGATGTGCACACGCGGCAATTATTTGTGGAGGGCAAGCGGGCCACGCGGGCGTCAGCCAGCTTATCTGCCGAACTAGTTAAAACAGCCAATGGCTATCATCTATCGGGTCAACAGGCTATGCAATGGGGAAGCCCCGGCGATTTGGAATTCGTATATACCGGCATTTATCCGTGGTCGGAGGCACGTATCGGAGTAGATACTATTCAGGCTGATCAAGATGGAAGTGCTATCATCATGAAGCAGCCTGCTTTTGATTGGGCTACCAAGCTATACAAACATAAGTCCAAGGTTTCCGATAAGGAAAAAGTTGCGGGCATGGAAGAAGCTGCCGGTTTAGCTGCGATCTATGGGCTGGAACGCCCCTCCGCTATCGAGAATGGTCTTGGGTTTCTTGAACAGCCCGGCACTTTCGTATTTGACAGTAGTAAAAGCGGCGCGCATAAAATCTATTACATCCCTCGCCCAGACGAGAAAATGCCGCACGTAAAAGCCGTTGTGCCGGTACTCGAGACACTTGTGCGCGGCGCAGGAACCGAGAACATGCCGCTTCGTAATATTGCATTCCAAGGTCTGACCTTTGCCCATACGACATGGTTACAGCCGAGCGGCCCGAATGGCTTTTTGCATTATCATGGCGCAACCTATTACAAGGGTGGTAGTTTGCAAGAGGTCGAATGGGCCGAAGGTTCTACAGTAATCGTGCCGGGCGAATCGGAACTCACACCAAGCGCGCTTGTTTTTGAGCAAGCTCGCGGCATTGTATTTGCCGATAACCACTTTACGCATTTGGGCGCAGGCGGGTTAGAATTTGCAGTAGGCTGTTCATTTAACAGTATCACTGGCAATATATTCGAAGATATTTCTGCAACTGCAATTATTATCGGCAACACTATCGGCCCTTTGGCCCTCCGCAAGGATACCAAAGCCAACCGGATAGAAAACAACTGGGTGCATGGTAGTGGCAATGAGTACCACGGATCTTCGGCAATTCTGATTATGGACGCCCCGGATACTACGGTTAGTCACAATCAGGTCAATGATGTGCCGCATTCGGGTATCGTGATTTATGGCGGCGACGCCACGCGCAGGTTAAAGGTACTAAACAACCTGGTATTCAATTCGATGCAAGTGCTAGCCGATGGAGCTGGCATAAATCTGGCGAATGCCCAGGGTACTTCGTACGAAGACGGTGGCGTAGTAAGCGGCAACGTTATACGTGACGCAATTACATCCTATAACTTCGGACTTTACACCGATTACGGTACAGCATGGCTAACTGTCGAGGGCAATATTATCTACCGCTGTGATACCGTTATCACGCCGGAAGTATTGCCGCCACTGCAGTACGTAACATTCAAAGAAAACTTTTGGGACAAAGAGCCCAAAGACGGCGGGAAAATACCGGACACCGTGGTTATTTCTGATAACACTTTGCTTGATTCGAGTGACGTTGAAGGGGCTATTGCCAAAAACCCCGCCGCACACCATATATTCACTACAGCTGGCATTGATCAAAACCGTAGGCTGCATAAAGTAAGGAACTAAACACATGGCCCAAGAAGAATATATTGAGATTCGCGGCGCGCGAGAAAACAATCTCAAAAATGTTTCACTGCGAATTCCCAAGCGCAAAATAACTATTTTTACCGGCGTGTCAGGCTCCGGTAAGTCATCGCTAGTGTTTGATACTCTGGCAGCCGAAGCACAGCGCCAGCTATACGAAAATTTCAGTACGTTTATCCGCAATTTACTGCCCAAATATCCTCAGCCAGAAGCCGACGCGATTGAGCACTTAAGCATGGCTGTGGTGGTTGACCAAAAACATCTTGGCGGCGGCTCCCACTCGACCGTCGGTACAGTCACTGATATTTACGCGATTCTGCGCCTGCTTTACGCACGCGCGGGCAAGCCTTCTATTGGTGGGCCTCATTTGTTTTCGTTTAATGATCCGGGCGGCATGTGTTTGGAATGCAGTGGGTTGGGCAGAAAAATGACTGTAGTAGCCGATTCATTTTTAGATATGTCCAAGTCATTGCAGGAAGGAGCGGTAAAGGTGCCCGTTTTTGCAGCATGGGAAAACAATGTCTTTCAGGCCTCTGGCTTTTTTGATGTCAATAAAAAGCTACATGACTTTACGCCCGAGGAGCTCGACCTTTTACTACACAGCAAGCCACGTAAAATCCGCATGAGGGTTGGCGAGCAAGCAATGAATGTGACGTACGCCGGTATTATAGAGAAATTTACTCAATCATATATTAAGCGCGACCTCAAGACACTATCGGAGCGGACGCAACAGGCAGTAGCGCCTTATATTACCCAAGGTCAGTGCGAGGTTTGCCGTGGGGCACGTCTGAGTGCGGCTGCATTGAGCGTAAAAATAAACGGCTACACGATTGCTGACATGGTGGCTATGCAGGTTAGCGACCTAATCGGCATTTTGCAGGACATCACCGATCCAAAGGCTACAATGGCAGCAGAGTCGCTGACCGAGCGCTTGCAGCACATGGTGGACATCGGCCTTGACTACATAAGTCTCGACCGCGAGACCGACACGCTGTCGGGCGGCGAATCACAACGCATTAAAATGGTCAAGCACCTGGGTAGTAGCCTAGAAGACGTACTGTATATTTTTGACGAACCAAGCGTAGGGCTGCACCCGCGTGATGTCCACCGTCTTAATGAGTTACTACAAAAACTACGCGACAAAGGAAACACAGTGATTGTGGTAGAGCATGATCCGGATGTTATAAAAATCGCCGACTACGTTGTGGACATAGGCCCTCATGCCGGTAGCAAAGGCGGCCACGTCGTTTTTAGTGGCAGCTACCAGGATCTGCTGAGTGCCGATACGCTTACCGGCAAACACCTTAGCAACGCTTTGCCCATTAAGGAAACGTTTCGTACAAGTAGCGGCACGCTCCAGATCAAGAATGCAACCGCTAATAATCTGCAAAATGTGAGCGTTAACATTCCTGCGGGCGTCATGACAGCTATAACCGGCGTGGCCGGATCGGGTAAAAGCTCGCTCATCCACCAGGTTTTCTTAAAACAGTACCCGGATAGCATTGTGATTGACCAGTCGGGTATAGGTGCTTCCACGCGATCTAATCCGGCCACCTATACCGGCATCATGGATGCTATACGGAAAGAATTTGCATCGGCCAACCACGTTGACGCCAGTCTTTTTAGCTTCAATTCCAAAGGAGCTTGCAAACACTGCAAAGGCATGGGCGTGACGTACACAGACCTCGCGTTTTTGGACGGAGTTAGAACACCCTGCGAAGTGTGTCAGGGCAAACGCTTTAAAGATACAGTGCTGGCCTACCAGCTTAACGGCAAATCAATTAGCGACGTGCTGGAAATGACTGTCGCAGAGGGGCTGGAATACTTTCATCAGCCGGAAATTATACGACGCCTACGCGCGCTCAATGACGTTGGCGTCGGCTACCTTACTTTAGGGCAACCTCTCAGCACATTGTCGGGCGGCGAATGTCAGCGCATCAAGCTAGCCAGCCATCTACATAAAAAAGGTAATATTTACGTTATGGACGAGCCGACGACAGGACTCCATGTATCGGATATTACGCACTTGCTTGTCATTATAAATCGCCTTGTGGATGCGGGTAATACGGTGGTCATTATTGAGCACAACCTGGATATTATACGTAATGCCGATTGGGTTATAGACATGGGGCCAGAAGCCGGAAAAAACGGTGGCCAAGTTGTGTTTGAAGGTACGCCGCGTCAGCTGGTTGACGCTAAGCATTCGCACACTAGTGCATACGTGTAGAAAAACTGTAAATATTTTATGTCGATTTGGTAATTTGTGGTCAGCTTGTTGTTGCTATTAAGTAATGATCAACGAACCGTCATTATTAAATTCAAAAGCCCCCCAGGCCACTTCCCACAAATGCCCATCTGGATCAGAGAAATAGCCACTATAGCCGCCCCATTCAGTATCTTGAGCCGGTTTTTCTATACGTCCACCAATTGCTTCGGCGCGTTTCAGTATGATGTCTACTTCTTCTTTGGAACGAACATTATGGGCCAATGTTATACCCGTGAATTTTGAGCGTGGTACGTTGTATTCGGCGGATACATCTTTTGCTAGTTCTTCGTAAGGGAAGAGGGCAAGTGTAGTGCCATTTGTCTGAAAAAACACAATGCCACTTTTGGCGCTTCGGGTGGTGGGTAGTCCTAGGCCATCTTTGTAAAAATGCAGTGATTTATCTAAATCCTTAACACCCAGAGTAACAATGCTGATACGAGGTTCCATATAGCTATACTATCATGGCATTTCAGAACAGCTTGATAAAATGTTTGGACGCTTTATCTCTCCTATGAGATTCCAAACTACAAAAACCTATTTTACAGAGCTGGTTTTGAATAATAATTTCTTTGGCTGGAGAAGCGAGATGCTCTTAGAATCATTAAGGATAAATTGGTTAGAGCTGAGAACGTATCTACTGAAGTTGTATGAGTGTGCGACTGAGTATTATGCGGAGCGCGCCTTAGACGAAATGCGCGCTTTAGACAGTACTATCTTTAACAGACGAGCACCCTCGGCTGGCCAAGAATTTGTGTATGGCAATAAATAGTGACGAAGAAATACAGAATCGAGTAGACGAGCTAATGAAAAACGAGCAGTTTGTTGCGTATTTTGAGGAGAAGTGGCCTGCCCTTAAGCAGCATCTTCTTGATGCATACGAGGCAGCGAAAGACTATGACAAGTGGCAGAGCGAGAATAAAGACTCAAGGCCTGTACAGGACAGTCGCATTAGCTGGAAATAAAACGGGAATACGATAGGCGACACCCATAAGGTTATGAAGTGTCACGACAAAGTGAAGGCTAAGTCCGCAGGAACTTTTGAGTCGGTGGAGCTGACTTGGATCTAGAAAGATTTGTAAGGTCGCTCGGTATACCCTTGTCTCGGCTGCAAACTTCAGCGAAACCAAAAATGAATGAATTAAAGTAGTTGTAATGCCGCAGGAGGTCAGTACTACTGGCAAAAGGCAGAGCGCCTTTGTGAACGATATCATGTCGATTTTGGTAGGTATCCAACAGTAGTTTCATGCCTTCGGCCGAGGTATATTTTTTTCGCCAATGTGATCCACCGGTGAGAACCTTGTCCATGTCAATGTTGCATTTCCTGAGAATCCTGACCTTATCTCGAATCCCTGCGTAATCAAAGCGTTCGAGGATTTTTGAGCGTATCTGCGTCACGGCGCCATCGCTCCCGCTAAATTCTATAACTTCATGTACGGTGATATCCTTATCGTCGCACAACGCATGAAGGGATGTAGGGTCTGATTTCAAGATAATCTCGAGACTGGTTTGTAAATATATGTCCAAGGTTGTGCACATCAGCACTAATGTTTGATTGGCGATGACTTTTGGATATGATCGCGCTTTCTCTGTCTCGATCTTTACAAGTGCATCTTCCCAGATTTGATTGCTCTGTCTTTTCGTATCTTTCGCAAATATCGCCCTGAACCCCGTAATGCTTGCTTGTGCAACCGTGCTGACGAAGAGGTCGTCGCTAGTTGCCTTCTCGATTCTTTCGGCCATATTGAAATGTTCGATGAGCTCACCACTATAGCGAATGACTGCTATCTTTAATTCGCTGGGAGATGGGTCGCTCATTTCCATATCATACCAAATGTCAGGTCTAGGGGGATGCGGGACTAGAACCACCTAAAGGAGTCGTAAAACTATTCAAGAACAGATTTCAATAATTTCGAACCCTAAAAACAGAGGTGGGAAGCCGCCTCTTTATTAAAATCAATTCTTGGCTGGGGATGAGGGATTCGAACCCCCGATCACGGGACCAGAACCCGTTGCCTTACCACTTGGCCAATCCCCATTGACTAGCCGATTATAACAAGAAATGATCTGTTTTTCCAGATTTTTTCGGGCAAAACGCTCATGCTATAATGGCAGGAACGAATCAATAGGAAAACATGCAAAAAGATAACGCGCCCATCTATAATCTTGAGATACATGAAATACTAGAAAGGTTCAAGACGACCGAAGACGGGTTGAGCGCGCACGAGGCCGGAATACGGCTTAAACATTACGGACCTAACGAGCTGACGTCCAAAAAAGAATCGTGGTTTAAGCGCTTGATCGAGCCGTTTGCCAGCGTGTTTGTAGGTGTGCTGCTGGCGGCATCGGTGCTGAGCATTGTCGAGGGTCAGCACGTCGACGCGATCATTATCTCTATTATTGTGATTGTTAATGCCGGTATTTATTACGGGCAGCAGTATTCGGTGGGGCGAGTACTTAAGACGCTCAAGCAGCAGGACGTGTCGTATGTGCATGTACTGCGCAGCGGTCAGACGGTGCGCGTGCCGAGCGAAGAGCTGACATACGGCGATGTGGTGCACGTAGAAGAGGGAATGAAAGTCCCTGCCGATGGGCGCTTGATCGAATCCAACCAAATTCAGGCCGACGAGGCGCTGCTAACCGGTGAGTCGCTGCCGCTCCATAAGCAGGCGGCCGCGATCGAGGGCGAGCACAAGCTGTACGACCAGCGCAACATGCTCTTTAAGGGCACATATATTAAGGGCGGTAGCGGATTGATGGTAGTGACCGGCATTGGTAATAAGACCGAGTTGGGCGCAATTACCGACCTTGCGGCGCGTACCAGCATGACGCGTTCGCCGATCGAGCGCAAGATTGATTCGTTTACCAAAAAGTTGATTGTTGTGATTATGATCATCGCCGCCGGCGCGTTGGCGCTGGCGTTGTGGCGCGGTCTTGAGTTTAGCGAGGCGATACGCTTTACGTTGGCGTTGATTGTGTCCGCCGTTCCCGAGACGCTGCCGGTGGCGCTCACTGTAGTTCTGCTGTTGTGCGCGCGGCGTATGGCTAAGGTAAAGGCGCTGGTTAAAAAGATCTCCAGCATCGAGACTATGGGCGCGCTTACGCTGATCGCAACCGACAAGACCGGCACGATTACGCAAAACAAACTGTCGGTGGCCGACAAGCACACAACGCATGGTTCGCCCCATGTGTTTGACGAGGTTATCCGCGCTAGCCTCAACGTAGACGGCGACCACGCCAGCGATCCGTTGGACAAAATTTTGCTGGATTCTGTCGAGCACGTGAACGTGCCCGCCTCGTGGGAAAAGGTAAAGGATTTTGCCTTTAACCAGGCCATGCGCGTAAGCGGCACACTCTGGAAGCACGGCAATGTGTACTCGCTGTACATTAAGGGCGCACCCGAGCATGTGTTGTCGCATTGCGGCGAGCATCACCGCAGCGACGGTAAGATCAAAAACATGCTCGACTCGTTTACTAGTCGCGGCTACCGTACTATCGCATTTGCGCACAAAGATTATAGCGAGCCACCGCACAAGCTTGAGGCTCATGTTTTGGCCGACATGAGTTTTGACGGTTTTGTTGGTATGGCCGACCAGCTACGACCAAATATTACGCACGCTGTGGCCGAGGCGCATCACGCCGGTATTAAGGTTGTGATGCTGACGGGTGATCACGTTAACACCGCCGGCTATATTGCCCAGCAGGTGGGGATTGCCCGGTCGGACGAGCAGGTTCGTGACAGCACGATCTTAGAGACTGGCAGCGAGGAAGATATTCGCGCAAGCCTGGCGCGCACCACCGTTTTTGGCCGCGTGTTGCCCGAGCATAAGCATGCCTTACTCAAGGCAACCAAAGACCACGAGATAACCGCTATGACTGGTGACGGCGTCAATGATATCCCGGCACTGGTGCAAGCCGATGCCGGTATTGCCATGGGCAGTGGTACCGATGCCGCCAAGGACGCTAGCGAGATTGTCTTGCTGGATAACAACTTCCACACCATTGTTGCCGCCGTGCGCGAGGGTAGAACCGCGCTGGCCAACATACGTAAAATGTTGATGTTCCTGATGGGAACGGGCGCACAGGTGATTTTGCTGTTGCTTGCTTTGATTCTCGATATGCCGCTGCCGATGGTGGCTATTATGATTCTGTGGGTCAACCTGATGGCCGATGGTGTGTCGGTGATTCCGCTGGGCCTGAGCCCGCCAGAACCCAACCAGATGCGCGTACCGCCGCGCCACCCTGATGCGGCGATCCTTAACTTCCGCCAGGTTACGCGCATCCTCACTTTCTGTCTGGTCATGAGCCTTACGGTACTCGCTATCTTCTCGGCCAACCTAGACAAGGGGTTGGAATACGCGCAAACGCTGGTGTTCCTGGGCGTAATTGTCTCTCAGTGGGTTAACGCGTTCTCGCTCAACTTTGAGTATAAGTCCTGGGTTTACAACTTTATCCGCCCTAACTGGAAGCTGACAATCGCGATTGCCCTATCTATCGCCGTACAGTTTGTCGTCTTTATGACTCCGTTTGGCCAGTTCTTGCACGTGGTGCCGGTAGCATGGAAGGACGCGCTGCTGGCTATAGCTTTGCCGGCTGTTGCCGTCTTGGTGGCGCTGGATCTACACAAATACGTGTACTATTTGATCTCTAAGCGCAAACGGGCCTAATTTTTTGCAACGGTTGTGCCGAGCGACCCAAGACGGTATACTACCTAGTATTAACATCTAAACATATACAGAGTGCAGGAAGAGAACTAGCTCGTTGATCTGCCAGCAACCAGCCCTTGTGGCACGGTGCTCCATCTAGCCCGACAATTCGGGAAAGATATATTGTAGATATCCTTTCCTGGCTTGTCAGAGAAAGGTTTTTTTATGTCCCAAAATACAACCATCGACCTCTTTACCAGCGAGTCGGTTTGCGCCGGTCACCCGGATAAGATTGCCGACGCCATCAGCGATGCAATCGTGGATGCGCTGCTTGCGCAAGATCCTCATTCGCGCGCGGGCGTCGAGACGGTAGCGGGAGCTAACCAGATCGCCCTGTTTGGTGAAATTAAAACTACCGCTAAAATCGACTTTGAAGAAATCGTCCGTACCAAGATCAAAGAGCTTGGGTATACGAATCCGGCTTGGGGGTTCTCGGGTGAGTCCACTTTTACTAACAATGTCCACCAGCAATCGCCAGAAATTGCGCTTGGTGTAGACCAAGACGGAGCGGGTGACCAGGGCATGATGTTTGGCTATGCATGCAAAGAGACGCCCGAGCTTATGCCGTTACCGATCGCGCTAGCTCACGCGCTGACCCGCAAGATTGACGAGGTTCGCGAAACTGGCGAGTTGGCATGGCTGCGCCCGGACGGCAAGGCACAGGTCACTGTTCGCTACGAGAACGGTGTGCCCGTATCGGTAGAAAAGCTGGTCGCGGCCGTTGCGCACGACGAACAAACAAGCGCCGACAAAGTGCGCCAAGATATCATTGATCACGTCTTTACGCCCGTGCTAAAACACTACGGCTTTGATTTGCCACAAGACGAGGACATAGTCGTCAATGGTACTGGCCTATGGCACATCCCCGGCCCCGAGAGTGATGCCGGACTGACTGGCCGCAAGATCGTGGTCGACACGTACGGCGGTTACGCCCGCGTGGGTGGCGGCGCCTTTAGCGGTAAGGATCCAAGCAAGGTCGACCGCTCGGGTGCGTACGCGGCACGTTATATTGCAAAAAACATCGTAGCTGCGGGTCTGGCAGATCGCTGCGAGGTTGGTTTGGCGTACGTCATCGGCCAGCCAAAGCCGCTCATGCAAACCATCGAGACGTTTGGCACGGCTACGGTAAGCCAAGAAGAGCTACATGCCTTTAAGGATAAGCTTATCGACACCAGTGTAAAGGGCATCATCGACGCCCTAGATCTGCGCCGTCCTATCTATAGCCAAACCGCCGCTTATGGCCACTTCGGCAAGCATGACTTGCCATGGGAGAAGGTCGTCACGCTTTAGCAACCTCTGTAGTGCGAGCTTTCTAACTGTGCTTCGACCCGGTCTTTCTTACTATATGACAAGAAAGGCCGGGTTATGGATGACGATTTTACAAATGACCAAGACCGCTTAACCGTATCACTACCTGCAAATATGATTGCGCAGATCGATGCGGTGGTTGGTAGTCAGTTTACTGACCGTGATGATTTTTTGCGGGCGGCCACACGGCATTACCTAGAATATCTTCAGCAAATACAGCGCACGACACAGCGAACGGATATGGGGTAGGTAGTGGTAGATTTTGAAGAAGACGACGAGCGGGATAAGTCCGACGAGCAAGATCCCCTGCAGCCCCCAGACGATATTTATAATCCTGCCGTAGACGAAGAACAGCTAGACGAAGATTACGACACGCCGGCTGCACCGGCAAGCCCTCGTGAGACAACGCCTAAGCTGCCGTCGACGCATCCCGCCACCGATTCGAATTTAGATTTTCAGGAAGTTTACGACGAGGGGATTACGGATGCGACAGGGTTTAATGACCAAGACGAGATCGAAGATTCAGAAGAGGCGCGCCCTTTAGAGCCTGAGGACGACAAACGCGACAAAGATGAAGAAGAGTAACCTAACGCTGGAAGATGTCGCGCCGAGCAAAAACGCGTCGACCGATGACTAACAAGACGAGCGAGGCGACCAAGAGAATGAGTGGCTCGATTATCTGGAACTCATCGGTAAGTGGGCTGGGTTTGTTGTAGTAGTGGAACGGCGAGAGGTAGTCGGGGTATTTGAGCGCGCTAATGCCATTGGCAAGCGATGTCAGCATAAAGCTGGCAAAGGCAAACAAGCCGACGGCTGCACCAGCAACGCCGCGCCGCCCTGTAATCGCACCAACAGTATAGGTAAGTGCTGCAAAGAATAGCGAAAGCAAGAATGCCGAGAGGGTTGCCAGAAGGAGCGACCCGAGGCCGACCGACTCGCCGATTGCCGCCGTGCCAACCAAGGAGCCCAAGAACAACATAAGTGTAACGATTCCCACGATCACGCTGATGGCCGCAAACTTTTGCCAATATACCGCCGAGCGCTTAACCGGCAGGGACAGTAAGCTCTGCAAGGTGCCCTCTTTTTCTTCGCCCGCCAAGACGCCGCCGCCGATGATAATGCCTAAAATTATGCCGGCAAACACCATCTGGTCAAACACCTGAAAGTTAAGCCAGCCGGTAATGGTTGTGTACGAGCTAGTATCGCCTAAAAGCGATTTAAGCTCTTCGGGAGTGGCGTCCATATTGGCAAACGAGTCCTTAAACATCGGAAACAGCGCTACGATACCAAGAATCAAAAGAAAGACCGCGATTGACCACCACAGGGTCATCCAGTGTTTTTCAAACAAGGTTTTAAGAAAAATATTTTTAAGCATCTTGGGTTTCCTCGTAATACTTTCGGAAGATTTCCTCTAGGTCGGTATCGGTAATATGGATGTCGGTGATCGTAGTTTTTGCCAGCGCCTTGATAAGGGGATCGACATCGCCGTTATACATAAAGTCTACATCGCCGTCCTGAATCTTGAGTTCGCTGACGCCCTTGAGGTGTTTGATATGCTCTGCTGGGTTGGGAACGTGGGCGGTAAAGACGATGTGCTTAGGAGCTTCGCGAACGATCTCGGACAACGGTTTATTTGCAACCAGCTTGCCTTTACGGATAATCGCTACTTGGTCGCACAGTTCTTGTACCTCGCTTAGTACGTGTGATGATATGAACGCCGTGCCACCGTTTTTCTTGTGTTCTAAGAGGATATTATTAAACTCGATCTGGACCAAGGGGTCGAGTCCGCTTGTGGGCTCATCGAGTATAAGCAGTTTGGGCTTGTGCATGAGCGCGGCTATAAGGCCGACTTTTTGGCGGTTTCCGCGAGACAGGCTCTTGATCTTTTTGGTCAGGTCGCAGGTAAGGCGCTCTGCTAGTTCACTCACGTACGTTTTGTCGAAGTTACCGCGCAGGTGCCCGATGTACTCGAGTTGTTGCCAGCCAGTCAGCGCTTTATCTAGCGCCATGTCTCCGGTCAGGTAGCCGACGTCACGCCTAATCGCAATTCCTTCTGCGCCGTCGTCGGGCTTGCCGAATATTTTGATATTGCCGCTTGTCGGCTGCATTAGGTTGAGCAGCATTGTGATAGTGGTGCTCTTGCCGGCGCCGTTGGGACCCAAAAAGCCGAATATTTGTCCGGCGTGTACCGTCAGCGATACGTCGTGCAAAGCGTCTACCTTGCTGCCCGGATACCTCTTGGTTAATTCTTTTAATTCGATGACAGGTGTTTTATCCATTAGCAGTATTATACCCCACGATGAGCGATTTGCGCGCAAGTGGGACAGGCGTTATCTATGCCCTCGCACGGTATGTCTATGGATTGGGGCGTATCTTCGTTGTAAAGAGTACTAATGAATTGCATGTTTGACCGTGGGGGGATGAGCTGTACTGCTGCCGGACTTTATTTGGGTAAGTGCTACGACGGTCAATATGAGCAAAACAAACAGCACTGCGGTGCCTGCTATTCTTTTCATACGCCCCAGCAGTATATGCACATACGGTCTGGTTGTCAGGTAGAATTGCTTACTCTTTTACTGTAAAGATAATGCCAGCATTCTCTTGTCGAGTAATACTGGCATTTGTTGCGACTGAGGATCTGGCAGAATCAGGAAGTGTGACTCGCTGACACTAGTGTGTTAACGGAGTACTACGGTGACCAGGGCGGTAAGATAGATGCTTGCTGTCGCAATCATGAGCGCGGCGAGCGCAATGATTTGAATGCTACTAGCCACACTGTATGTGCTACTAGTTGGCGCTTGTGTTGATGTTCGCTCCATCGAATCGTCCTCCTACCTTGACAATATCAAGATAGGAGGTTGCAGTATGTGATTAATATCGCGGTACGATTCTGAGGAATCTGGAAGAAGTTAATACTAGGTTAACTATTTATCGAACAATCATGTACTGGATGAGCCAGGTAACGATAGCGCCGGCAAAACCGATAAGCATTGGCCAGGTAACAATCTTGTAGTACTTGTAGAAAGTCATAGTTTTGACCATGCCGGCAGCAATAACGCCAGCGGAGCTACCGGTCATGACTGCCGATGCGGCAGTACCAACCGAGAGGGCAACCAATGACCAGATACGTGGATCGGTGGTTGGCAGGGTGTCGATAGCCATGGCAACGACAGCGGTGTTTTCGATACCGAAGGCAGACAGCAGACCGGCACCAATACTTGCAACAATTAGAGCCATTTCGCTCGGGTTTTCACCGAACAGACCAGCAAAGAATGCAGATACACCGAGGGCGGTCAGAGCTGACGCTGCCAATAGTACGCCGATAATGAATTTTACAGATGCAGTGTCGATGGTTTGCACCATGTGCTCGACGTTAGCGGTAAGGTGGGTCGCGTGCTCGCTGCGGCTTTTGGTCTTGGCGAATTCAATCATCGCCCATGTTAGACCCAAACCGAGTAGTAGACCAAAGTAGGGCGGAAGGCCGAGCATGTTCATGCCGAGTGGCAGGAAGAAGCTTACAAGAGCGGTTCCAACGATTACGCGCTCACTGAGCGAGAACTTGGTGCGGTTGGTGCCGCCGACGTTCTCGATAAAGTCCTCGTCGTTAAGCTTTCGGTACAAAAGTCCGCAACATACTACACCCAAAACCATAGTTGGGATCAGCGCGTTCGAGATAATCTCCCATACGGTAAACTTACCCGCCAACCAGAGCAATACGGTAGAGACGTCACCGATCGGTGACCATGCGCCGCCGGCGTTAGCCAGCACCACAATTGCACACGCGGCAACCATGAGGTTGTGTCCTTTGTAAAACTTGCGGGCAATATGAATCATCGCCACAGTCATGGCGATGTTAGAAAGGAATGACGATATCCAAAACAGAATAACCATCATAAGCGCAAACTGTTTGCGTGGCCCAATCTTAAAGCGCAATAATTGCGCTTTAATCATGTCAAAGAAGCCGTAGTGGGCCAAAATCTCGACCAGTGCCATAGCTGCAAGACAAAATACAACGACCCCGAATATCTCGGCGCCGGTAGTCTCAAGTACATGTGCAAGCTGGTCGGGGGCATCGGCAAGGTGCATCGATACCACTAGCCAGAGTGCGCATCCTAGCAGAAGGGCAATAGCAGAACGGTGAGAACTGAGTTTATGTTCAAGGGCAATCAGTACATACCCAAAAATAAATAGTGACGAAGCAAATATAGCAAGAGGCTCCATGAGATAGTCCCTGTTTTTTTAGTGTTATATAAAAACAAGGTCGTCGCTAGTTGGTCGATTGGCGTTTAGTACGTGTCGGCTAATTGGCGGCAAGGCCTTGACTTTAACAAAGTTACTCCCAATGTTCCGAGATTGCAAGCGGAACTTTGTTAAAAATGTTTATTTTACAATGATCTTTTCATAATTATTACATAATCGATTTTTGCGCTGAGGCTAAGTCTAACACCTTAGAATAAGGGATTTTATCCTGTCGACTGTCACGATAGTCGCCCAGTATAGCACAATTAGTTAAAGAAGCTGAGCTTGGCTATCTCGGGCGGCAAAAAGCCGTCATTGTGCTTAAAATCGGCCTCCCATTTGTAGTTTTTGTTGTATCCGAGGTCCTTCATAAGCTTGGTTGGGGCGTTGCGTAAGTGCAGCGGCACGGCAAGGTCGGGGTGTTCGCGTGCGGCTTGCTTGGCAGCGTACATCGCCTCGGTAACCTGGCGCGACTTGGGGGCTTTGGCCAGCACCGAGGCGCAGTGGTACAGGTTGTATTCGCACTCCGGCATGCCGATGCGCTCGACCGCCAAAAAAGTCGACACTGCAATATTAAGTGCCGCCGGGGCGGCAAGGCCGATATCCTCGGATGCGAATATGACCATACGCCGCGCGATAAATTTTGGGTCTTCGCCTGCCTGGAGCATGCGAGCTAGGTAGTACAGCGCTGCCGTCCCGTCGCTACCGCGCAAACTTTTGATAAAAGCGCTAATGATGTTGTAGTGCTGTTCGCCGGCTTTGTCGTAGCCGGGCACGCGTTTTTGGGCGGCAGTTTTGACAATCTCGGGAGTGATCGTTGTGTCAGTCAGTTGGCGTGCAAGCTCTAAATTGCCCAATGCTACACGCGCATCGCCACCCGAAATCTCGGCAAGCAAGTCAATACTTTTGTCTGGCAAAACTTTTTTACTAAGCTTTTCGGCCTTGGCGGCTCGCTTGATTATCGTGACGATATCGTCTTTGGTGAGGGGCTCGAGCACCAGCACGCGCGAGCGCGAGAGCAAGGGCGTAATAACCTCAAAGCTCGGATTCTCGGTGGTGGCGCCAATAAGGATGATAGTGCCGTCCTCGACATAGGGCAAAAAGGCGTCTTGCTGAGCTTTGTTAAAGCGATGAATCTCGTCAACAAACAAAATAGTTTGCATGCCAAGACGTCGGTTGACCTGCGCGGTCTCGACAATTTTGCGAACGTCGTCTTTTTTGCCCGTTACGGCGCTTAGTTCTACAAACTCGGCGCCGGTCCCGGCTGCGATAATCCGTGCCAGAGTCGTTTTGCCGCTTCCTGGCGGCCCCCATAAGATGAGGCTTGTGGGCTGCTTGCGCTCGATAATTTGCCGAATAATCTGGCCGTGCTCTAACAGATGTTTTTGCCCGACAACTTCGTCGAGCGAATCCGGTCTCATTTTTTCGGCAAGCGGTCTCATGCCTTTATTGTAACGGCTTGGCCGCATAAAGACATAAGTGTGTTGACAAAATGCCGGTGAGCGCTCTTTAATTACGTATGGATACATTACAGAAAATACCGCTCGCCGAATTGCATTCGCATCTCGGCACTTCTATCAGTCCCGAAGTCCTCTGGCAGATCGCCCACCGGTCGGGTTTTAGGCTGCCAAAGCAGGAATTTCACGAATTCCGTGAGTATGTCATGCTTTCGCCCCGGCGCAAGGTTAGTCTCAACGATTATTTTGAGCAAATTTACCACCCGTTTTTAGACAAGCTAAGCTCCGGTTCGCAGGTAGTCGAGCAAGCGACGTATCATACCATCGCAGATGCGTACCACAAGCAAAAGGTGACGCTGGTAGAGCTGCGAAACAATCCGCTCAAACACAATAAAGACGGTGAGTTCGAGCTAGATCACCTTATTATGTCCATGCTACGCGGCATGGAGTCGGCGCTGCTGGAATGTCGCAACCTCAGCGCAGGGCTGATTTTTATTATGGCGCGCGAGTTTTCGATCGAGAAGAACGCGATCATCGTCGAAAAAGCCATAAAGTACCGCCGCAGAGGCGTTGTGGGTATTGATGTCGCTGGTCCGGGAACGGCCAGTTTTCATTTTAAAGATTATGTTGAGCTGTTTGATAAGGTGCGCGCTGCCGGATTGGGCATTACGGTGCATGCCGGAGAGAGGCCCGAGGCCGACGATGTGCGCGAGGCGCTCGAGTATGTTAAGCCGCAGCGCATCGGTCACGGTATCCGCGTAGCCTACGACAAGCCGCTAATGAAGGAGCTGGCGCGCCAAAAGGTGGTGCTGGAAGTTTGCCCGCTGTCTAATCTGATGACTAAGGCGGTCGAGAACGTCGACGAAATACGATTTATTTTGAATACGCTTATCGAAAACAAAGTTCGCTTTTGTATTAATACCGACTGGCCTGAGATGATAGAGGGCTGCCGCTTGCGTGACCAGTTGCGCTGGCTGCACGAAGAAAAGATTTTGACAATCGAACAGATAGAGCAATGCAATCGCACGGCGTTTGAGTCGACCTTTATCCCCAAACCCGGCGGACTGGGCGCATACTTGTAGTGGTGCTGTCGGGCTGCCCTAGGGTTGTCTGCGCAAATCTTGTTCGCTAAAGATAGCCTTGCCCAAGGGGATTGTCGCCTCCGAGAGTGTAAATCTAGATTTGTTCTCTTGCATCTGAGTTGCTATTGCTGTGCTGTGCCTGTAGCTGCTGGCCCACTCTCCGACTCTATGTCGCGAGTAACGACGACTACTAATAGCATTAAAAGTACAAAACCTGCTACCAGCAAAACGTTTTTGAGATGCATTACTTTTGGTGTGCGGCCGCTCATAGGATGTCTCCGTGGTTAATACTGCCCTCTGTCTATGCGTATTTTAATTTTTACGCTTACGCTTTATGTGGTGTCATGACGAGATTTGTCACGCCCGTGTCTGTGCATACGAGAAAATATTGTTGTTTGGCGAGATATAACGCGGTCGTTTTGTACGACAAACCATGTCGGATATGCGGTAAATACACGGGCGCACGCATGTGCCTGGATCTTGACTTTCAGAGGTGATTATGCTATATTGAGCAATAATATTTGGTGTATTTCAAGCGCCAGAAGAAAGGCGCTATCTCATGGCACAAAACGTTCAAGATCCTACTAAAATTCGTAATATCGCAATTATTGCGCACGTTGACCACGGCAAAACCACGTTGGTTGACGGCTTGCTTAAGCAGTCCAAGACATTCCGCGACAACCAGGCCGAAATGAACCAAGAACTGATCATGGACAGCGGCGACCAAGAGCGCGAGCGTGGCATTACTATCACCGCCAAGGTGACGGCAGTGCAGCACGACGAATACCGCATTAACATTATCGATACCCCGGGTCACGCCGACTTCTCTGGCGAAGTAGAACGTACGCTTAACATGGCCGACGGCTGTCTGTTGATTGTTGACGCGCAAGAAGGCCCGATGCCGCAAACCAAGTTTGTGCTCGAGAAGGCACTAGAGGCCGAGTTGACGCCAATCGTAGTCATCAACAAAATCGACAAGCCCGGCAGCCGGATTACCGAGGTTGAGGACGAGTTGTCTGACTTATTCCTCGAGTTGGCAGTGCACGAAGATCAGCTGCACTACCCTGTGTACTACGCTATCGGCCGTGAGGGCAAGGCGTGGGAGACCGTACCTGCAGATGCAACCGCCCCGGCAACGCTCGACCCTATTTTTGACGCTATTATCGAAAAAATCCCCGCACCACAGGTAGAGCTAGAGAAGCCCTTCCAGATGCTGGTAACGGCGCTCGCTTGGGATAACTTTAAGGGCAAGTATGCAATCGGCCGCATTACTCGCGGTTCGGTTAAGCCTGGCGATCAAGTGATGCTATGTAAAAAGGACGGTTCGCAGACCAAGTCCAAGGTAGAGCTGGTATTTATGAGCCACGGCGTGTCTAAGTTCGAGGTTCCCGGCGGTGTTGCCGGCGATATCGTGCAGCTGACCGGTATTGGCGGTGCGCAAATCGGCGAAACGATTGCCGATGTAGACCAGCCAGAGGCACTGCCGATTATCGAGGTCGAGGCGCCAACACTACGTATTTATCTTGGCCCCAACACCAGTCCATTCAAGGGACAAGAGGGCGAGTTTAACACCAGCCGACAGATCGGTGACCGTCTGCAAAAGGAGCTGGAAAGCAACGTTGGCTTGCGTGTCGAAGAAGACGGCATTGGCTACGCCGTATCCGGCCGCGGCGAATTGCACTTGGGCGTACTGATCGAGACCATGCGCCGCGAAGGTTTTGAGTTTGAGGTTGGTCGCCCGCAGGTAGTTACCCGAGAAGAAAACGGCCAGACCGTCGAACCTGTCGAAGAAGTTATTATTGAGGTTCCAGCCGAGCACGTCGGCACCGTACAAATGGAGCTCGGTCAACGCCGCGCAACCCTTAAGGAGCAGTTTAGCTCGTCGTCAAAGGGTGTGACCAAGCTGATTTACGAGATGCCGACCCGCGCCCTGCTGGGTATGCGCAACATTTTGCTGACCAACACCAAGGGTACGATCGTAATGAACAGTCTGGTTAAGGGCTTTCAGCCGGTGGGTGCGCCGCTGCAGCGCCTTCGTAACGGTGTGTTGATCGCGTTCGAGACGGGCACGACCATGCCGTACTCGCTCGAGACAGCCGAGGCTCGCGGTACACTGTTCGTCGGTCCGGCCGAGCGTGTGTACGCCGGTCAAATCATCGGCCTTAACACTCGTCACGACGACCTAGAAATCAATGTTTGTAAGGCTAAACACCTTACCAACATGCGCAGCAAATCCAGCGACGGCGTGGTGCAGCTGACTCCTCCGACCGTATTCAGCCTAGAGCAGTGCCTGGACTTTATCGAAAACGACGAATTACTAGAGGTAACCCCCAAGACCCTGCGCCTCCGCAAACGCGAACTAGACCCCAACAAGCGAAAACGCAGCAAATAAGGATAGATTGATGAGCGCTCTCTCCCCTGAATATGAACAGATGAGAGACGACCTCGCGGGGTGGTTCGAGGACGGGCATGGCTATGACGACCCTGTTTATGCCAAACTGCCTGGGGCGGTTACAGTAGGGCGCGATACTGCCTATGCGTGGGAGGTGCGCGCGGGGTTTATTGGTGCTAGTTTTGTTAGTTGCCGCGGCCTCGCTCTCGTTGTGCGTAGAGGACTGCGCGAATGCGAAGGTGTGTATAGGGTCGATGTGTACGAGCCTAGGATTGAGCGTGTATTGCCGGCTCCAACTGAGTGGGCGGGCAGGCTTAAGTACGCACCTAGAGTTGCCGGCTTTGCGTATTCGCACAATCCGGATACGTCGAGCCTACAACCCGCTAGCATAGCTCAGTTTCGAGCTATGAATACATCTCTAGGGGAAGGCATATTACAACCGGCCCCACGTGGAGAGATTGCTAATTGGGTGCGACAATACGAGCAAATTGATCCTGCGATGCTTGTGGATTGAGTGTGGCGCGGAGCCCATTGTCAGAAAATCACAGAGAGAAGTCTGACGTAGAGGAATTTTACCACCCCTTGTGTTAAAACCATTAACATGTTAAAATAATTGACATGTTAAGAGTAAATCCTGAGAACTATAGCGCACAAATTACATGTCGCCCGGGCGAGTTATGTGATTTTGCTGTGTATGCCGCTAGTTCACGACCTCAGCCTCCGAGCCATAAAGAGGATGAATCTTTGTGGAGGCCAGGGTTCGGGATGCCAGTCGTTCGTGTGCGTGGCTTTAGTACTAAGTTGCCGCCGGATGAGGCACAAATGGGAGTGCAACGCCCTGCAAATGCACTCGGTACGTATATCACTCATCGACAAGTTAGCTACCATAGTAGCACAGGTGATTCCGAGTGGGTGCTCGATTCGATAGGTTCATTTTTGGAGGGACATCGGTTTCTGGATGTAGCCGCAAACCCTAGGCGCGTCGGAGCACTAGGCGAGCTAGTTGTGGCGCGCATGGCAACTCAGGAACAACATATACCTTCACCTTCATTGGCTATTTTCATGGGGCAACTGCCGGATCTTGCAGGGCAAGTCCAGACGCCTAAAGCTTAGGAGTTAAACCGTACTCAGCTCATAATGGTGTGTTCGTTCCTATCCTCGGCGGAAGGCGCGAAAGATAAAGAGTAGGAGTGTTGCGCCCGCTGTGGCGACCAAGAGGCTCCAGAGGTTAAACCCGGTGACACCATCGCCACCCAGGGCGCGGAATACAAAGCCACCGACCAAGGCGCCTAAGATACCGACAACGATATTGCCAACAATCCCTTGGCTGGCGTTATTGCCGGCAATTATTGATGCAATCCATCCAGCGATACCACCCAAGACAATCCAAGCTATAATTCCCATTATTAACCCCTGTTTATTGTACTGCTAAGCATGCCACAGCGAGGCGTAAGCGTATATTGGAAACTTCACATTACCTCTGTTGTTCGTGTACAATAAAGAGATGTTCGAGATATCCGACGAGCAATTCGATGCCATTATTTCGCAGGCGATAGACGACTTGCTCGAAACGCACAAGACGCATATGGAGGTGCTCAAGAACCTCGCAATTGTGTACGCAGACGAGCCGACCGAGCAGCAGCGCGAAGAGTTGGCGCTTATGCATAACGAGACACTATTTGGCTTGTATGAGGGCGTGCCGCTGGCTCGCCGTCAAGGTGCGATTAACAGTTATCCGCCGGACAAGATCACTATCTTTAAGAACCCAATCCTGCACTACGTTCGATCTGTCGAGGAGCTAAAACGCGAAGTGCACCATACCCTATGGCACGAGGTCGCGCACTATTTTGGCCTGGATCACGATCAGATCCACGCGTTAGAGCGATAGGTTTGGTGGCGGTCTACGGGCACGTACACGTTTACCATAACTAGCGGTTATCGGTCATAGCTCTATCAGTTAAGAGGTGGTATACTTGCCCCATACTTATGGAAGCTCAGAATACTCTCAAAAAACCACTGGTGCCTACCAATGATAAAAACAAGAAGTCAGACGAGGGTTCGAGCCGTGTAAGCAAGCGTCAAATAGCCTATATCATTTTACTGTCGACTGGCCTATTACTGCTCGGCGGAAGCGCTGCGCTGGCTATGACTGGCACCTTAGATGGCCTGGAGCAGCGGATATTTGCTGCGATTAATCATGCCAGCCTGCCGGGCTGGCTGGCCGATCGGGTGGCCGAGCCGATTAGTAACGCCGTATACGGCATGATTATTTTGGTCGCGGTGTTTTTGGCAGTGCCCAAGTTTCGCTTACTGGCGTGGCAGTACGCGGTTGCCGGTGGTGGCGCATTTGTTGCGGCGTTTATTATAGAGCGAATTGTTAACCGCGCCCGCCCGGCAGAGCTTGATGGATTTGATGTTGTGTGGCGCACCGCGCAAGATGTCGGATACGGGTTTCCGTCTACACACGTTACGATTCTGGCTGCGCTGGCGTTAACAATATGGCCGCTCGTCACCTGGCCATGGCGTATTTTTATGGTGGCGTTGGTTGCTGTTGAGTCCTGGTCGCGCATATTTTTGGGCATGCACGCGCCGCTAGATGTCGTGGGTGGTATTGCGGTTGCTGCTGTCGTGGTTGGGGTTATTCATTTGCTGCCGTCCAAAATCCGCAAGATTTTCAAGATTGCGGCATAGCTCTTGTGCTTACCCGGCGCTCGGGTATATAGTGAGAGTACGGAAGTGTGAGGCTTCCACGAAGAGCCGGGAAATGCCCCGGCTCTTCTGGGTTTTTGGATATGCATTGCCATAAGCGTCTATTCGTTGTAATTTGTATGTATGGATGAGAATAATCAACCTCAAGGTGGGGTGCAGAATACTCCAGTCGGCCCGAACAGTCCTGCGCCTACCGTACAAGCGAACAATCCCCAGCCGGTTTTGCCGCCAAATAAGAGTGGCGATAAGCGCTGGATGTGGATTGCGCTAGCTTTGGTGGGGCTTGGGCTAGTGGTAGCTGGGGCGCTGTACTGGTTTGTGTTGCGTAGCTCCGCCGACGAGCAGGCTTCGTCGCAGACGAACGAGACGCAAAACCAGCAAGTACAAAAGCCCGAGCAGCCTGATGTGCCAGATTCGACGCCGCAGACGTTTAAGAGCGAAAAGCTTAATATCGAGTTAACACACCGCAAAGACTGGAAGTTAAAGGAGTCAGCCGACGGCGCGATTACCATCACGTCGCCTAGTACGTCGTATGCTTCGACTGATGGTACGTCGACGACGGGTGTTTTTACACTGTATTTGCGGAAGGGCGCGAGCGAAGCGCAGCGGACGAACATCGACAAGTCGATCGCCACAAAGGATTCCGAGGTTATTGCGTATAGTGCCCCCACCAAGGATCAGCGGCAATATACTAACTTGTCATTTGCGGGGCCAAAGGATATGTTTGGGTTCTTTATCGTGACGGGCAATACTGAGTTTAAGGCCGGTGCACCGCTGTTGTATGCGTTGCCGCTGGACGGCGAGTTTTACATGATTGCGGGCGGGTACGGCAATGACGAGACCGGCAGTATGCTGTTTGACCCGGTGCCCAAGGATATGTTCGACAGCCCCACCTTGCAAGATGCGCTGACAATCGTCAAATCCATCAAAATCTTTTAAGTAAGGTACAATAAGTCTACGATGATGTTTGCCGTGATTGTTCTGGGGGTCTTGTGCGTGGCGCTACTGGCGGCGCTGGTTTTGCAGTCCCGCAAGCCTGCGGCTCCGGCAGAGACAAACACGGCGCTGCTCCTTAAGCAAGATTTGTCTAAGTTGAGCGATGATATTACTAAGCTGAAGGACGGCCTGCAAAACCAGATCAGCGACCGACTGGACAAAAACCAAGAGCTGATGCGCGAGTCGATTCAAAAGCAGTTTGCCGCCAGCAGTAAGATTATTACCGATGTTACAGACCGCCTGGCAAAGCTGGACGAGACCAACAAGCGCGTAGTCAACGTGGCAGACGAGCTAAAGACGTTGCAGAATGTGTTGCAGAATCCCAAGCAACGCGGTGTTTTGGGCGAGTACTACTTGGGGCAGGTGCTCGAGAATGTGCTGCCGCCCGAGCGGTATAAGTTGCAGTACAAGTTTAAAGATGGCGAGATTGTTGACGCGGTTATTACGCTGGACAAAGGCCGAATGCTCTCGGTGGACTCTAAATTTTCGCTCGAGAATTACAACCGTCTGGTCGAAGAGACCGACAAAATACAGCGCGATGTGCTGGCAAAAGCCTTTAAGGCCGATCTTAAAAACCGCATCGACGAAACCGCAAAGTACATCCGCCCCAACGAAAACACCATGGATTACGCCTTTATGTTTATCCCGTCCGAGGCGATTTATTACGACTTGCTTGTCAATAAAGTGGGTATGACCAACACGAGCGCACGCGATCTGATCGAGTACGCATTCCGCGAAAAGAACGTAATTATCGTCAGCCCAACTACCTTTATGGCGTATTTGCAGACGGTAATGCAGGGTTTGCGCTCGCTACAGATCGAGGAGCAAGCCAAAGAGATCCGGCAACGCGTGGGCGAGCTTGGCCGTCACATTCACACCTACGAGCAGCTTATGCAAAAACTCGGCGGCTCGCTTGGCACGACGGTTAATCACTTTAACAATGCGCATAAAGAGCTGCGAAAAGTCGATAAAGACGTCGTCAAGATTGCGGCAACTAACCCTGCGGTCGAGCCGCTATTGCTCGACAAGCCCAATCTAGACAACGATTAGGTTTGCTGTGCGCTCCCACTTCTTACGGGAGTTAATATCTTACATCAATTTTGCACTCTCCTCACTAGACTGCTACGTGTGTAGTTTAGGAGGATAAAGCTATGCAAAACCTGCAAACGTTTGAGCAGAATCGCAGCAAGTTGCGCAACCTGGTTGCGCCGGCGCTGGCGGTGACGTTAGGGGGTGCGATGCTGGTTGGCGGCAAGTCCGAGGCTGCGGCGGAGGTGGTTGATACTCGCCCTACACAGGGGGCTGCCGCTGCTGTGATGCGTGCTAGTGTCGAGACTACGGTTACGGGAAAGATCGATACCTTGCACGGTGAGTCGATTGTGGCCAGGGGCGATCCTTATGGCGGTGAAGTGACCGGTCGTTACCCCGACGGCGCATCGGTAGAGATACTGTGTCAGGCGCCAGGCGCAACGGTAACAGGGAAACCCGAGGATTACGGCAAGCCACCGCTCGCTGGCGGCACATGGTATAACATCTCGCCATCGGGCGAACCAAAACCAGGTCAAGAAGACTGCCCGGAGCAGTGGATCCCGATGATGCCGGTGTTCACCAAAGACCCGGTACCGTCTTGTCAGCCTCGTTAACAAAAAACGTATATAGACAGTCCCGCCCGCGCGAGTGCATTTTGGGCGGGATTGCCGTATAGGGCTCATTAGTATGATGGTGCGGCGGGCAGCTCAAAGAACTCTTCGAGCGTGCTGATGTTTTGTGCGCGCATCTCGGCGGCTAACTCTTTGCCAACGTAACGGAGGTGCCAGGGTTCGTAGTTGTAGCCGGTGACTGATTCTTTGCCCTCGGGGTAGCGAATGACAAAGCCGTAAGTGTGGGCGTTGGCGGCGAGCCACTTGCCCTCGGGTGTGTCGGCAAAGCATAGCTCGATGCGGCACTTGCCGTTGGCAGCGCCGAGGTCGGCCGCCCAGCCGGTTTGATGCTCGCTGTGGCCGGGGCGGGCGCTTTGGCGATCGGCCTCTGTCTGGCCATAGCCGCGAACCATGCTGTCGTACACGGTGACCTGCTCGCTATACGAGCGGTAGGCGCTGGCGAGCGTTAGTTTTATGCCTGCTTCTTTGGCTGCGGCGTCCAGTTCTTCTAGTGCCGTTGCGGTTTGATTGTTGACGCGCATGGTCGTTGATTCGACCTCCATGGCGGGCGTCCGCAAATCCGTAGGCTCGTATTCTTTGGGCGTAAGTTGGCGCTGCTTGTTGACGATCAGCCATGAGCTGGTTGGGTCTGTCAGCGAAAATCGCGATTTGTCGAAGGATGGTTGAGTTGGCTGGGCGGAGTTGGGCGTCGTATCGTCGGTTGCCTTGTTGAGGTTGCACATTATAAGGTAACTGCCGCCGAGAACGAGTAATGCCGCAAAGACTGCAAGCAGTACGAACGGCCATTTTGGCGCGGCAACGGTCTGGCGCTGGGGGTTATTTTGGTATGCCATGTTTTTGCTCCTTTGGGGCGATCAGGTCGACCGTTAGCGCGGCTGTCCAGCCAAAGTCGGCGGCGCCAAGCGGTTCGCCTGTGAGTGGATTGAAGTACTCGTAACTACCGTGTTCTTTGACGAGTTCGAGCATGCTCTCGGTCAGTGCATCGGCATGATGTCGATAGCCATAGCGACGCAAGCCGTCAATAATCAGCCAGTTGGTGTTAAACCAGGTCGGACCTTGCCAGTAGCACTCGGGGTTAAACCATGGCGAGTTGCGCGGCACGCTTGGCACGGGGAACGACGGGCCAAAGAGATGCTCGTTTTCGATCATTTTTACCAGCAGGGCGGCGCGCTCTTCGCTGATGCAGCCGGCGTATAGCGGCAGCAAGCTGGCAACGCTTGGTTCTTTGAGGAGGCGGTGAGTCACAAAGTCCCGCGGGTAGTACATTTCGGTGTACGGATCCCAGAGCTGCTCGAATGCTACAACGGTCTTTTTGATGTTTTGTTGCAGCTGCTCGGGTACCTCGGCGCGGATTGATTTGGCGATATCCAGCAAATGCTGGTTGGCGCGGATAAAGATCGAGTTAAATGCTAGGTCTTCGATGGCAAAGAGTGAGCGGTCGAGTATTTTAGCGGTGTTGTACGATTTGCGGCGCAGGCGGCGCAGCGCGTCAAAAAGTGCGAGCGCCTCGACCGTCGTGAGTCGTTGCTGGCCGGGGATTTTGCGGGTGTCACGCCGGAAGAGGGAGATGACCGAGTCGACCTTGAGCGCGCGGATGACGCGAATCCATGTGGGCAGCAGGTGATTTTGCATTTCGCCCATCCACGGCGGGCTGTTGTCAAGACCGGTTTCCCAGGGGTGGATTTGCAGTACCAGACCTTCGCCGTGCGGGTCGCGTTCGCGGTAGAGCCACTCGTGGTAGGCGAGTAGGTTTGGCCAGACCTGGCGGTACCATCTGCGGCGTTCGGGCAACGTCAGTTTTTGGCCAATGCGCACGATGGCCTCGGCAAGCATGGGCGGCTGGGTAATGCCGCTGGTTTTGGCGTTGTCGGGTGCAAAGGGGCTGACCCAGCTGCGCCAGACGTTTTGGTCGCGTCGGTATTCTTGGCCGCGACTAAAGATAATGTGCGGCACCATGCCGTTTGACCACTGACCGCGCAGGATGCTGAGTATTTCCATCTTGGCGCGTTCGACGTCAAGATGCCGCAGACCGATGGCGATAAAGCAGCTGTCCCACAGCCATTGGTGCGGGTACGGTTCGGCCGGTACGGTGTATTGGCCACGGTCGTTTTGCGCCAGCACTCTTGTAGCTGATTCTAGGATGCTCTGCACATCATCCGGCAGATCGGAGTGCACAGGTGTTTTTGTTTGCTCAGGCTGCGCTGCGGAGGCCTGGTGTGGGTGAGGCGTCTCGGCTGCGGGACGGCCTGGAGTGTCTGATCTCATGTAAGATAGTATACCGTAGTTGGACGGTGGTTTTGCTATGCTTACAGCCGTGTGGATAAGCGGCTTACAAGGATACTGTACGGAAGTTATGCGGGCATTGTTGTTGCACTGATCGGCGGCGCTGTGACGATGCCCAGTATCTTTACAGCGCGGCCGCAGCGCGGCATAAGTTTATGGGGTAGCTACTTTCCGGCGGTTGTTCCGTATTCGATAGGTTTTACGATTGCCGCGGTATGTATGCTCTACGCCGCCTATGTCTTACCTAATTATTCCGAGCAGTTGGTGGCGATGCGCCGATTGTTAATAGCGTTGGCATTTGGATTTGCGTTCGTGCTACTGACCCCGGCTGGCGTAAATTCAGTCTTTTACTGGGTTCATGCGGTTGCTGCACTGTATATGTTTGTGGTTGCAGGGTTAGGGGCGATATGGATTATGCTGCGTGACGACGAAAAGAGTGGTGTCGACCGCGCGCTTTTTTGGATATTGATCGTGGGGTCGGTGGCGTCGTTATTGTCGGCGCCGTTTGTGCATGTTTTAAGTGTGCTGGCGATAGGGCAGGTGTTGGCGCTTAACGCTGGCGCGCTGATAGTAGTCCGTGCCGCGCTGCGTTGGTCGTCCACGAATGCTAGGGGATGATGTAGTCCCAGCCGGGTTGCCAGGCGCCGGTGTGCCGCCAGTTTTCGCTCATTGCCTGCGGCCAACCTTTGCCCTTGAGTAAGACATCGAGCGCCAGTTGCGGTGCTTCGTGGGCGATGATTGCTACGTGTTTGCCGTCGTAGTGTTGCTTTAAGAAATCGCAGAACGATGCCAATCGCGCCTCGACATCGCGGTAGCTTTCGCCGCCGGGGAAGGGCGTGTCGATAGATTGTTTCATGATATCGCTTTTTGCGCTTTTGGGGGCGCCGTCTAGGTCGCCGTAGTTACATTCGCGCAGGCGGCTGTCGGTAATGATCCGGTATTTGTCGCCAAAGCCGAGCTGCGCAGACTCAACCGCACGCTGCAGGTCCGAGCAAAAGACGATGTCAAAATGCTGATCTGCGGTAAGGTCGCCCAATTTTTTGGCTTGCGCGCGACCGACAGGAGATAGCTCGCCAGGGAGCCAGCCTGTCGCCAGCCCGTTTTCGTTATCGGTGGTAGTGCTGTGGACAAAATAAGTAAGAAACACCATCTTGCTATCGCCTGATTATTATTGTTTTGCAAGCCCTGCCATTGCAACCTCGCCCAGGGCTGGCATTTGTTCTGGGGGTATGTTCATTAATCTGAACATATTGTGATAGAAGTAGAGTGTGCTGCCCGGGCCGACGCCGCGTACCGGCGGTGTCCACAACACATCTTTTCGGTCTATGACGCTTCTTTCGGTGTTGCCGTAGGTTATTCCGTTGCGTATGCCAAAGCCCGCGTCTATCATAACGCTGCCATCGGGTATATTATTGTCTCGGATTTGCTCGGCAGTCGGCGTAGCAGTAAATACTAACGCCGGTTCGGGCAGTTCGTTTAAAGGTTCTGGTTTAGAAAAGGTTGCCACATATTCGTCCGGTACTTTGATCCCTAGCTTGTCGAGCATCCGAATAAGCGGCCCGTTTGTGAGCTGACCACGGCCGCCAAAGCGTAGATTATCGACAGTCAAGCCCTCGGGCAAATCCAGTGCGTCGAGCTCGTCGAGCGTTTTACCGGTAAAATAATCAGCGCCGCCTAGCTCGACACTGCCGTGGAGGCATAGGTTGCCGCAAGCTAGCATCGACCGCGCCGTCGGCGCGCTCAGTTCTTTTCTCAGCAAGTCGTCTGCATCGAGTTCGGGTCTGTCACCTAGTAGGCCGAATATCGTCTCACGCACGTCCTCGGGTAGAGGATAAAGGGGCATGAATGCAGTTGTCCTTTCGTCGTCGATGTGGCGATTTACCGCATCCATCATCTCGCGCTCATTGCCCGGCTGAATTACTATCTGAGAGGTATCTACGCCAATGCGCGCACCGTGATTACGGAGCTGTGCTGCGTACGACCCGGTTGGTCTGTATGCTTCTGGTCGGTCAGGATCAAAATAGCGGGCGATCAGCAGGTTTGGACGCGCGTCCAGGCCGTTAACAACTTCGGCTTGAGCTGCTTGGCCTGCGGCCACGAATGCGTTGGTTTCAAATACTGCCATGGTTTCTTCCGGTAGGTAATAGCTATAGGTCCGAGCGTTGTAATGCCCGGGTTACTCTTAATTAATCAAGTACTGATGGTATACCCGTCGCGTAGAAGTTGTCAAACGTTTGATGCCATAATTTTATGCCAGTAACTTGACAGCACATAGTAGCTTGTATAACATAGTAGCTTATGAACAACGATACCAATAACAATTCAATGCTATCGCAGGCCGAAACGCAGATGCGTAAGGGCATGATAGTGTATTGCGTCTTGCTGCTGTGCAAAAGCGGCAAGGTGTATAGCTCGGATATTATTCGGCAGTTACGAGAAGCCGAGCTGATCGTGGTGGAAGGCACGCTGTATCCACTGCTTAATCGCTTGGCGCGTGACAAGCTGCTGGGCTACGAATGGCAAGAATCCGAGCAAGGCCCTCCGCGTAAATATTACTGGCTCACGAATGAAGGCGGCGAACTGCTGGCCGGCCTGCAAACAACCTACAAACGACTCAACGCAACAATTAGCAAACTAGAGAAGGGGACGAAATGAACGAAATAACCAAAATCCATCTTGGTCGCCAGGCATTCATTATTTCTGTCGACGCCCACAAGGCGCTTAAGGAGTATTTGCAGGCTATTACAAAGCATATGGGTGACAGCGACGAAGTCGTCGAGGAAATCGAACTGCGGATGGCAGAGCTACTGAGCGAGCGTGGCATTCATGGCAAGAAGGTAGTTTTGCTAAAGGATATCCAGTACCTTAAGTCGCAGCTTGGTGAGCCCGGCGATTTTGGCGACGCCGAGACAGAAGAGGAGCGCGATGAAACCACTACGCCCAAGCGCCTGTTTCGTGACAGGAAAAAAGGAGTTATTGCTGGGGTAGCCGCAGGCTTGGCGGCGTACTTTGGGGTAAAACCCGCGATCTTTAGGGTCATCTTTGTAATAGGTTTGCTGACAATATTCGGCGGCATGTTCAAGTTTTCTTTAACCGGCGGGTTCTGGGCGATCACCTTACTGTACATCATTTTGTGGATAACGATCCCCGAGGCCAAGACCAGTAGCGATCGACTACAGATGCAGGGTCGGCCGGTAACCGCCGAGACGATTAAAGATCTGGCCGAGCGGGCGGATGTAAACGGTGCGGTCAGCCGAGTCGAGCGCGCCATAAGCCGGGTTGCCGTCCGACTTACGAAGCTCGCGTTAGCGGTTGTCGGTTACGGTCTTATTCTGGCAGGTATCGGCGGACTGCTTGGCCTGATGGCGTTTGGCGTGTACTGGTCTCTTAATCACGACATGATACCAGGTAACATCTTTCCTGTAGGGGCAAGCGAAGTACTGTTAGTTTGTTTGGCATTCATTACCGCCGCGACGGTTTCCCTATTCTTTGTAATAGCTGGTCTGGCGGTTGAGAGGCGAAAATGGCCGCTGCAGGGCTGGGTATTGGGTGCACTTGTGGCAGTATTCCTGGTGAGCGTTACTATGAGCGGCGCATTAGCGGCCGATACTGCACCAAGAGTGAGCCAGCGCTACGAAGCCAGCCGACACACATATACTCGCACCGTGCCCGAGTTCCGCAAGCTGCATGTTGTCGGTGACCATACGATGTCGGATGTGCGGTACGAAGAATCGTCTAACTACAAGGTGACAGCAAAATATTGGGGAAACGCCGACTTCTCGACCTTAGTAACTGACGTTACTGACCAGGTGTTGACAATCGATCTCGCTCAAGTGGCCGAAAGTGTGGGCTGTAAGAAATTATGTATCTTTCAGCCAGAATATGTCGAGATCGTGATCCAGGGGCCGAAGCTCGAGGAGATTGTCTCTGCTTCGGCCCGTACGCAACTCAGTGTGTCTGATGTTGAAAATCAGACGATCAGAGTGCAATCGACAGGTGGCATTGTAGATTTCCCTAATTTTGTAGGCGAAAACGTAAAGGTGGAGCGCGCGGATGATAGCGTCTGGACGCTGACATTCTCTGGTACTCGTGAAGGCGTCGCGCGGCCGCAGTCAGTCTCGATCTATGGGAGGGCGGCGAGTCTTGGCGGGGAGAACATCGACCTGACATTCAAAGGCCAGTGCGGTGTCTTTGATGAGCGAAATATGGGTGGCCAGATAAATCTCTACGGCTGGTTTAAGGTGCTCACCGTTAACGGCAAGCAGATCGGTGGTCCAAATGATCTACGCGCTCTTTGGAATGTGCCTGGTGAAAGTCCGTACAAATGTCTAGATATTCCGAGGACGTCTATCGATAGTTTGTAAAATTGAGCGGAAAATCAAAATCTTGCGTACGCAGCAGCTGCATGACGGACTGAAGGTCGTCTTTGCTGTTGCTGGTGGCGCGTACGGTGTCACCCTGGATTTGAGTTTTGACCTTGGGCATTTTGTCACGGACTAGACTGGTAATCTTCTTGGCCTTTTCTTGGTCGAGGCCTTGTTTGAACGGCACCTCTTTGGTGGCCTTTAGGTTGCTCTCGGTAACTTCTTTGCTGACATCCAAAACTTTTTGGCTTTGGTTACGTGCTGCCAGTTTTTTGCGGAAGATGTCCAGGATGGCGTCGATTTGCCACTCGCCGCTACCGATAACTTTAATGCCCGTTTTGTCGGCGTTGAGCCACTCTATGCTGGCTGGCGTACCCTTAAAATCGTAGCGCGTTGCCATCTCGCGCTGGGTTTGGTCAAAGACGTTGTTCATCTCGGCCTTGTCGTATTCGCTCACTATATCAAAAGAAAATTGTGCCATATTAAAGATTATAGCAAGTTATGGGGTGGGCGTGACAGTTGGTACTCACTCTTACGGGTGATCCTCTGGTATAATCTAGCCTAAGATGAGTTATCAAAACCCCCGTATTGCAGAAGTTGCCAATGTTTTAACCAAGCGCTTTGAGGAGCTTGCCGACAAGGCGGATATCCTAAAAGCGGTCGAGCTGCGGGCGTTGTACAGCGAGATCCCCACTTTGCCGCCGGAGGAACGCGGCGCGTTTGGCCGAGAGATCAACACGCTTAAAGGTGAGCTAGAGGCGATGGTTGCCGCGCACCAGGAGCAGGCCGAGGCTCTGCCGCCGATCGACGTAACAGCGCCGTTTGACGTCAATACACCGGTCGCCAAGCGTCCTCAGCTCCTTACTGTTGACCACGGCAGCCGCCACCCGCTGACTGCCGAGATTGCCAAGATCAGCGACATCTTTTATCGCATGGGCTTTACGGTCGAGGAATCACGCGAGATTGACGACGATTACCATATGTTTACCAGCCTCAACTTTCCGGAGGGTCACCCGGCGCGCGACGATTACGACACCTTTATGACAGCCGAGGCCGACAAAAACGGCAAACCGCTCATCGCCCCTGCGCACACCAGCACCATGCAAAACCGCTTGCTGCAAAAGTACAAAGGCAACCTAGAGCAAGGTCAGCCCATCGCTGTGCTTGTGCCCGACCGCGTGTTTCGCAACGAGGATCTGGACGCTCGGCACGAGCATACGTTTTATCAGTTTGAGGGAATTTACGTCGACAAAGGCGTGCACGCCGGACATCTGATGGCGACGCTTAAGACGTTTTTGCAGGATTATTTTGGCCAGAATATCGAGGTCAAGACGCAGCCGTTTTACTTTCCGTTTACCGAGCCGAGCTTTGAGTTTGCGCTGAGCTGCCCGTTTTGCCAAAAGAAGGGTTGCAGCATATGCAGCCAGACCGGCTGGATCGAGCTGCTTGGCTGCGGCATGATTCATCCGAACGTGCTCAAGATGGCCGGCATCGACCCCGATGTCTACACCGGCTATGCGTGGGGCAGTGGCGTGGAGCGCCTAGTCATGATGAAGTACAACATCGAAGACGTCCGTCACTTTGAGAGTGGTAAACTGGACTTTTTGAGGCAATTTTCATGAGTGAGCCAACTATTTTTGACAAGATTGTAAGCGGCGAAATCCCCAGCTACAAAGTTTGGGAGGACGACAAGCACTTGGCGTTTTTGACGCCGTTTCCCAACACGCCGGGCTTTACGGTTGTTATTCCCAAGACTAATCCGGGCGACAATTACATCGACACCGATGAGCAAGTGTATGCTGACCTGATGTTGGCTACCCGCAAAGTGGCGGCAATCTTGCGTAAAGCGTTTGGCGCGTACCGCGTGGGTTTGGTGATCGAGGGCGAGGGTGTGCCTCATTTGCACGCCAAGCTTATTCCTATGCACGGCGTGGGCAAGGTGTCCGAATCGCGTCCACCAGATCATACCTTCTTTAACGAGTATCCCGGGTACCTGACGACAGCCGAAGGCCCACGCATGAACGACGAAGAATTAAAAGCTATTCAACAAAAGATCCAAGAGGCTGCAAAATGAAGATAAGCACTGGGCTCATCAATTTTATTAACCATCACTACGGTTCGGCCGGCGATCCCGCACCGAATGGCGTGGATGATTTGGTGCAAAAGATCGGCGCGCAGCTGGGTGCTGTCGAGGAAGTTGTCGATTTTGGCGGCAAGTTTGACGGCGTCGTTATTGTAAAGGTTGTGTCGTGCGAAGATCACCCCAACGCCGATCGTTTGCATGTGTGCAAAGTTGATGACGGCGGCAAAGTTCAGGGTGTCGAGCGCGACGAAAACGGCTTGGTGCAGGTCGTCTGCGGCGCACCGAATGTCCGTGCGGGCATGCTGGCGGCTTGGCTACCTCCCGGCGCTACCGTTCCTAGTACGATTGGTACTAGCGATCCGTTTGTGCTGGAGGCTCGCGCGCTTCGAGGCGTCGTGAGTAACGGTATGATGGCTAGTCCCAAAGAGCTGGCGCTTGGCGACAGCCACGAGGGAATACTCGAAATACATCCTGATTTTGCCGAGGTTGTGCCGGGTGCGATGTTTGCTGACGCGTATCATCTGCGCAGCGACTACATTATCGACATGGAAAACAAAATGTTTACCCACCGCCCCGACTGCTTTGGTTACCTGGGTGTGGCACGCGAGATCGAGGGCATCAGCCATCGACCTTACAAGAGCCCGACATGGTATACGATGAACCCCGAGATTCCCGGTATTGAGGCCGAGGAATTAAAGCTCGAGGTCCGAAACGAGCTCCCCGGATTAGTGCCGCGGTTTACGGCGATCGTCTTGCGTGATGTGCAAGTAGGGCCAAGTCCGGTATGGCTGCAGGTAGACCTGGCGCGTGCCGGCCTGCGCTCGATCAACAATATTGTGGATTACACCAACTTCTTTATGTTACAGACGGGTCAGCCGCTGCACGCCTACGACTACGATAAGGTCAAGGCATTGAGTGAGGGCGACCAAGCGACAATCGTGGTACGTCACCCGCGCGAGGGCGAAAAAATTACCTTGCTTAACGGCAAAGAAGTCGAGCCGCGCGCCGAGGCGATTATGATCGCGACCGACAAAGAGCTGATTGGTATCGGCGGCGTTATGGGTGGTGCAGATACCGAGGTTGACGAAAACACACGCAATATCATCATCGAGTCGGCCAACTTTGACATGTACTCGATCCGCCGTACCAGCATGGCGCATGGTTTGTTTACCGACGCGGTGACGCGCTTTAACAAAGGCCAAAGCCCGTTGCAAAACCTCGCGGCACTAGCTAAGATGACGAACGAAGTCCGGCAGTATGCCGGCGGCAAAGTGGCCAGCCCGCTTGTTGATGTCAATCATGTTCCTCAAGATGCGATGCAGCGTGGCAATATCCACGTGCCCGTCACCGTTACGGCGCAGTTTATTAACGAGCGTTTGGGGTGGAATCTGTCCGCCGAAGAAATGGCGCGACTACTCACAAACGTAGAGTTTGACGTACAGATCCAAGGCGACCAACTAACAGTCACCGCTCCGTTTTGGCGGACAGATATAGAGATTGCCGAGGACGTTGTCGAGGAAATCGGCCGACTAAACGGTTACGACAAGCTACCGCTCGACTTACCTAAGCGAGGTATCACGCCCGCACAGCGTAATCCGCTACTAGAGCTAAAGAATCAGATCCGTCAGGTGCTAGTCGCCGCCGGCGCAAACGAAATGTTGTCGTATACCTTTGTGCATGGCAACTTGCTGGACAAAACCGGCCAGAACAAAGAGCAGGCGTTTCGCGTGTCCAACGCGCTCAGTCCTGATCTACAGTATTACCGCCTGAGTCTTACGCCGAGCCTGCTAGAGAAGGTGCACGCCAATATCAAGGCTGGACACGACCAGTTTGCGCTGTTTGAGCTGGGCAAGCTGCACAATAAATCCGAGTACGATGACAACGGCCTGCCGCGCGAACTTAACAGCTTGGCTTTTGTGTTTGCCGCCAACGACCGCGCCGCTCAAAATCTGGCGGGCGCGCCGTACTACCATGTTCGTAATTACTTGATGCACTTGCTTGAGCAGTTTGGTGTTGCCCAGAACATGCGGTTCGAGCCGCTAGCTGACGCAGATCTACAAGGCAAGCAGTGGCTAGGGCAGCTGGTCGCGCCGTTTGATCCCGGCCGTAGTGCCGTGCTGCGCGACCAAGACGGCACGATCTGGGGCGTTGTTGGCGAGTATCGCCCGGCAGTCCACAGGGCGCTCAAGCTGCCGGCGATGACGGCAGGTTTTGAGCTGGGCCCGTTTGTTTTAACAAAGTCGGCCGCTCAAAAATACACGCAGCTTTCCAGGTTCCCAAGTGTCGAGCAAGACGTCTGCCTGAGGGTTCCAGCAGAGCTGTCCTACGGCGAGTTGTTTGAGTTTGTCGAGGAGCACTTGCAGGCAAATCGCCCCGATGAAACGTATCACACGCTTACGCCGGTAGACATCTATCAGCGAGACGACGATCCTTCGCACAAGCAAATCACCTTGCGCTTACGCCTTGCCAGCTTTGCCCGTACGCTGACGGACCAAGAGGTCAACAAGCTTCTCGAGCAAATAGCTGCCGCAGCCAAAGAGTCGTTTAACGCCGACAGGGTCTAGACGTCGGCATAAGCCATACAGACGTCTAGCCTATTTTTCGTCATGCTATATTAAGATTATACTAGTAGGCTGGAGGTACGGAAACATGCAGAGCGACCAAAAAACGATCTTGATAACCGGTGCAACAGCTGGGTTTGGATTGGCGACAGCAACGCTGTTGTCCAGGGACAACAAGCTGATTTTACTGGCGCGCCGCAAAGACAAGCTTGAGGAACTTAAGCGAGAACTGGGTGCGTCTGTGCACATCGCGGCTGTCGACGTGACGAATAAAGCGCAAGTGCGGGGATTTTTTGATTCGCTTCCCGGCGATTTCCGTAATATCGATGTGGTGGTGAACAACGCCGGGCTCGCACGAGGCTTGGAACCGGCGCAAGACGCCGACCCGGAAGCGTGGGATGAGATGATCGACACTAACATCAAAGGGCTGCTTAATATCACTCGGCCGGTTTTGGATAGTATGAAACAACAAGGCAGCGGGCTGATTATAAATATTGGCTCGGTTGCAGGCTCTATTCCTTATAAAGGGGGGAACGTTTACGGAGCCACTAAGGCATTCGTTCGTCAATTTTCAAAAAATTTGCGAACCGATCTATTTGGTACGGGTATTAAAGTGACGAATATCGAACCGGGGGCTGCCGAAACCGAATTTTCAGTCGTTCGCTTTAGGGATAAACAGAAAGCCGACGACTTTTATAAAGGCTGGCAGCCACTCACACCAAGCGATGTGGCTAACGCCATCGCGTGGGTTATCGGCCAGCCGGCGCATGTAAATATTGATAACATCGAGATAATGCCCCTCGATCAAACGCACGCCGGAATGGCAGTAAATAAGGATGGGCGATGAAGCAACAGATTGACACGGGCGATGGCGCTTCTGCGCACATCCTTTCGCAGGGAATACAGAGTAACGGGTTTATCTTTGTGTCCGGTCAGGTGCACTGCGACGACACGCTCGCCCTAATAGGGGAAACTACCGACGAAAAGGTCAAAGTAATCATGCAAAGGATCGAGCGTATTTTGCACGCCGGAGGCGCGACGCTTGACGACATCGTCAAAGTCGTTATTTACGTAACCGATATGTCGGTGATGCCCGATCTCAACAAGGTGTATCCTGTGTATTTTAGTCAACCATTACCGGTGCGTGAGGCAGTGTGCGTGTTGGCTCTGCCGCTTGGTGCTACTATCGAGATGAGTGTAATTGCGGAGAAAAAGTGATGGCGATCGAAGGCAAAGTAGTGGTTGTGACGGGTGCTAGTCGAGGGCTAGGGCTCTGTATTTCTAAGGAATTTGCGGCGAACGGCTGGCATGTTATCGGTATAGGGCGATCGGACAGACCCGCGGATTTTCCGGAGGGTGCGTCGTACCGTCAGTTTGATGCTAGCGACGCGCAGGCGTGCGAGCAGTTTTGGAAGGAAACGCGCGAGCAGTACGCTAACGCCGAAGTTTGTTTGGTTAACAATGCCGGAGGTTACACCGGCGGCGAAATGGTAAGCACGCCAGCTCAGGCTTACGAGCAACAAATAAAGAGTGTGTATTTTACCAGTGTGTATATGACCAAGACTTTGGTAGAGATTGTTCCACAGGCAAGGATTGTCAATGTTGTGTCGGCGGGCGCTTTGACGCCGCGCGCCCGTAATTCTGCGTATGGCGCGTCCAAAGCTGCCCAAATGCACTTTTTTCAAGCGTTGCAGGAGGAGTTGGACTCGTCAAAATACCAGATAACCAACCTTTACCCTACCGCTATCGCTAGCCACGGACCCGATCCTAAGGCGATGAGTCCACAGGATTTGGCAAACCTTATTCGCAAGCAGGCCGAGAACAATTCGACGCTGTACTTGCGCGACGTAACGATTTACCCGAGAGTATAGGGAGTATTGCCGGTAAGCGACGTACGTTTCGTCGCACCAGGCCTTGTTATGTATGGTCGTAAAAGTAGAGCGTAGGTTTTGAGAGGCAGAAGGTATGGTTGGTAAGGCTAAGGCGGACTTTGCGCTGTTGTCACCGCACGCGAAGGGTATTATCTATGGTGTTTTGTCGGCGGTCGGCGTGTCCGGCTACTTACTGGTTAACCGACATATCTATGCAATCTACGACGTCGATACCTTTGGCTATGCGGTGACCTTTTCGGCATCTGCCGGCCTGTTTGCGCTGTTGGCTATGGCGATTGGTGCTTTTGCGCGTGGTAAAGCTCTCTCAAAGTCGAGTGTCGCCGCCCTTAATCTAAGTGCGCTGTCACAATTGCTGGTTATTGGTTTTGCGGGTGGCTTGGCCATGGCGCTCGTGGCCGTAGGGCAAGGGTATACATCGGCGATTAACGCCGGTATTATCATGACTTCGAGTCTGATCTTTACCTGTATTTTTTCGATTATTCTTTTAAAGGACAGGTTTTATGGCGGGCAATGGTTGTGGCTGCTGGTGATGTTCATCGGGCTTTACGTCGGCGTTGTTGGACTACGCATTGTGACTTTGCATGCCGGTGATTTGATCATTTTTGGCGCTATGGCTGTGCTTGGGTTTAACAATACGTTTTCTAAAATCGCTATGCGCAACTTTTCACCCAACACCGTAGCCGACAGTCGACTGATGATTAGCGCGGCATTGATGCTAATTACCGGTCTAATATTTGCCGGATCTGGCGTGCTCGTGACAAATGCCGGTTTGTGGCCGCTGCTGGCGGGCGGGTTTTTGTGGCTGTGCATCCGTACATTTTATGCAGCAGTTCATTACATTAACCCCAACTATGCCATTGTGCTAAATAATAGTCAGATCTTTTTTACGGCGCTTGCCGGCATCGTACTGTTGGCTGAGTCATATGATGTTGTTACGTTTGTCGGATCGGCGCTTGTGCTCCTGAGCGTCTATTTCATTACCAAGAAGTAGACGGCGATTGTCGGCCACCAGCCTGTCAAAAATACGACACATTTTGTTAGGTCAGGTTTTGTTCGACGGGTATAATAATGGGAACAAGAGGGAATTGGAGGATATATGGTGCGTACGCGTGATCGGATTATTGCACTTGTGCTTGCAATCGCGTTTTTTGCAACATCGTTTGCGGTGAGTTTTTTTGTAATTTGGAGTTTGTACAAGGATAACAAGGAGGCAAAAACCGTGAACCAAGACACAACTAATGGACAGTCAGCAAAGCTAGAAGGTACTAAGCTGGCGGACTTTACACCGGTAGCCGAGGTAACCGAGCTTCAGAAGATCGACCTGCAAGAAGGTACTGGCGCCGAGGTTAAGCCCGGCGACGATGTAACAGTTGATTACACCGGCGCTCTAGCGGCCGATGGCACTATCTTCCAGAGTTCTTTGGATGCCGGACAGCCTGTTCCATTGAGCCTTAACGGAGTTATCACCGGTTGGAGCGAAGGTATCCCCGGTATGAAGGTTGGCGGAAAGCGTCGCCTTATTATCCCTGCCGAAAAGGCTTACGGCGAACAATCGCGCCCAGGCATTCCTGCCAACTCTGCGTTGGTATTCGACGTCGTTGTGCACGCTGTCGGCGAGTAGTTTTACGCTGGTAGCCGACAATCTTTGAGACAGTGTCCCTAGAGGCAGTCATACGGTCCATGTCATGTAAAAAACACAATATGTAGCGTATTGCACTGACTTCAGGCGCTACATATAATAAACATAAGCTATAAAACGAACACCAAATAAGTGAGGGTACTATGGTCAAGAATATCACCGTTTTTACTACCAACACCTGCGCCTACTGCGGCATGGTAAAAAAGTGGCTGGACGCCAAAGGTCATAGTTATGACGTGGTGAATCTGGACGAAAACCCCGAGCGCCAGGCAGAAGCGTTGGCACTCAGCGGCGCCTTGACCGTACCTGTTACTGTTGTTACCAAAGAGGACGATAGCAGAGAAGTTGTCGTTGGATTTAACTTGGCCAAGCTTGCCCCAGCGGTAGCGTAAACCTGGTAATAAGAGAAAGAGACGATATGGCCGACGCGAGTAAAGACAAACCTATCCACGACGTAATTATGATTGGCGCCGGTCCGGCAGCGCTTAGTGCGGCCATTTACACCACGCGTGAAGACATCGACACTGTATTGCTCGAAAAGGGTGTGGTCGGCGGCATGGCGGCTATCACCGACTGGATCGATAACTACCCTGGCTTTCCTAAGGGAGTTGCCGGGCTGGAATACGCAGACAACTTGCGTGCGCAGGCCGAGCGTTTTGGTGCGCAGATTGAGTACGGCGAGGTTACCGAGATTATTGACGAGGGTAAGTATAAGCGGCTTAAGACGCTAGAAGGTGACTGGCTTGCGAAGGCCGTGCTGATCGCGACCGGTACCGACTACAAAAAACTCGGCATCCCCGGCGAGCAAGAATATTACGCCCGTGGTGTGCACTACTGCGCTACGTGTGACGGCGCGTTTTACCGCGATAAGCGGTTGGTAGTCGTCGGCGGCGGCAACTCGGCAGTGCAAGAAGCTATCTTTTTGACACGCTTTGCGACCTACATTGACCTGCTGGTTCGTAGCGGACAGATGCGCGCCTCTGAGGTGTTGCAGCACGAACTGCGCGATAAGTACGCCGACAAGATAGAAGTGCACTTTAACACCACAACCGACGAAATTGTCGGCGAAGAAGTCGATGGCCACAAAAAAGTCGTCAAAGTTATCGGCACCGACAAAACTACAGGCGAAAAAGTAGAGTTTCCGACCGACGGTGTATTCGTATTTGTGGGTCTTAAACCCAATACTATCTTTTTGCAAAACTCGGCCATCGAGCTAGACGAGATCGGCATGGTAAAAGCCAACGAACATCTAGAGACCAGCATGCCCGGTGTGTTTGTTGCCGGTGATGTGCATAGCGGCGCCACCATGCAAATCGCCACCGCGACGGGCGAAGGCGCGACCGCCGCGCTTCGTATTCGCGAGTACCTTGAGGATCACGCACGTAAACATAAATAATTAGCAGTCAGCTACTAATTAAAAACCTCTCGTATAACTTGCGGGAGGTTTTTTGCGTGACCTATAGCTGCGGATAGCCGGGGAAGTAGTCGGTAACTAGGCGGTCTTCGCTGAAGTTGCCGCGACGCAGCGTTTTATAAAAATCTTCGACCATCTTTTCTGGGCCGGATAAGTAGAGTCGATAGGCGCCGTCGTCAGGTGCGAGCTGGAGGATTCGCTCGACGCTGATCGATCCGGTTTGACCCGTGTACCTTGCGGAGGGTGTTTTGACGATAGGCGTAAAGCGCATATCATGGTGCCTAAAGAGTGGCGTAAAAGCCAGCTCGTCTTCGTTTCTGACTGCGTAAATCAGATGGACGCTGCGCTTCTCGCCGGTGTCCTGCAACCATTTGATCATGCTCCGCACCGGTGTTATGCCCAGGCCTGCTGCCGCAAAGACGAGCGGGATTGACGGATCTTTGGGTAGGACAAAGTCTCCCATGGGGTCGGCTAGGTTGAGGCTTGCGCCTGGCGCGAGACTAAAAAGATCGTTCTTGAAGGAGCTGCTTTGCTCTGGTGCGAATTTGGTGGTGATGCCGACAAGGTCTTCGGTTGGCGAGCTGGATAACGTAAACCAGCGCCGGATACCGCGATCATCAGGGTTGTCGTGCGGTAAGTGTATTTCGGTAAATTGTCCGGCGATGTAGCGCACTGGTCGCTCTGGTTTAAACCAAAATGTTCGGGTATCGCGAGCCACATCTTCGCCGTGGCTAAAGGTCACGTTCATAGCATTTTTTCGGGGTGGTTGGTGATTATGGCTGCATGTGGGTAGAGCAATTTAAAAAAGCGCAGTAACCAGCGTCGATTGAGTGTGTATACAAAGACCTCGAGGTCGCGTCGGCGCGCCAGATAGTAGGTAACCGGGTTCATAATCCAAAGGTTAATACTGACACCCTTGGCGCCCAAGCGGCTGGCTTTTTGTACGATATCGATGGGGTCAAAGTGGTGTTGTACCAAAAAATGAAGATCCGGTCGCTGGGCGTGCAGCTTGCGGCTTTCTTGGTAGTGCAGGCCGGTAAAGAGTATGTTTGCACCGGGGTGGTTTTGTAGCACACGCAGCATCTCGTCACTGACCGATGAGCTTTTGATATCGATGAGTACGCGGGTTTTAGAGCCGATAACGCCCAGGGCTTCGTCAAGGGTGGGTATGCGCTCGCCGTTGTGTAGCGTCAACTCATGCAATTCTGCGAGCGTGGAGCGGTGCACGAGCAGCGTCTTATTAGAAACGTGACCGGTGTGCGCGTCATGCAAAAGCACCAGCTGTCCGTCCTGAGTGCGGCGTACATCAATCTCGATCGCATCAACTTTGTGCTGCAACGCAACTTTAATGCTCTCGATAGTGTTTTCTAGCGCAAGCCCGGCTGCGCCACGGTGTCCGATAATTTTGGTTGAGTTCATGTCAAACTTCTTATAGTGTACAATAAACCCAAGTAAAACAGGAGTTATTATGGCTGACTTTAATCAAGTTTTAACACCGGGCGATTGGCAGAACGGTGTCGTGAATGTAGTAGTAGAAATCCCCGAGGGCTCGATGCTCAAAATCGAGTGGGACCGGGCGCGCGCAGCGTTTATGCTTGACCGTGTAGAACCTGCTATCTTTGCCAAGCCTTGCAACTACGGTTTTATTCCACAGACCAAGGACGAAGACGGCGACGAGCTGGACGTGTTGGTTGTGTGCGACGAGCCGATTCCGACCGGCGTGTGGTTTGAGGCCAAGATCGTCGGCGTGCTGGATTTTACCGACGACGGCGAAGCCGATCACAAGATCGTAGTTGTGCCTGCCGACGACCGCAACACTGGCAATAGCATTAACTCGCTTGATGACTTGGGTGAGCGCTGGAAGCAAAAGATCGAGCATCACTTTAACCACTACAAAGACCTCAAAAAGCCAGGTTCGACAAAGGTTAACGGCTGGGGCGACGTAGAAGAAGCAAAAAAGATCATCGAAGAGTCAATCGCCCGCTATAGCGACAACTAATCTTAACTGTTCAGCTTTTTCTTAGGTTCGTTGGTTATTATTGCTTATGTTGTCTGATGTATCGGCAACACAAAGAAATGTAAGCAAAGGAGGGCCGTGTAACTAAGAAAAATGACATCAGTTTTGGGCGCCAACCAGGACAGAGCGCGCATGGCAATCGAGCGAGGAGTTGCTTGGTAGTCGTGTAGTATCTGTGGCGCAAACAGCCTTATAGATATATCTTTATTAACCCCCCATCTGAGTGTAAGCAGGCGCCCGGTTCGGCATATCCCTGCGTCGAACTGCGCCATGTGATCCAAGTATGGTGGTAGCAAGGCAGAAGAACAGCAGCATCATAGCGAAGTTCGAAGTGTCTGGCGCCGCACCCAGAAAAGAATTAGCGAATCATAAGAATCTGTACGATTTGCTCATGCGAGCGAAGATGTGTTACATGGTGCAACCCGCCATGTAATGCCAAACGGCAATCATAATCGCCGCATAAATTGTACGCAAAGGAGGGCGATGATAGCAGCAATAATATAATTCTAGATCACAAACCAATACCGCCAGCTAACATGCTGGCGGTATTTAGTTGTGCGGATGCAGTGCGCTCTGACTTCAGGTGCTTCTCAGGTAGGGCGATATAATAGAGGCATGCGAGTACTTATTGTAGAGGATGAACAAAAGATTGCCCGGGCGTTAAAGAAGGGGCTTGAGCAAGAGGCGTTTGCGGTCGATATATGCACCGATGGTGACGAGGGACTGCGTTTTGCGCTCGATGAACCCTATGATGTCATTATTTTGGACCGCATGCTGCCGAGCAAGGACGGTGTAACGGTCTGCAAAGAGTTGCGTGCCGCCGGAAATCGGACGCCGGTCTTGTTTTTGACCGCCAAGGACAAGGTTGCCGACCGTGTAGAGGGGCTAAACGCCGGCGCCGATGACTACCTTGTTAAGCCATTTGCGTTTGAGGAGTTACTTGCGCGTGTACGCACACTTTTGCGCCGCCCCAGTTCGCTTATATCCTCGGTACTGACATGTGGCAATCTGAGTCTCGACACACAGTCTTTTGTAGTAATGCGTGCGGGCAAAAAAATACAGCTGACGCAGCGAGAGTTCGCACTGCTCGAATATCTTATGCGCCACCAAGACAGAATCGTAGACAAGGATACAATCATCGCCCATGTTTGGGATTACGACGCCGATGTTCTGCCAAATACGGTCGAGGTGTACATCGGGTATCTGCGCGGCAAGATTGACAAGCCATTCAAAAAGGAACCCACACTTATTCACACCGTTCGCGGATTTGGGTATAAAATAGAGAGTAAATGAGATTATTTGATGCCGCCTATTTGAGATTGACGGCCTGGTATGTGGCCATCATCATGGTCATTAGTATATTGTTTAGTTTTTGGGTGTACAATCAGGCGCGGCAGGAACTCAGGTTTGGCCTAACACAGCAGGAGTTGTCACCCGCAAGTCAAAGTCTGGCGCCGCTGGAGTTTAAGCAGTTTGTACAGACGCGGTTAGATGTTAGTCGCGAGCGGCTGGTTGCGCGCCTGGTGTCGTTGAATATTGCGGTACTTGCGGTCGGCGCTGCGGGCAGCTATTGGCTTGCTAGGCGCACTATGCGACCTGTCGAAGAGGCTGTCGAGGCGCAGCGGCGGTTTACTGCCGATGCTTCGCACGAACTGCGCACGCCGCTGGCAGCCATGAAAGCAGAGATAGAGGTGGGCTTGCGCGACAAAAAGCTCTCTAAGGCCGAGGCGGTGGAGCTGCTTCAGAGTAATCTCGAGGAGGTTGACCGTTTGGGGCGCTTGGCCGAAGGGCTAATGGCGTTGACGCATGCTGACAATAGTCCGGAGTTGACTCCTGTGTCTATGGAGGAAATCGCCGGCAGCGTTGCAAGGCGGCTCCAGCCTTTGGCGGCGGCCAAGGACATCTCGATAACGCGAGACCTTCAGCCGGTCATTGTGCGCGCCGAGGAGCTCACGCTCGACAAAATAATTAGCATATTGTTGGATAACGCAATCAAATACAGTCCGCCCGGTACACAGATCACCGTCCGTACATATCGTAAAAAGGATATAGCTCGCTTGGTGGTTAGTGACCAAGGTATTGGCATTAAGGCTAGCGAGTTGCCCCATATCTTTGATCGGTTTTACCGGGCTGATTCCAGTCGGACAAAGTCGCATGTGGCTGGCCACGGGCTAGGACTGTCGATCGCCAAAAAACTTGCCGAAGGTCTGGACGCTAGGCTTACTGTCTCGAGTACTCCGGGCGCTGGCAGTACATTCGTGCTGCGAATCGCTGCAGCTTAGGCTCGTTTCTCGTCTGTTTGGCAATATTTTTGCTTTTGTAAGATATTTTCAGCCGCAACTCAGGTTGCGATGGTTTACTCCCAGTATCAAGTAAACAAAGGGAAATAAATGGGTGTGTTGGCTCGAGGGGTGAAGAGTGCTTTTCGGAGTGGCGCGCGTTCGGTCGCGGTTGTTCTTATATTGGCGATTAGCATGGGGCTGGGGTTGAGCATGTTGCTCGCTAATCAAGCAGTGAAAGACCGGTTAGACGTGGTGCGAAGTGAGGTGGGAACGACGGTGATGGTTAATCCTGCGGGAGCGCGCGATTTTCAGGGCGGCGGCGAGCCGCTCGTAGCCAAGCAGGCCCAGGATATTCGTGCTCTGCCGAATGTGGCAGTGGTTAGCGAAGTGCTTAATTTGGTAGCCATGACCGAAGGCGAGGAGATGGGAAAGTTTAGTATTGCCGGCGGCAATAAGGTTGGTAAGACGAACCTAGAGGCGGCAACCGAACCGGGTACCATCGGCGCTCGCGTACAGTCGGGTTCGGTGGGTGATGTGCCAGGAAACGCTTCACGTCCGTCCAGTAACTTTAAGCTGCCCATCCGCTTAGCCGGCCTTGGCGGTATACATGACGAAACCGGTCAGACGATCAACGTGACGGACGGACGTATCTTGAGCCAAGATGATAAAAATCATGCAATTGTAGGAAAACGCTTAGCCGAAAAGAACGAGCTTAAGACTGGCAGCACATTTAGTCTTTATGATGAGACGTTCACAGTGGTCGGGATTTTCGAGAGTGGCACTGATTTTGGCAGCGACGCCCTGTACATCCCGCTAGCTACTGCACAGCGGCTGAGCGAGGCGGGCGATGAGATTTCGCGTATCGTGGTCAAAGCTGATTATATTGATAATCTGCAGGACGTAGTCGCAAGTATTAAGAGCAAGTTAGGAGAAGATACAGTCGACGTCACCATATCCGAAGAGAATGCTGTGACTGCGGTTGAAGGGCTGCGAACAGTCGAGAGAGTCTCGTTGATCGCTTTTGTAGCGTCCTTGGGCGCGGCAGCAGTAATCATTTTTTTGGTGATGCTCATGATTGTCCGCGAACGCCGACGAGAGATCGGAGTACTCAAGGCCATTGGCGGCAGCAACCGCACGATTGTAACGCAGTTTGTAGCAGAGGCACTGACGCTGGTACTTATTAGCTCGACGGTAGGGTTTGGGATTGCAATGGCGAGCGGCAATAGTATCGCGGGCGCTCTGGTAAATTCTAATGTCAACCAAACTACCTCTGACAGTAGGCCACAGGCGCCGCGACTTGGTTCTGGTGCGATCGTCATGAGGATAGGTGGCACTGACGAGAAAAGCGCGCAAGATTACGCGGGCGACATAGTGGTACAAGTTAGTCCGACTGCATTAGGGATAGGTTTGGCGGCGGCGGTTGTGATTGCCTTTGTCGGCAGTGCCGTGCCGGCGTACGCCATATCAAAAATTCGTCCCGCAGAAGTCTTGCGGAGCGAGTAGTTGTTTCTTTGAAATCGTAAGTCATATCAAATAACAAGAAGGGGTAGACAATGTTGCAAGTAAAGGGCTTAACAAAAGAATTTGTGTCGGGTGATACGGTCGTGCCTGCGGTGCAGGACGTTAGTCTTACGGTGTCCGAGGGTGAGTTTGCTGCAATTGTCGGTAAAAGCGGCAGCGGAAAAAGCACATTGTTGGCGTTGCTTGGTGCGTTGGATCGACCGACTTCGGGCAGCGTGCTAGTGGGTGGCAAAGACATCGCCAAGATGTCGGACGCCGAGATGACACGATACCGTCGTGGGACGATCGGCTTTGTGTTTCAGCAGTACAACCTTATTCCTAATTTGACTGCGCTCGAAAATGTTATGTTGCCCATGGAATTTGCCAGTGTGCCGGCTGCGAAGTGTCGTTTGCGGGCGCAGGCTTTGCTCCAGCGCGTGGGGTTGGATAGATCTAAACAGGAGCGTCGTCCGGCTCGCCTAAGCGGCGGCGAGCAACAACGTGTTGCTATTGCGCGCGCGCTCGCAAATCAGCCGACATTAATTTTGGCCGATGAGCCCACCGGTAGCCTTGACAGTCAAACGGGTAAGGAGATATTTGATCTTTTGCGTGATCTAACGCGCTCGCAAAAAACGACTATTATTGCCGTGACGCACGATGATTCTATTGCTAGCAAAACGGATAAAACGTTTAAGATTTCGGACGGCATGATCACCAATTAACCCAGGGATTTAGGGCACCGGACTATGCGTGATACCTGCTTGCGTACTCGATATCTATCTTATACAATAACCTCAAGACGCTAATGCTCTAAAGAAGGGAAACATAAAGAATGACAAAAACCAGAATAGCAATTAACGGATTCGGCCGTATCGGTCGCAATGCCTTTAAGGTGGCGTTTGACCGCACCGACCTCGAGATCGTGGCGATCAACGATCTGACCGAGGACAGGACGCTGGCGCACTTGCTAAAGCACGACTCTAACTATGGTGCATATCACCACAGTGTGGACCACGGCGAAGGCAAGATCATTGTCGACGGCAAAGAGATCCCTGTGTTTGCACAGCGCGACCCATCACAGTTGCCTTGGGGCGAACTGGGCGTCGATGTAGTAATCGAATCCACGGGATTCTTTGTGGATCCAGCCAAGGCTCGCGCGCACATCGATGCCGGTGCCAAAAAGGTTGTGATCAGCGCTCCGGCTAAGGGCGAAGGCGCCACTACCGTAGTGCTTGGTGTGAACGAAGATCAGCTGGAAGGCGCGGGCGAGATCATATCTAACGCTAGCTGCACAACAAACTGCATTACGCCAGTCTCGGCGATCATCGAGAGCCACTTTGGCATCGAAAAAGCCATGATGACCACCATCCACAGCTACACTGCCAGTCAGGTGCTGCAGGACGCTCCGGCTAAGGACTTGCGCGAGGCTCGCGCTGCCGCCGAGAACATCGTGCCAACAACTACCGGCGCCAGCATTGCAGCTGCCAAAGCATTGCCGGCGCTCAAGGATCGCTTTGGCGGTTTGAGTGTGCGCGTTCCAACCCCTGTAGTTTCTTTGAGCGACTTCGTGATTATCACGAAGCGCCGCGTGACGGTTGACGAAGTCAACGAAGCCTTTAAGAAGGCTGCTTCTGAGCCATACTATCAGGGTATCTTGGCCGTGACAGAAGAAGAGCTGGTAAGCAGCGACTTTATCGGCAACAGCCATTCGGCTATTGTGGATCTGTCGCTGACTGCGGTTATCGACGGCAACATGCTCAAGGTTGTAGCTTGGTACGACAACGAGTGGGGTTATTCTAACCGCTTGGTCGAAGAAGTTGCCGACATCGGCAAGCTTTTGCACCGATAGCAATTCCTGCTGTACAAGTGCTAACGAGGCGCGGCAAGTCCGCGTCTCGTTTAGCGTAAGCACTAATGCGGGTAAACATTTTTACCGACCGCGCCAGAATATTGTATAAAATAATGAGTACGTTTCGGGCGCGCATTGTTGTCACCGGTCTGGCGCGGTAACAAGAGTAGTATGGGCTGCTCTTGTTTAATGTGCCCTCGAACAAGCAATAGGTAATCGCAGAGGGTGGCTTATGTTTAAGATAGTCGCAAGAGTTGCTTTGTTGTCTCTGGTCGTGGCCACGATTGTGGCGGCGTTTCGCGGCGCCCCTATCCTGGATATGATCATATTGTTTGTGTTTGGCGGCATATTCCCCGGTACCAAATTTGTAGTTCCGGATGAGCTTACTATGCTCTTGGCTGCAGGGACGCTGGCGATGATCAGCACGCGGCTATATCAGAGCCATGTCCGTAACAGAAGTAAACTACAGGCACTATTGCCGGAGTATGATCTGGGTAAAGAGGATCCCAGCTACAGCGCAATCGTACCCGCCTTGGGCAGGTTAATGACTATGGGGCAAACCTTTAAGACGCGCGCCGATATCAGGCCGTCGCACCTTCGAGCGTGGTTTCGGCATTTTGGCCCTCCAACGCGAGTGGTCAGTATGAACGCCGCCCGCGAGACGGCGCGGTACACTGCGATGCGCCTCAGCATGCTACAGGCGGACGGTATGGGGCGCTATAACTACGGACATGGATCTTTTGTGGGAGTGCGCAGGCGCGTGCATAAACTGCGTATGTATCTTGGCCGCGCGACAATGATATAGCGCCAATCGCTCGCGAGCACATCACCTTTGATCGTTCAACTTTCTTGGTGTACTATAAACACTAGCATGAAGATATACATCAGCGCCGATCATAACGGCTTTGAAATGAAACGACATTTGATTACCGAACTCGTGGCTGCCGGCTACCAAGTCGTAGACAAGGGCAGTCCAGAGGTTGACCCGCAGGATGATTACCCCATTGTTGCGGCAAGCGTCGTGACGGCTATGAAGGCCAGTGACGACAGAGATGCCCGCGGCATACTCATTTGCGGTAGTGGCCAGGGTGTTTGTATGGCAGCCAACCGGTTTAAGGGTATTCGCGCCAGTTTAGTGTGGAACATGGAAGAAGCGCGCGCATCGCGCAACGACGACGATGCCAATATTATCTGCTTGCCGGCGCGTTACATGTCAAAGAGCGAGGCGGTCAAAATTGTTGAAGGCTGGCTCTCGACATCGTTTGCCGGAGCACCGCGCTACAAACGCCGCATCGATCAAATGGACAACCTGGGGTAGATATGGAACGGAAACATACAAAAGCAACGATTTGCCCGACTGTGACTGCCCGCAGCGCTGCCGAGTACCGCGAGCAAATGGAGCGTTTGGCTGATTTTGCGACTCGCGTGCACATCGATATTGCCGACGAGAAGTTTACGGGCGTAAAACTGACGCCCATTAAAGACATTTGGTGGCCAAGCGGCGTTAAGGCCGACATCCACGTTATGTACAAAGATCCAATGGATCATATGGAAGAGTTGCTCGAGCTTCAGCCGCAGATGGTTGTAGTGCACGCCGAGTCGGACGGTAATTTTAAGAAGTTTGTCAGCCTGCTGCGCGTTAAGCGGGTAAGGGTTGGCGTTGCGCTCAAGCCGGAGACGCCGGTCGACCTAATCCGCGAGGCGCTGCCCAGTATCGATCACGTCCTGGTGTTTTCGGGTCATCTGGGGCATTTTGGCGGCAAGGCCAACACGCATTTATTGACCAAAGTGTTGCATCTCAAAAAGCTCAAGCCCAGCCTTGAGATTGGCTGGGACGGCGGCATCAACGACAAGAACGCGCCGATCTTGGTTGCGGGCGGCGTCGATGTGCTTAATACCGGTGGTTTTATTCAGCGTGCCGATGATCCACACGCCGCATACATGCAACTCGAAAAAGCAATCGCTGGCGTCCACGCCCATAAATCGTAGGCGCTTAACAGCATAATCGGTATAATGCTTGGGTTTTATCGCCCACGGCATTATAATCGTAACCAATATGAGACAAATTTTTTCGCTAGAAGGTTTAGAGCTGATGGCCAACGATATTCGTAAGGACATCATACAAATGTTAGAGGAAGCCGGCAGCGGACACCCGGGTGGCTCGCTGGGGCAGGCCGATATCTACACGGCTTTGTATTTTAATCTGATGAAGCACGATCCGCACAATCCTCAGTGGAACGAGCGCGATATTTTAGTGCAGAGCAACGGCCACACCTGCCCGGTGCGTTACGCCGCCATGGCTCGCGCAGGATATTTTGACCACAAAGAGCTGATGACCTTGCGTAAGTTTGGCTCTAGACTACAGGGCCACCCGGAGCGAACCAAGCTGCCTGCGGTCGAGAACACTAGCGGTCCGCTTGGCAGTGGCCTGAGCCAAGCTGCCGGTATGGCGCTGGCAATGCGCATGAACAATCAGCAGCACCGCTGGGTGTATGTAACCGTCGGCGATGGCGAGCTGAACGAGGGCAACAACTGGGAAGCCATTATGCTCGCTGCCAAGTATAAGCTCAGTAACATGATTACCTTTGTCGATCGCAACAACATCCAGATTGACGGCCCGACCGAGGTGGTGATGCCCCTCGAGGACCTGCGCGCCAAGTGGGAAAGCTTTGGCTGGTATGTCATCGAGATCGACGGCAACAACATGGAAGCCATTATCGACGCCGTTAACATGGCCAAGGCCATTGTCCAAAAGCCCGTGGCTATTATTGCGCACACCATCCCAGGCAAGGGCGTTGACTTTATGGAATATGATTTTCATTGGCACGGCGTCGCTCCCAACGAGGAGCAAGCCAAGGACGCGCTCAAGCAAATCCACACGCTTCGCGGCCGGATTAACCAGGAGCACAACTCATGACAGGCGATTTATTCTTAGACAGCACATTGTATAGCGATGACAAAAAAATGGATGCCATTCGTGACGGTTTTGGCCGCGGACTGGCAACGGCGGGACGACAAAACGATCAAGTCGTCGCGATTTGCGCCGACCTCACTGACAGCACCAAGATCAGCATGTTTGCCAATGAGTTTCCGGAGCGATTTGTGGAGGCTGGCGTTGCAGAGCAAAACATCGTGACCGTTGGCTCGGGTATGGCTGCCATGGGCAAGATTCCGTTTGTCAGTAGTTACGCGGCATTTTGCCCCGGGCGCACGTGGGAGCAAATCCGCACAACCGTGTGTCTCAACGACCAACCTGTCAAAATAATCGGCGCGCACGCCGGTCTGTACACATCGCCGGACGGTGCGACGCACCAGGCACTCGAAGACATAGCATTGATGCGCGTGCTGCCTAATATGGTGGTGCTGGTCCCGGGTGACAGTGTTGAGGCAGAAAAGATGGCGCCACTCATGGCTGCCGACAAGCGCCCAAACTACGTTCGTTTGCCGCGTGGCGCTTCGCCGGTGATTACGACCATAAACACGCCGTTTAAAATCGGCCCTGCGTACGTGTTCCGCCCGGGTTCAGACGTCACGTTAGTAGCTACCGGAACCATGACCTATCAAGCTATGGCTGCCGCCGAGATTTTGGCACGCGATGGTGTGCGCGCAGAGGTGATCCACGTGCCGACCGTCAAGCCGCTCGACGAAGAGACAATTTTGGCAAGCGCCAAAAAGACCAACGCGGTTGTAGTAGCAGAAGAAGCACAGATTGCCGGAGGTCTGGGTGGAGCGGTTGCCGAGCTTTTGAGCGAACATCATCCTGTGCCCATGCTGCGAATCGGCATGAAGGACAGCTTTGGTGAATCAGCGCAGACTCCCGAGGAATTGCTTAAACATTTTGGTCTTGACGCGCCGCACATCGCAATGGCTGCTCATCGAGTGATAAGCCGAAAGTAGTAAGTCGTGCTGGCTCTGGTCGTCGTACTTAGTCAAAGTCTGTTTGGGGCATTCTATTCTATAACCGGACGCAAGTTGTCCGTGCGACTACCGAATGCTCAGCTGCAGATATCGGCAGCGTTGTTTACCATGGCATATGCGGTAGCGTTGCCGATTGGGCTGCAGCTTGGTGACGTGTACTGGAGCGATGTCGTCGAGTGGTGGCCGTACTTTGTGCTGAGGGGTGTGCTGATTGCGATGAGCATGGCGATTACGCTACGCATTTTTCGTTATGTCGACGCCGGGCTCGGCACGTTACTGATTACGCTCTATATTGTGGCTGGCGTGTTGGGCGGCATGTGGCTGCTTGGCGAGCGAATGGGGCTGCAGCAGCTGATAGGGTCGGCCATTGTTCTGGGGGCGATCTTTTATGTGTTGTCGGTACATATCGGCAAGCGCGAACGGCATCAGTGGACAATCGCTATAATGCTGGCTTTGGCCGGTGCAGTATGTTTTGGCGTGTCGATGGTTATCGAAAAATTGCTGCTCGGCGATATGAGCCCGGGCTCGTACATAGTGTGGGGCTGGGGTGTCGAGTGGATCGCGACGTTGCTATTAGCTCTGACGTTTGGCCGAAAATACATACCGCAGGTGTTTGCGCGGCGTAATCTGGCGCTTTTGGCTACAGCCGGCGTGCTGCGCAGTGGCATGGGGCTGTTGTTTGTCGCAAGCTTGGTGATGCTCAAAAGTCTGTGTATCGCTTTGGTCTTGTCGGGGCTGAGGTCATTGTTTGCGGCTTTGCTCGGAGCCTGGATGTTGCGAGAGCGTCGTTTTTTGCGGCGAAAAATCATAGCCTCTATCTGTGCGGCCGTGGGTGTGGCGCTTATATTTGTGTAAGGACTACGCTCCGCATATTGTGTGCATGGTGTGTCGGTCAGTTAAATCATGTAGCCGCGCCGCGCATGCAGATTAGTATAGGCAGAATAGCCATTAGCGGTATAATACGGTTATGAATATACAACTACTAGAAGACACCGCAAAACAAATGGTGCAGTCGGGCAAGGGTTTGCTGGCTGCCGATGAGAGCGCAGCAACCTGCCAGAAGCGTTTTGACGCTGTGGGCGTGCCTTGTACCGAGGATACTCGCCGAGAGTATCGAGACCTTCTGTTAACTTCGCCCGGGGCAGAGGAATTTTTAAGCGGCGTAATCTTGTACGACGAAACGTTTTGGCAAACATCCGAGCGTGGCCAGGTCTTTCGTAAGTATCTTGCGGAGCATGGCATTTTGCCGGGTATCAAGGTAGACGGCGGCCTAGTTGACTTGCCTGGATTCCCTGGGGAGAAGGTGTCGCAAGGGTTAGACGGTCTGCCAGAGCGCATGGCCGAGTACGCTGCAGCGGGCGGCCGTTTTGCCAAGTGGCGTTCGGTGATAACCATTGGCGACGAGATTCCTACTGACGAATGTATCGGCGCCAACACGTTTGTACTTTCTCGCTACGCCCGCATCTGCCAAGAGGCAGGCATCGTGCCTATTGTCGAGCCGGAGATTTTGTTTGATGGCACGCACACGGCAGAGCGCTGTGAGCAAGTGATGGCGCACACCTTTGATATCTTGTTCCAGACGATGCGCGCCTTCCGCGTGCACCTGCCGGGCGCTATCCTCAAGACAAGCATGGTTTTGCCGGGTAAAGACAGCGGTACGCCTATAAATCATGACGAGGTGGCCGAGCGCACGGTGCGCGTGTTCCAAGAGCACGTACCAGCCGATCTCGGAGGCATTGTATTCCTGAGCGGTGGTCAAAGCACAACCGACGCGCTGATTGACCTCGATCACATTATCGATCGCCTTAAGGTTATTAACCGCGTCGCTCAACACGGTCAGCTTAACTGGGGCGTTACGTTCTCGTACTCGCGCGCTCTGCAAGACCCAGTGCTCAAGGCTTGGGCTCAAAACCGTGGCGACCGCGACGGTATCCAGGCACTGTTCCGCCGTCAACTCGAGATGGCTAGTGCGGCAGCTAAAGGCGAGTTGGACGAATCGCAGCTCGTTGCCGACAACTTTGTGTCGCACTCTCAAGACCTGTAGACGGCCTTCGAGCATCTACGTTCAAGAGCCATACACCGCTCACATTTTCTGTTAAATGGAGTGGATTTATATCTGAGTAGCAGGTACAATAAACATAAGCATAACGGAAGGTAACAAATGAGCAGCCAGTTCGATATTTTAAGTGTAGGTGACGTTGTCACAGACGCATTTATCAACTTATTTGAAGACCAGGCCAAGGTCGTCACCGAGAAGGATGGCACCAAGTGGCTTTCGATGCCCTTTGGCACAAAGCTGCCCTTTGAGTACACCGTTGTTGTAGAGGGTGTGGGTAACGCAGCCAACGCTGCCGTATCATTTGCCCGGCTTGGCCTTAAGAGCGGATTCGTTTCTAACGTGGGCTCGGATGCACAAGGACGTGAAATTATCACCACACTCGGTCGCCACAAGGTTGACACACGCTTTGTCAGGATTAACTCGGGTAAAAAGAGTAACTACCACTATGTCTTGTGGTACGAAGAAGAGCGCACTATTCTGATTAATCACGAGAATTATAATTACCACTGGCCACACATCGCAGCCAAAGAGATGCCTCGCTGGATTTACTTTAGCTCTATCAGCGAGAACGCCCTAGAGTATCACGACGACATCGCCGACTGGCTGGACGAGCACCCCAACGTGCATTTGGCATTCCAGCCCGGCACCTTCCAGATGAAGGCCGGCACCAAGCGGATGAAGCGCATGTACCAGAACGCTTCCATTCTTTTGCTTAACCGCGAAGAGGCGGCGTTTGTCGGCGGCGGCGATATTCACAATATGCATGATTTGTTTGACAAGCTGCACGAGCTGGGGCCAAAGGTGGTTGTGATTACTGACGGACCAAACGGTGCATACGCGTCGGATGGCGCCAAACGACTCTTCATGCCCCCATACCCTGACCCGCAACCGCCATTCGAGCGTACCGGCGCAGGCGATGCTTTTTCGTCAACCTTCGTAGCTGCCGCTGCCAAGGGGCTGAGTCTTGAGGAAGCGCTGTGTTGGGCGCCGATTAACTCGATGAGTGTTGTGCAAAAGGTCGGCGGAGTAGAGGGCTTGGTGACCGAAAAGGAAATCCAGCAGTATCTGCACCACGCGCCAAAGAACTACAAGCCTCGCCCACTCTAAAAAGGTTACCGCGCTTGCGAATCTGTTGTTCGATGAACGTATTTGTAGCGTAGATTAGGGTGCGCAGCTTAAAAGGTGCGTATTGTTGTAGCGTGTAATATATCGCTTGTGGTAATGTGTAGGTAAGTATGACGCGATTTTTGTCCGAAGCTTTGGGGGCGGTGGAACCGGCTTTTAGCCGCAGTATTCAGCAGCTAGAACGTGCTGCCGGTTTGCCTGGCACCGACATTCGGCTTACCTCGGACATCTTGCAGAATATGCGCACCAAAATTATCCAGCTCGGGTTGGATCCCAATGACACCACCGGTCCGGAGTTGTATAGCGCGTTGCAAGGGCGACTTCGGCACGACGAGCAAACCGCGCGCAAGGCACTCGGTTTGGCCGATGACGCGTCGCCGGATCAAGTGGTAGCTAAGGTCGTTAAGTTTTTAAATGACCAGCCAACCAACTCGGCCTTTGTCTTAAAGGCCAGCGTGGCCAAGCGCTTGCTCAAAAAGAAACCGCCCAGGATGGTGATGAAGCGGCTGGGCTATCGATCGGCCGATTCGATGTTTAAACACGAATCTGCGCCGCAGCTATATGCCGCTGCCCTTATCAGCGAGTCCGCCTCTTGGCACCGGGCGTTTCGCGAGCAGTATGCAAAACTTGCCCCCAGTGACTTTGAGACCAAAAAGATAACGGTTGTTAACCCCACGGGTAAACACTGGCAGAGTCTGGCGCAAGAGTATGCCGAGGCGTCGCGCCACCACATACTTACGTTTCCAGAATTAGGTGCAGTCGTGTTGCTGCCGGTGCAGCATAATATTACCGGACTTGCGTTAACGACTATTCTGCTTGCTGCCGAGGAGATGAACAAAGTACGCGCGCATAGCTCGTATGCCAAGTTGCAGCAAGTAAAGCCCGACTTTGGTGAGATAATCCAAAAGTCATCGTTGGCTGAGCCGTACACGTCGGCAGAACTTGCCGGCCAGCCAGTGCCGTGGAAGATGATTCAACGGTACTACGCCCGGTTTGTCGATGCGTTCCATCCAGAGATATTCGAGCCGCATGTGCAGCCCGACGATTTGGCGTGGACGAGCGGCGAGGAATTGCTGGCGAGCCTGGATCAGGAGCTGAGCTTTTGGCAGGGTACTTCGCACGTAGGGCTTTTGGCTGAAGGTTCGATTGTGTCATGCAACGTGCTGGACGTGGCGCTGGGATACTGTAACGGATTGTCGTTTGCCGACCGCATTGTGCATTTTGTCCGCGACAATTTGTGGCACGAGCTTATGGTTCGTTACCTAAACCAGGACAACCTAGAGGCGGCCGTGCATCAGCAACTTGCCGGCGACCTCACGTCGCAGCTGGCGATGCAAGAGGCGACGGTAGAGCCGGAATCAGCTGTATAATAATGAGCAAATAATAAACACCACGAGGGATTGATGAACAAGATTAAAAATATTCTTACAAGGCGCAAAGCACCTATGTCGCCGATGCAATTTTTGGCAGAGGAAGAGCGCCGCCAGCGCCGATCGCTGTCTAAGCGCGAAATCGAGGAGCGTATGCGGCGCATCGAGCATGACTTTCGCGTAGCATTCGCCCTGTTAAAAGAGCAGAATTCTACCGTTACTATATTTGGTTCTGCTGCGCCGTTTCCCGAGGACAATAAGCATTACGCCAAGGCGCGCGAGCTGTCGCGTCGCATTGTCGAAGAGTTAGGAATGACAATCGTGAGCGGCGGCGGCCCGGGCATCATGGAAGCGGCCAATCGCGGCGCGTACGAAGCGCACGGCGACTCGGTAGGTGTGGCGATCCAGCTTCCGCGCGAGCAGCATACCAACAATTACGTGACCCGCTCGGCTGACTTTTATTACTTTTTTAGTCGCAAGATGGCGTTGACCTATACGGCCCGAGCCTACATTTACTTTCCAGGTGGTTTTGGTACGCTCGACGAGTTGTTCGAGATCCTTAATTTGCAAAAAACCGACAAAATTCCCAAACTGCCCGTAATTCTGGTGGGCAAGGATTTTTGGCAGCCGCTCCATGACTATCTAGAGAAGGTGTTGGTTCCGGCAGGAACGATCAAAAAATCCGACCTCAAGGCGTATCGGATTACCGACGATTTGGACGAAGTGATCGACCTAGTGGCAGGTAAGCGCCGCTAATACAGGAGTAGAATGTACAAACTGCACGGCACCCGCAGCGAAAAAAAGCGACGACGCAAAATCAGGCTCGTGGTCACATCTGTCGTGCTTGTTGTGCTTACGGTAGGTACATGGGCGTCCTGGGTGGGTGTTTCGCGTATGCTTGCTTCTCAACCTAAGGGGGTGTCGGAGTACACCGACTCGGACTGTAAAACCGTGAGCGCGCGTGGCAGTGGCGGTACGTACCGTGAGGTGTGTGGCGCCAGTGTCAAGTAGCGGTCATTTTGTTGTATAATACTATGATGACATCGTTTCAACTTCGCAGCGATTATCAGCCGATGGGCGACCAGCCGACCGCAATTGCGCAGCTTACCAAAGGCGTGCAGGACGGACTTAAGCATCAGGCTTTGCTGGGTGTGACCGGGTCGGGTAAGACGTTTTCGATGGCGAATGTTATCCAAAATACCGGTAAGCCGACGTTAGTTTTGTCGCACAACAAAACCCTAGCCGCGCAGCTATACAGCGAGTTTAAACAGTTTTTTCCCAACAACGCCGTTCATTACTTTGTGAGTTACTTCGATTACTATCAGCCCGAGGCGTACATCCCGCGCAGCGACACATTTATCGAAAAAGACAGTCAGATCAACGAAGAGATTGACCGCTTGCGTCACGCCGCCACCGATGCGCTGCTAACACGCCGTGATGTGATCATCGTCGCCAGCGTAAGCTGTATTTACGGTATCGGATCGCCAGCTGATTACAACGATTTGCGCGTAAAGCTAAAGGTGGGCGAGCGCCGTTTGCGCGACAAAATGATGCGCCAGCTGACAGACATACAGTATCAGCGCAACGATATTGATTTTCATCGCGGCACGTTCCGGGTTCGTGGCGATGTGGTGGATGTGTTTCCGGCCGGTGAGGAGCTGGCGTACCGTATCGAATTCTTTGGCGATGAGGTCGAGCGGATTCTTAAGATAGACCCGCTGACAGGCGAAATTTTGGGCAAGCCACAGCTGCTCGATATCTTTCCAAGCAGCCACTACGTTACGCCACACGACAAATTGCAGGTCGCCATGGGCAAGATCGAGCAGGAGTTAGAGCAGCGCCTGCATCAGTTTAAGTCCGAGGGCAAATTGCTCGAGGCGCAGCGACTCGAGCAGCGCACGCGCTTTGATCTGGAGATGCTGCAAGAAACCGGCTTTGTAAAGGGTATCGAAAACTACAGTCGCTACCTCACCGACCGCGAGCCGGGCGAACAGCCCGCAACGCTGCTAGACTACTATCCCGACGACTATTTGTTGCTCATCGACGAGTCGCACATGACCATCCCGCAAGTGCGCGCTATGTATAACGGCGACCGCGCCCGCAAAGAGGTGCTGGTCGAGCACGGCTTTCGGTTGCCAAGCGCGCTGGATAATCGCCCGCTCACGTTTACCGAGTTCGAGAAGCACGTCGGCCAAGCGATTTACGTCAGCGCCACGCCTGCCGAGTACGAACTGTCGCGCTCACCCGAACCTGCCCAGCAAGTTATCCGGCCAACCGGTCTGCTTGACCCCAATATCGAGGTTCGCCCGGTCGACGGCCAGGTCGACGATCTTATCGCCGAAATCCGCACCACGATAGAAAAGCGCCAGCGCGTGCTGGTGACTACTCTAACCAAGCGCATGTCCGAGGATCTGACCGACTACCTAAAGGAACTCAATATCAAAGTCGCGTATCTGCATAGCGACGTCGATACGCTAGACCGCACCGATATTCTGCGCGATTTACGCTTGGGCGTGTACGACGTGCTGATCGGCATCAATCTGCTGCGTGAGGGTTTGGATTTGCCCGAAGTTTCGCTTGTTGCTATTTTGGATGCCGATAAAGAGGGCTTTTTGCGCAGCGAACAAGCGCTTATTCAGACCGTCGGCCGTGCCGCTCGCCATGTTGAAGGGCGGGTTATCATGTATGCGGACCGCATTACGCGCAGCATGAAGGCGACGATCGACGAGACCAATCGTCGCCGTGCGATCCAAGAGCAGTACAACACAGAGCACGGCATTACTCCGACAGGTATTAACAAGGCGATTGAGAAGGGCTTGCGCCCCGACTTGCCCGAAGAGGCCAATAAGGCCAAGCTCGACCTCAAAAAGATCCCCAAAGACGAGTACGGTCACCTTATCAAAGATCTCACCGCTCAGATGGATCTGGCCAGCGCCAACCTCGAATTCGAAAAAGCTGCCGAACTTCGCGACATCATCCAAGACATCAAGTCTAAGATTTAGGAAGATCTATTACTCAGCCCGATGGCTGTGTTGACTAATTTGTTATTTGTGTGATAATATATTTCCTATTAAGGACCTATTATTATGACTAATTACGGTAGAGATCGATTTTCCGAACTGGTAGATAGGTACCGTAGCGAGAAGGCGGCTGCGGAAGAGCTCGCTGCCCGTGAAGCTAGGATAAAAAGGCAGCAAGAGATTGAGCGAGAACCAGCCAGGGTTGCAGCTCAGAGAGAATGGCTTGGTCGAGCTAGTAGGCTTATGCGCGCTGCTAGATTAGTCGCGTCCCTGGCCGTTGAGCAAGGTGTCCAGCCTACAGGTGAAGCGCTGTGGATGGAGGTCTCGGAGTCACCCATATTAAAACGCAAGAAAGAAAGGGTCATTGAGGTTCCTACGTGGACAATAGTAAAGCATGTAGTGCCCCCGGTGGATTACACCGGCTATGCATCGAGATCAAGTGATGGGTACATGCTGGGAATCGACGGTGGTTTATACCCGTATCACACGCCAGAAGAAAGTCGCATGTCGCCTCGTAGCCCGTACGTGTGGGAGCTGCCTATCGCAGATGCCGAGGAACTCTCTCTGAGGCCTGTAATGCTGCAAATCGAAGAAGGGCTTGCTCGGTTTGTGGTTGATCACAATCTGCCGTTTGACCGCTTGCGGTAACGTTGCGGTTGGCGGCAGATTGGATTGTGGGCGAAAACTCATGTAGTTTTGCTCACTGACGCTCCTGCCGTTTGGCTGGATACTTGTGTTCGTGCACGAGGGCAGTATGTATGAGCGAAAAACTTGGATTGGTCGGCGAGCCGCGACAGGACTACGAGGTATTTGATGTGCCTTCGGATTGGGGCGAGCAGGATTCGTCGCGATTTGGCAATTTACTCCAGCGCATACAATTGGGCCTCAGCTATCGGCGGGCGGACTTTTTGCGTGCCGACGAGTGGCATGCATTAACACGTGATGATGAGCAGCTTCGTTTGGAAAAGAGCGAACCGACGTTTACACTCCTCGCTGTTAGGCAAGCTGTGATCAGTGCAATAAAGGGTGAATTTCCCGATAAAGAGTTGCAGCCCGTCGTTGTAAAACGAGATGATTCCTCGCAGTCAAAGGGAGATGCTGTTATCGGGCTATTGCCGCAAGGGCAAGAACTTGGAACGGTGCTGTTACGTGACGAAACCGAGTCGATGGGCGAGGCTGTGCCAGCTCTGCCATTGGATCACCGGCTGTTATTTGCAGGAGGCTCGTCGTCGGACGTGGAGCATCAGATGTTCCGCACTGTTATTACCGTTTCGTCCCCCGAGTCACGGATGCACGCGAGACTCGGCTTACTTATTGGACAAGATCGATTCGCACTTCCTGGTTTGCGGCATGTGGCAGCGCAAGATTTTCGACTCTCACCCCATGTCAAAGAGTGGGCGCGCGCTTCCGGTACGCCGATTTTGTAATGAAATACGGCATAGCTAAGCAATAAAGGTTTGGGTTCTATCGGTGTACATAGGATATAATGCTTATACATATGCAGGTGATAAGTAGACGACAGTATCAACAGTCGAGTAGTAAGCGACGGGCTCTTTCTAAGAAAGCGCGCATCGCGTTGATTGTGCTTGGCGCGCTCGCCGGACTGTTCGTGCTGCTCAATTTGGTAATGTTGGTGGCGTACCGTGGCAAGGTGCTTCCTAACTACTCGGTGGCGGCCGTGGCTATCGGCGGCATACGTTATGGAGAGCTGGACCAAAAGGTACCGGTAGACACGCTACTTTCGGACGAGCTAGTCCTGCAAAAAGATGACATGACCAAAAAAATTACAGCCACAGATTTGGGAGTGACTGTAGACTGGGAAGCCACGCGCGAGAATATCAAGCGGTCGCGCAACTGGATTCCGGCATCGAGTTTACTTGTCAAAAAATCTGTGCCAGCCGTGCTTACGCTCGATAATGCAACATTTTCGGTGGCATCAAAATCATTAGAAGAAGCGTTTACAAAAGAGCCGTTGCCCGAGCGTATTACGTTCCGCGACGACAATTTTGTAATTGCCCAGCCAGAAGATGGCTTTACGCTGGATGTTGTGGAATTGCGCGCACAGCTTGTGAGTATGTTGGAGCGTGGCGATAAGAAGTTAGCTGTGCCGGTTCAAGTAAAGAAGTCCGACAAGCCGATTGGGCAGCTTGGCGGTAAATTGGGCGAGTTCCAAAAACATTTGGATGCCAAGATTACGTACACGGCGGACGGACAGACGAAGCAGTTGGCTCGCGCGGATATCGCCGGATTCTTTGAGCAGGACGGCCAGACACTTAAACTTTCGGAGACTAAGATTGGCCAAGTGGTAGCAAGCGCGGCGCAAGCGATGGGCGCAGATCCTGTGAACCAGGGCGAGGCAGTACAAGCATCGATGTACGCTGTAAACAAAAAGCAACCTGTGACGTTCCAGTTTGCCGGACAAGGGGTAAAAGTACACCATTACTGCGTTGCGGCAAAGGGCCTATCTAGCTCGGTCTTGCCCGAGTTTCGACAAAAGCTTGCGGCGGTGTACGGCGATCCGCAGGGCTGGGCCAAGGGCGGCAAAATAGCTTTTGTACAAAAGGAGAGCGGCTGCGACTTTACGGCATGGCTGAGCGCTGCCTCTGCGGTTACGGACTTTAGTGCGGTTATTTGTGACAACTACTATAGCTGCCGTGTCGGCCCCAACGTCATCATCAATAATGATCGCTGGAACGGCGCCACCGACCCATGGAATGCCGCCGGCGGCACAATCGAAGATTACCGCGTCATGGTGATTAACCACGAGACGGGGCATTGGCTTGGTTTTGGTCATCCCAAGTGTCCCGGCGCGGGACAGTTGGCTCCGGTGATGCAGCAGCAGTCCATCGACCTCCAGGGCTGCAAGTTTAATCCACGGCCTACGGCGGCCGAGCTTGCGGCGCTATAATCACCTCTGGTACAATATCCTAAATATGACAGACTTAACGCGCGAAGATGTATTGAAATTGGCTCGGCTCGCCCGTCTGGCGATCACCGACCAAGAGGCAGAAAAGTATCGCCTGGAGTTGGCCGAAATTCTAAAGTACGTACAGCAGCTACAAGATGCTGACGTCGAGGGACTTGAGCCGACCAATCAGGTTACGGGATTAAAGAACGTTATGCGCGAAGACGTCGTTGGCGACTACACTGCAACTCCTGATGCTTTGCTACAAATCGCGCCGGCTGTCGAAGGCCGCCAGGTTAAGGTAAAGAGGATGATCGGATGAGCCAGTGGTTGCCCATTAAAGAACTGGCCGACAAGGTTCGCGCAGGCGAGCTGAGCGCTGTCGATCTGGTAGAGAAGTCGCTTGCGATCATCGAAGACAAAAAGGAGTACGGCGCAATTATTGCCACGACCGCAGAGCGCGCCCGCGAGCGTGCTGCCGAGATTGACGCGGCAGTTAAAGCTGGGCAAAACCCAGGCAAGCTGGCCGGCGTTCCATTTATTGCCAAAGACAATTACCTGGTGTTCGGCGGCGAGACAACTGCAGCCAGCAACATGCTGAAGGGTTTTGAGGCGCCATATCAGGCTTCAGTTATCGAGAAGCTAGAGGCCGAGGGCGCTATTTGCGTCGCCAAGGCTAACCTGGACGCTTTTGCTCATGGCGCCAGCACCGAAAACAGTGACTTTTTTGTAACCAAGAACCCTCATGACAAAGAGCGTGTAGCCGGGGGTTCGTCCGGCGGTTCGGCCGCAGCAGTAGTGCTGGATATGGCACCGTTTGCGCTCGGCACCGACACCGGCGGTTCTACTCGTCAGCCTGCCAGCTACGTGGGCTGCATTGGCTACAAGCCAACCTACGGTCTTATGTCGCGGAGCGGCATTGTCGCCATGGCCAGTAGTACCGACACCGTTGGTACGTTTGCTCGCACCGTCGAGGACGCCGCTACGGTTATTGACGTTATGGCAGGCCGTGACCCGTTGGACGGCACCACGATTGACCGCGATCAAGCCGGCTATACTGACCTCTCGACCGATGTAAAAGGCAAAAAAATCGGTGTCATCAAAGAATACATGGGCGAAGGCTTGGACGAGGGCGTCAAGGCGCAGATCGAGTCAGCCGTCGCCAAGCTCAAAGCCGCCGGCGCAGAAGTGCAAGAGATTAGCTTGCCATCCATTACACTTGCGCTGTCGGTATATTACATTATCGTCCCGGCAGAGGTGAGTAGTAACCTCAGCCGCCATGACGGCCAGCGTTACCAGCACGCGCATGCAGACGCCAAAGATCTGGACGAAAGCTACATGCTCGCTCGGGGCCAAGGTTTTGGCGCAGAGGCTAAGCGTCGCATCATGATCGGCACATATGTACTGAGCAGCGGCTATTACGACGCGTATTACCGCAAAGCGCAGATTGTTCGGACCAAACTCATCAACGAATTCAACGATGCATTCCAAAAAGTTGATTTTTTGGTTGGTCCGGTGGCGCCAAGCCCGGCATTTAAGATTGGCGAAAACGTCGCAGATCCCCTTAAAATGTACCTGGTAGATATCATGAGCGTTGCCGCCAACCTGGTAGGCGTACCGTCGATAAGCGTGCCGGCGGGCACCAGTAACGGTATGCCTGTAGGCTTGCAGATTATGGCGCCGCAGCGGGCTGACCGAGAGCTTTTGGGCTTCTCGAAGGGTGCAGAGGAGCTGCTATGAGCACCGCATTGCAAACAATTAATGACTATAAAAGAAATAACGAGGTAAATCGATGATCGGTACGATCACGTTAGTAGTGGTGGTTTTGCTGATTGTAGGTGGGGCTGGGTTTGCTGTGTGGCGCTGGAAGTTGCCGCCCAAGCTCAATCAAGAGTTTTTTATGACAGAGTGGAAAGAGCTGCAAAAGCTGCTCAAAAACCCCGACCGCTGGGACGTTGCGTTACTACAGGCCGACAATTTGTTTGACATCGCACTCAAAAAGAATCGCTTTCGCGGTGCAAGCATGGGCGAGCGGATGGTCAAGGCACAAAAGATGTTTACCGACAACGACGGCGCGTGGTTTGCCCACAAGCTCCGCAAGGATGTAGAGTCGGATCCTAACTTTAAGCTGACCGAAAAGGATCTAAAAACTGCTCTGATTGCTATTCGGCAAGCACTTAAAGACTTGGGGGCACTCAAAAAATGATCGACGCAGCCGTCCGTAAGCAATATATCGCGACAATCGGCATCGAGTGTCATGTCCAGCTCAAGACTGTAACCAAATTGTTTGCAGCTGTTGGGAATGACGCCCGCGAGGCTGAGCCAAACACGCTGATTAGCCACATTTGCTTTGGATTGCCCGGCGCGCTGCCCGTGCTTAACAAAGAAGCACTGCACCTAGCGATGCGCGCAGCTTTTGCGCTGGACACGCAGCCGCAAAAGTACAGTTACTTCGAGCGCAAGCATTATTTTTATCCCGACCTGCCTATGGGGTATCAGATTTCGCAGCTGAGCCATCCGATTATTGTTGGCGGTTCGGTAACGGTCGACGTTGACGGTCAGCCGACAACTGTTCGTATTAACCGCGTGCAAATGGAAGCGGACGCCGGCAAAAGCACGCACCCGGCTGGCAAAGATTACAGTCTTGTAGATTTTAACCGTGCCGGTACGCCCTTGCTCGAGATTGTATCCGAACCCGACATGCACACTGCCGCCGAGGCCAAAGCGTATGCCCGCGAGCTGTATTTGCGTATGCGTTACGCTGACGTGTCGGACTGCAATCTGTACTACGGCAACATGCGTTTTGATGTAAACGTAAGCGTCAGCAAGACCGACGAGTGGGGCACGCGCACCGAGACCAAGAACATCAACTCGTTCCGCGCTGTCGAAAAAACGGTCGAGTACGAGATCAATCGCCAGATTGAGCTGCTAGAAAAAGGCGGGAAGGTCGCGCAAGAAACGCGTGGCTGGGATGACACTAAGCAGCGCACTTTTGTGCAACGCACCAAAGAAAACGCCGAAGATTACCGCTACATGCCCGATCCCGACATTCCACCGATCGAGCTGACCGACGATATGATCGACGAGGTTCGCCGCGAAATGCCGGTTATGCCCGAGGAATGGCGCGCTCGGCTCGACTCGCTGGGGCTGGGTAAAGCAGCGATGGAGCTGCTGCTCGAGGCCGAGCTCGACGACGCCGACGTTGCGTATCTTACATTGATCGAGGAGTCTCTGGCTGATAAAGAATTTGCCAAAGCGCTCGCTAACTTCTTTGTAAACTTTGAGATTCCGCTTCGCAGCGGCGAGGACGCCAAGCTAAACAGCGCCCTGACCAATCAAGACCGCCTGCGCGTATATCGTGCGACGTATGATCTGCAAAAGGCCGGTAAGCTCAGCTCAACCGCGGTCAAAACTTTGCTTTTGTACATCTTTAGCGAGTTGACAGAGCAAGTTGATGATGTCGAGGCTTTGGCCAAGCAACTCAACCTCATCCAAGAGTCCGACGAGGGCGAAATCGCCAAGATCGTCGCCAAAGTTATCGAAGAAAACCCCAAGGCCGCCGAAGATCTAAAAAACGGCGAGATGAAGGCGATCGGCTTTCTCGTTGGCCAGATCATGAAGCAAACCCAAGGCCGCGCCAACCCCGGCCTCGCCCAGAGTCTGATAAAAAAGCAATTAGGGTTATAATTGAACCTGGAGGGTAGAGCAGGTGAAGCAGTTTACGCGAATTGAACCGACTACAATCCAGACAGTCGGTGGTAAATTTAAGGATACGATCGTCGTTAAACGGTATCGCACCGAAGATGGTCTGACTCACGAGTTTACTACCAAGGGTCGCGAGAATAGTCATTACGGCGGAGTGATCGCGCTAACTACTGACAAAAAGGTCTTGTGCGTATATCAGTTCCGCGCTGGGCCGGAACGGTGGTTGTACGAAATCCCTGGCGGCAAACTGCATGACGGCGAAGACTTTCAGGTTGGTGTGCTGCGCGAACTTCAGGAGGAAACGGGATATGTCCCCAGCAAGATAGAATTTTTGGGTGAAAGCATGCGTGATTCTTATTCCAACTCAACGTGGCACTTTTATCTCGCTACTGAGTGCGCGCCTGCGCCAGGCGGTATAAAACCCGATCAGACAGAGATAGACCAAGGCGCAGAATTAAAACTGATCACCATAGATGAGTTGATTGAACACGCAAAACATGACCAGTTGTCCGATCCGCATGCCGTATTTTTAGCTTACGAAAGACTAATGGAACTGAAACAGGAGGGTATCCAGTGAAGTATAAAAAACCAACCAAGGCCGTGATCGCCGCCGCCGGATTCGGCACACGCTTTTTGCCGCAAACCAAGGCGATGCCCAAGGAAATGTTGCCGATCATCGACAAGCCGATTATTCAGTATGTTGTCGAGGACTTAGTCAAGGCAGGGATCAAAGACATTATCATTGTTGGTGCATACAACAAGCGCAGCATTGAGGACCACTTTGACATTCCAAACGGCGACCTGATCGCCAACCTGCAACAGGGTGGCGACAAGAAGAAGCCCCTGATCGACGAAGTAGAGGCAATTGCCGATCTGGCCAACTTTGTATATGTGCGCCAGCGTCGGATGTACGGCAACGGCGTGCCGCTGCTTGATGTTGCGCACCTGGTTGGTGACGAACCGTTTGTATACGCGTTTGCCGACGAGCTGATTCCGGCCGAGCCGAATCTTTTTGAGCAAGCAATTTCGTTCTACGAGGAGTTTAATGCGCCGATCTTCCCGTGTGTCCGCGTAGAAAAGGACGAGGACTACGATAACTTTGGTATTATTGCCGGCGAAAGCGTGCGCGACGGCGTACTCAAGATGAGTCACATTGTCGAAAAGCCGGGCCGCGCAAACGCCCCTTCTGACATGGCAAGTCATGGTGGTTATGTGTTGACCCCAGACTTGTTCTCATACCTAGAGAAAGAGATGGAAAACCTCGAGCCGGGTAAGGAGCTGTATCTACAAAACGCCGTCCAGGCAATGATTAACGACGGTAAGACGATGTACGCTTGTGAGGTTGCCGGCGGAAAGTTCTGTGACACCGGCAGTAAGCTTGATTACATCAAGACAGTTGTCGAGTTTGCGCTAAAGCGTCCGGGAATCGGCGAGGACTTCCGCGCCTACCTCGAGAACCGACTCAAAGAAAAGTAGATTTTTGTAAGTCTGCAAAAAGGGGTATACTAAATAGTAATGAATACAGCAGAGCAAATTTTAGTTGTAATACTCTCATCGGCACTGGCGATCTTTCTTGTTTTGGCGATTACCATCGCCGTGCAGGTCATTCGCTTGGTCAAGACATTGCAAAGCGTTGTCAGTAAGGCCGAGGCCTTTGCCGATTCGGCAGAGCGCACCGCAGAAGCCGTTAAAAACGCCGTAGGCTCTATGAGCATCCTACGCTTTGTGCAGAACATCGTAACGATGACATATAAAAAATCTAAAGAAGATGACAACAAGGGAGAGTAGGGATATGGACAAACGAACCAAAAAGTTTGCAATTAGCGCTGTAATCGCCGCAGCTGCCGGCTATGTTGCAGGTATTTTGACTGCTCCAAAGAGTGGCAAAGAAACCCGCGAGGACATCAAAAACACCGCCTCGCAGACGTACAAGGCTGCCGAGCGCGAACTGAAGTCGCTGCACACCGAACTTAACAATCTCCTCGGCGAAGCCAGCAAAAAAGCGGCCGAGCTAAAGGGTGTTGCCCAAAAGAACTTTGACGCCGCCGTAGAGGGCGCCAAGGTCGCCAAAGAAAAATCCCGCGAACTTTTGAGCGCCATTCACGAAGGTGACGCCGAGGACAAAGACCTCGATCAAGCTATCAAAGAGGCCAAAAAAGCGGCCGAGCACCTCAAGGCATTTATTGCCAAGCAATAAATAGTTGCTGCAAAGATAAAGACCCGGTAACTTGCCGGGTCTTTTTTTTGTGTGAGGCTTGCGTGCGCTTAACTTTTGGCTTCGGCCGGTTTTGGCTCGAGATTAAAGCGTGACTTGGGGCGTGCATGCTTGATGGCGAGCAAAATCATGCCAATACCTAGGAGCATGGCGGCTATCCAGACGATGATACCTACGAAAGGAATAACCAGAAGTATGATAAGCAGGATGGTGCCAATAACCATACTGACTATCGGATTACGCTGTTTGCGCCAGACAACTCGTCCCAGATAGTAGGCCGACACAACCCCCGCAAAGGCATGCACGACCGCCCAGGTTAACAGCAGCAAGAGGGCAAACGGTAGGCCGACAACGGTAAGCATCGCCAGGATGGCTAGCGCAGGTACAACGACTGCAGCCACCAGGCCGACAAGGAGCGATTTCCAGAGTGAGCGGAATCCTTCTTTGGCGATTGCGTTGATTCCTTGCGGGAACAAGATAATCAAAATGAGCGTAATGATGAGTGACGCCGCGATTGCGTAGAGCGCAAATCCGACAGTCGACCCAAGGATGCCGCGCGCGCCTTGACCGCTGTTATTCTTGGGCAGTGATTTGCTGGTCTTGCCATTCACGACCGCGCCGTTCTCGAGGTTTACATCTTGTTCGCTGGTGTAGTTGAGGTCGCCGGCGATCTCGGCGCTACTTCCAAGATTAAGTGAACTGACAACGGCTTGTGTGTTTCGCCCGATATTACCGTTGATGTTTATAACGTTGGCGCTGATTGCGATGTCGCGCCCGACCGAGCCGTCGAGCACGACGTCATTGGCCGCAAGGCTTACGTCGCGTCCGATGACGCTGCGGTTGCCTTGGGTAAATGTTTGTGCGACAGCACTAATACTTCGTCCTGTGGTGCCCGAGACGTTGAGCGTCTGGGCGGCAATCCGCAAGCTGCCGTTGACCTCGCCCGAAATAGTAACAGACTGCGCTGCACAGATGACATCGCCCTCGATCGTGCCGCTAATTGTTACGGTTTGCCCGGCGCAAAATACGTCGCCGTTTACCTCGCCTGCGATGTTGATAGTGCGTCCCGACACCCAGAGGGTGCTGTTGACGGTTTCGCCCGAGCTGACGCCCGTGGTGTTGCCCGACCGAAAGCTCTGCGCATCAGCCACGCCCCAAAAGCCAGTCATAAAAACAATCAATAATAACACTACACCTAAGATTTTTCGCCGCATATGGTAACCTCCTGTCGTTACTATCAGGCAGGATATCCCTTATAAAGGATGAGCACAATGAAGTTGGTTACAATTGTTGGCTGCCTCGGATAAGAAAAGAGGCCTCGATAGGCCTCTTTTGTACGCGGTAGATTCAATTTAACGACCGTGACTGTTCATTCCGCCGCGGCGCTTTGCGGCAATCGGTTGGGCTGCGGCGCCCTTTCGGCCGGCGGCTCGCGGGTCTGCCCCTTTAGAGCTCCCAAACTTACCTGGACTTGCCATGCCGCCTTTGCGGGCTTGCATCTCTGTGTCTTTGCGATTACCAAATTGTCCGGGATTCTTTGCGCTTACCATAATGCACCTCCTCTCGATGCTTAGATGGTAATTACTCAGTCTAGTATGCGCGCCGATGTGGTGCTGTGATCTATTTGCATGACAGATCGGGTACGGCGCACCGGCTAATGCAGCATAGCAACGGTGGCATTCGGCAGTTGCGCGCGAATGTCGTCGATTTCGCCCGGTGTTATAGCGTCCTTGAGTACCTTCCATGCGCAAAGCAATTGCTTTTTTGCGCGGCTTTCCTCTACGTCTTGCATACTCATAAATTGCTGAAGCATGTCTTGCTTGACGGTAGCTTTGGTGGGCCAGACTGAAAGCGCGATTGCCTCCAGCTCTTTGGGTAGCTGACTGGCAAAATCCTTGCGCTCACCTTCGGTCAGATGAACGGCCAGACTCTCGACCATAAGTTCGAGCGACTCTTTTGATTCGCGGTCCGAAAAGCCCGAGTAGTGCTCCATTTTTTTTATCATTTCTCGAAACGTCATATCTTTATCCTCCGTGTATATCCTAGGCTGTCGTTGCGTTGGTGTGCCGCGAAAAACCCGACACATCGGTATCTTAAAGTGGGCTTGGCTTGTTGTGGGGATTTTTACAGATATTACGTAATAAATTGTATACAGTCATCTCTATAAAGATACGTAGATAAGAAGCGACGAGGGTCATGGTGTCATTACATGAGCGCATAGCAGCAGACGGGTACTGGAGGGATTCGAATGTGCTAAGCGGTGTGCAGTCCGGAGAAGTGTCCTGCGATCCGCTGATCAGCGCGCTTGGTGCGTGTGTTCCTACCGAGGTTGCGCGGCGCATAGACGAAGTCCACGAGAGGCTTACTGCCGGCGTAAGTGCACGAAGGCCTCCTATGGCGGCGCTCATACCCCTCGGCAGGCTAGCCGCCCATAATGGCGAATCCGACTGCCTGCTAAAAGTCGTCGAGGAATCCCGGATTATTCCCAAGCAGCCACAGGAGCATGCGGGAATACTTGATTCTCCCGAAGAGTTCGACCAGACGGCCGCCGCGATGCAGGCAGAACTGTTGTATGGCGGTAAGACCCGAACCAAAACAAGGGTTGCGTTGCCGGACGGTAAGACGGCCGTGATCTCTCGCTCGGTCGGTTATTTTCAGACCGGTAACGTGCCTGATCTACTAGTTGGCAAAGGTAGCTATTGGTTGGGGCGCGGCGTTGATGACCTTAACGCGGTATGGCTTAAAAAGCCTGCGCCTGTAGGTCAGGTGCGTCGGCATGTAACCGGCGTAGAGACAACCGAAACCCGTATTCATCATGCGCAGCTCATCGTTCCGTCCGGTATACGTAAAATCACCCGAGTCCCAAGAGCGGCGATGGGCTTTGCGTCATCGCCAGCAGGCTTTTAGGCGAATTACGGTATGGCCGGCGTGGGCTCGATAGTTTTAGAACTGTTTACGAGCTCTTGTTTTACTTTGGTGTATAGCTCGGTGTTTTGACCCTTGGTGCAGTCGTTTTGGCCGCCAGTGATGTCAAAGCGCAGCCCGTTTATGGTTTGGGTATCAGGGCGGGTAGTGCCGGATGTGCCGCCGGACTCACCCACGTTATAATTGTTTAAAACAGCGACGCCACGGTTGGTCTCGGTAGCTGCGCACTCCGCAAAGGCGTCGAGCGAACGTGTCGACAGATGCACCGGTGCTTCGGCGCCGCGAGTCGGCGCTTCGCCTACGACGTAGTAGGCGTCTTGAATATTGTCGGTCAGCTTAATGCGCAACCCGAGCTCGCTAATGGTGAGATACTTTGCGGTATCCTTTTGAGGTTCCTGGTTGTCGCTGGACGCCGCGGAGTTGCTAGGAGCAACGTTATCGCTTGTCTCTTGGTTCCCGCTTGCCATATATATCACCGCGGTTGTCACGGCGCCGATAAATAATATCGCCAGAATGATAATAAAAATGTTTGATCCGCTTACTTTTGCCATGATTCCTCCGTTTATACGTTAGCTTATTGTAACGTACCGTGGGTTAAAAATCAGGGCGCATGTAGGTCGTAGAGCTCGCAAGTGTCGCTAGACGTACTCTGTAAAATATTTTACAGTCTTACATCCTAATCTCTGTATTAATACAAGCGTTCAGTACTTGTTGGTAATTGCGGCAGGGGGGCGTTTAAAGAAGTGGGTCTGGCGTTTTGCGCCGTCGTGCTTCTGCGGTATTTGTATGACAGATGTATATGTTCGGGCCGATAAGCTAGTGCCTGCGGAGCATCGCGTAGATTGGCGGATGTACCACAAGGATGAGGTCGAAGTTAATACGACTCTGGTTGCGGATGTATGCGGTGCGCTGGGTTACGAGTCGCTCCGATTTTGTCGTTCTGAGCCTGATCGCGAAGATAATCGACCGATACCGATCAGCGTTGACAAAGGTGTCGCCAGCTTAGTGCTTAAGGAGCCGGTGCAGGGTGGCAGCAGTTTAATGCTCGATGATAGAGGTAATATATCCGGTGGTTCCCCGGATAAAGAAGTCGGCGATCAGCTGGATCAATCTGCGCGGAAGCTTTTGCGCAGCGCCAGCGTGCAAGAGCTGCGGGATCTTGCACGGACAGCACGGTATGGGCGTGGGGCTGCTCTGGGCGTTATTGCTCTGGCGGCCGTGGATCTAATAGAAAATGCATTTGGCCAGGATCCCTATTCTCTACCCTGCAAGGCGGTGATTGGCTCGGTCGTTGCGTTATCCGGCGCGCTCTGGGAAGATTTGCCTCGGCTTCCGGATGCGGTGGGCAAGTGTTGGCAGGTCGGGCGTATTCTAAGACCGGGTCGTGCACTTATTAGGCCTAATTATGACGTAATTGGATCTTGCCAACAGCTCGAGAGGTTTATGTTTGGGGTAGTCGAAGTCGCAGTGCCTACACAAAGAGGAGCCTCTGATTTCTCTTAGCTACAGCATGTTGTAAAAGTAATGACTCCCGAACGCTAACGGTTTTGGGTATACTGGTACGAGATAGAGGAGGGGTTTTGGCAGACAAGGCTACTGCTACCAATTTGAGCGCTGCGGACTACGTGCATTTGCATAACCACACGCAGTATTCGCTGCTCGACGGACTGACCAAGGTTCCGGCGCTTGTTGACTACGTCAAGGAGTCAGGCATGACCGCGGTAGCACAGACCGACCACGGTACGCTGAGCGGCGCGATTGAGTTTTATAAGGCCGCCACCGAAAAGGGCGTCAAGCCGATCATCGGCATGGAAACCTACGTCGCTGCGCGCACCATGGCCGACAAAGAGCCGGGCAAGGACAAGACATACTACCACCTTATCCTCCTGGCAATGAACAATACCGGTTACCAAAACCTCATGCGCTTAAGCACCATCGCCAATATGGAGGGCTTTTACTACAAGCCGCGCGTTGACCATGTCGTGCTCGAGAAGTATAACGAAGGCATCATCGTCCTCAGCGGCTGTATCGGTGGCGAGGTTGCCGATGCGATCCGTCAAGGTCAGTACGACAAGGCCAAAGAGATTGCCGCGTGGTACAAAAAGACGTTTGGCGACCGCTATTATATCGAGATTCAAGACCACGGTCACCCGGATCACCCCAGTAAATGGGATGAGCAAGTCGAGGTCAACAAACAGTTGATTAAGCTGGCCGAGGAGCTGGATATACCGTGTACCGTAACCTGCGACGCGCACTATTTGTCGCACGACGACCAAACTGCGCACGAGATTTTGCTGTGCGTGCAGACCGGCTCGTTCCTGAGTGACGAAAAGCGCATGAGTCTGGCAAACTTTGAGCTACATGTAACCGAACCTAGTGAGATTATCGCCCGCTGGGGCAAAGACCATCCCGATTTTATTACCAACACCCGCGCGATTGCCGATCGCTGCGAGCTAGAGATCGAGCTTGGCAAAATCCTGATCCCTAAGTTCCCCGTGCCCGAGGGCGAGACTGAAAAGACCTATTTAGACAAGCTGGTGTACCAGGGTCTGGCCGAACGCTACCTAGGCATGGACCGCGAAAAAGCGGCCGCAATGAGCATCGAAGAAATCAAGGTCGCGCTGCCGGATGAGCCGCGCGAGCGCACCGAGTACGAACTGCGCGTGATCGACGGCATGGGCTTTAACGGCTACATGCTTATCGTCCAAGACTTTATTAACTGGGGTAAAGACCAGGGGATTATCTTTGGCCCGGGGCGTGGCTCGGCAGCCGGGTCGATCATTGCCTATACACTGCGCATTACCGATCTTGACCCGCTGGAGCACGGCCTGCTGTTCGAGCGATTCCTTAACCCCGACCGTATCAGCATGCCCGATATCGACGTGGACATTCAGGATACGCGCCGCGACGAGGTAATCGAGTTTTGTTCTCAAAAGTATGGCAGCGACCGCGTGTCTAACATTGTGACCTTTGGTAAGATGGCAGCCCGCGCTGCTGTGCGCGATGTCGCGCGCGTACTGCAAGTGCCGTACGCCGAGGCCGATCGTCTGGCCAAGATGATCCCGGCGCCGGTGCAGGGTCGTCACATTCCGCTCAAAAAGTCCGTCGAAGACGATCCCGATCTAAAGCGCGAGTACGAGAATAACGAAACCGCCCAGCAGGTGATCGATCTGGCGATTGCACTAGAGGGCACCGTGCGCAGCCATGGCGTGCACGCCTGCGGCGTGGTGATCGCGCCAGATGAGCTGGTTAAGTATGTCCCGCTCGAAATGGCGCAAAAGGGCGTGGTGACCACGCAGTTCTCGATGGGGCAGATCGAGGAGCTGGGGCTGCTGAAGATGGACTTTTTGGGTCTGTCCAACTTAACAATCATCAAAAACACCCTGCGTATTATCAAAAGGGTGTACGGCAAAGACATCGATCTGGCCACGATTCCGATGGACGACCAGGCTACGTTCGATCTGCTTGGCCGCGGCGACACCACCGGAGTGTTCCAGTTTGAATCGTCGGGCATGAAGCGTTACCTGCGAGAACTCAAGCCAACCGAGTTTAACGACGTTATCGCCATGGGCGCGCTGTACCGTCCCGGTCCGCTGAGCGCCGGCCTGACCGATAGCTTTATTAAGCGCAAGAACGGCCTGGAGCCAGTGTCATATGCGCACCCGTTGATGGAACCGGCGCTGGCTAACACCTTTGGCGTGCTGGTGTACCAAGAGCAAGTGATGCAGATTAGTCGTGATGTGTGTGGCTTTACCGGTGGTGAGGCGGACACGCTTCGCAAGGCTATCGGTAAAAAGAAGCTCGACGTGATGCAAAAGATGCAAGTTAAGTTTGTGGACGGCGCCGTGGAGCGTGGCGTGCCGCGCGCGGTTATCGAAAAGTTTTGGAAGGACCTTTTGGGCTTTGCCGACTATTGTTTTAACAAGTCGCACTCGGCTTGCTACGGATTAATCTCGTATCAAACTGCCTATCTTAAGGCGCACTACCCTTCGGCATTTATGGCCGCACTCATGACCAGCGACTACGACGATACCGATCGCCTGGCAATCGAGATCAGCGAATGTCAGCACATGGGCATCAACGTGCTGCCGCCGGACGTCAACGAATCGTTTCACGAATTTGCCGTGGTGCCCGACAAAGACAATCCCGACAACCGCAAGGCCGACATTCGTTTTGGGCTCGACGCCATCAAGAACGTCGGTACCGGTGCAGTCGAGGAGATTCTGCGCGCTCGCGGCGCTGACGTGCGCTTTGACTCGCTCGAGGACTTTTTAGAGAAAGTCTCGGTTCGCATCGCCAACCGCAAAGCTATGGAAAGCTTGGTTAAGGCCGGGGCGCTCGACCGCTTCGCCGATCGATCCGTACTGCTCCACAACTTAGAAGTAATGATGGCGTTTGCTAACCGCATACAAAAAGACGCGCAAAGCGGCCAGGTCGACCTTTTTGGCATGAGTGACGAGCACGCGCATGTGTCCAAGCCTCAGCTGACGCTCGAAAAAGCTGCAACACAGTATAACCAGCGCGAGCAGCTGCTTTGGGAGCGCGAACTGCTCGGACTGTATCTAAGCCAGCACCCGCTGTCGATGTACAAGGCGTACCTAGAGGAGCAAACAATCCCGATCAATCAGCTCAAACCTAATATGGACGGCCGCGCGGTGACTATTGGCGGTGCAATTGTCGACATGCGCGAAATTCTGACCAAGAACGGGCAAAAAATGGCGTTCATTAAGTTAGAGGATCAGTTTGGCTCGATCGAACTCATTTTATTCCCCGGTGCCTATCAGCAAACGATTGGACTGTGGCAACGCGACCGAGTAGTGCTGGTGCGCGGCAAGCTAAGCGCCAAAGACCGCGAGGGTAACATTGGCGACGAAGTAAAGGTCATGGTAGACGACGCCCGCGAAATTACTGCCGAGCAAGCGCAGGCCTATCAGGCCACCGGCCGCAAGGTTAAGGTGCCAAGTATCAACAAAAAGGCAGTGGCGGCAGCCGCAGGACGCACCAAGATCGCCAGTGTAACGGCCTCGGCTAACCCGCGCGTGTATATCCGGCTTAAGGATGGCGGCGATCAAAAACTACTACTCTCGCTTAAACAGACAATAGACGAAAATCCGGGCGAGACCGAGGTAGTATTGGTACTCGGCATGTCCGAGAACAAGCAGATTATAAAACTCCCCGCAAAAATGAGCACGCAAAACGGCGCACTCAGCAAATTACAAGAACTTGCCGGCGCTGGCAATATCAAGCTGCAATAAATCCCATATTGTTTGATTTGTGCGGGGTTAGTGCTAGCGGATAATGCCAGTGGTTTGCGTGAGGACGATGCCGATGGTGGCAACGGCCACAAGGGCGATGTCAAAGGCAGGGTGCTTGTGTACGAATCGCTCGCTCTTGACCCACGCGCGGCGGAGTAACAGTCCGTGGCGCAAAAAGAACACGGCTAGCGCGACCGTCGCGATAGAGCTAATTGCAAACGCGCTCCAGGCGGCGGTAGCGCCGGATAGTAACTGGACGCGTGCAATCTTTTTGGTAGATACAGCGGGAGTGACCTCTGGGCTGGCGATGTCGTCGCTGTCTGCGTTTTGAGCGACTGCCAGCTCCTCGGTGGGGGTAGAGACGTTTGTAGGCTGGGCGGCATCTGGCTCTGGCGTCGGTTCTGTGGGAGCGGGTGTCGGCGTTGGCGCGGGGTTTTGCGCTTGCGTTGTAGGCGCAGGTGGGGGTGTTGTGGTTTGTGCACGGGCTGTCGCGGTCACGCGAGGGCTTGCATACATCGCTACGACAATTGTTTGTGGGCCGTTGTTTTGGAAGTCGGCTGCGTTGGCGATGCCAAAGCCGACCTCGGTATAGGTGTCGTTCATGATATTGGCGCGGTGTCCGGAGCTGTTCATCCAGCCAACGACAGTCTCGGTGCTGTTGTCAAAGCCGTAGGCTAGGTTTTCTCCGGCGGTTTTGTAGTCATAACCAGCGTCTTTGACGAATACCCAAGGCGGACTGCCCTCCGGCGTGTTGTGGGACCAGTAATTGCGCGCGGCCATGTCGTTGGCCTTGGCCTGGGCGGCGTTATTGAGTTTGGAGTTGATCGTCAGGTTGGCTAATCCGCCGCCGACGCGCTCTTCGTTGGTTTTTTGCAAGAGTCCGTTTGCGCTCATGCTGGTGGCGTAATCGAGGACGCGGTGCTGGATTGCACCCCAGTATGTGTTTGCCAAAATGCCGAGTGTCACAATAAGCGCCATTGGCAAATACGGCCAATATGCCTTGTGATAGTCGTGGGACTTTTTGTGGTGTTCGCCGCGTCGCCGCTTGTGATGTACGGGGGTCGGACGCTTCTTTTTGGATGTAACCAGTACCATCTTAGCTACAGTGTAGCATATTGGTTATGTCTGGGCTGTCGATATCGGCAAGGAGTACTAATGTGGGCTTGCTGTCATCATATTGTGTGCCGCTTGGCACATGGTATAGTTTGTTGGAAATAAGGAGTCAAAATGGAAGCTGTAACAGAGAATCATCCAATGTGGATGCCAAAAGAGTTGTTTACCGAGATTTATGGGCGCGTGCCCCGGCTCGTCGTCGACCTGGTCATACGTACCGACGAGGGAACAGTCATGACGAAGCGGGCGATAGAGCCTTGTATCGGCCAGTGGCATTTGCCGGGCGGCACGGTATTTTTTGGTGAAAGATTGGTAGATGCTGCGCGCCGAATCGCCAAGGATGAGGTAGCTGTGGATATCGAGGTCGGCAAACAAATGGGTGTCATAGAGTACGTTTCGCTCAGCGAAGGCGAAAACAAAACGTGGTCTGTATCTATTGTGTTTGAGGCGCGGGTCATTGACGGAGAGTTACGAGGCGGTAAGCAAGGGAGTGAGGTCGGGTTCTTTAGGGAAGTGCCAGAGAACACGATCAAAGAGCAAGCCGAGTTTTTGCAGACAATCCTATAAGGTTAGCTTGCGAATCGGCAGTGATAGGCGGCCATGGCTGCGGCTTGCACGACGTTAAAAGACTCTTTTGCGCCGAACATTTTAATTTCTAAGGCGATATCGCATGCGCGAAGTATGTCGCTTTCGATACCCTCCACCTCGCGGCCTAACACGATGGCGATTTTTTGTGGTGGATGGTAGTTATGGAGCATTTGTGAATCAGCCGTTTGTTCGAGTGCAGCGACGGTGTAGCCCTCTTTTTTGAGCTGCTGAAGTACGGGCATCAGATCGGCGTGGTATTCCCATGCGACCGAATCTTCGGCGCCGAGTGCGGTCTTGCGGATATCGCGCGCGATCTTGGCGGTTTCGTGCGGGAGGCGGGTGTCACCTGCGTGCGGCGGCCGTGGCGTATAGCCGCTTAAGATGACTTTTTGCACGCCTAGTCCATCGGCTGTGCGCAGCAATGAGCCTACATTATGCGTACTCCGTAAATCATGGGCGATTAATACGATATCTCTCATGCTGCCCATGGTAGCACACTCTGACTAGATCTGGTGGGGGCGGTTTGAGCCTAGGATTCATGGTGTACAATAGATACAGAAATAGAGGGGGAACAATAGTGTATCTTGCAGGTCAGGGATATCAGCAAAAGCGTAAGAGCCGCGGCGGCTTTAAAAAAACGGTAGTTCGAGTACTTGTTATCGCGTTGCTACTCATCGCGGCGTTTGTTGGCTATAAGGTACTGGTATCGGTCTTTTCTAAGCAAGGGGTCGAGGCGCTGCGCTTTGATTCGAGCGTGACCACGCAAGAGCAGCAGACGATTCGCGATGCTGTCCAAAAACATAACGAGTCGTTTAAGGGTGCAGTGTTTGCAAAGACCCAGACCTCACTGGCCGTAGATGACGCCACGCACGTCTTGACTGCATACGTTCCGGTGACTGACGCATACGCGGTGCGTCAGCAAATCCAAAAATCCGAGCTAGACGGCGTAGATTTGTTTGTACCGGCAGGCTTAGATACTGCAGTCCGCGGCGCGATTGCCTCGGCGCTGGGCGTTGACGCCTCTGCATTGGCTGATCTTGAGGGCGATGTCGCGGACGACGCAGTGGCATTTATTCCGGTAAGCGAGTTGTCGCCGAAGGTTAAATTGCTTACATTTGACGGCGCGTACTATCTGGATAGCTTTACGAGCGGCGCGGTTTTTCGCCAAGCGACGTTCGAGGGGCGAGGTTCCGACGAGCTGACCCAGCTTAAGCTCAACGAGTATGCAACAAAAGACACCACGCTTAAAGTTAATATGACCGGTGTGACGGCGCTCACGCGCGTCATGATGAACAAGCTCAATTCTGTTAGCGACGCCACATATTTTAGCGAAAAGATCGGCGAGTTTTTGGCGGATGCCGATATCACGCACGTGTCTAACGAAGTGTCGTTTAAAGAGGGCTGTACCTATCATGCCGCACTGTTTTGCTCGCCGCCAAAGATGATCGAGGCGCTCAAGGCCAGCGGCGTCGACGTGGTCGAGCTAACCGGTAACCACAATAACGACGTCGGCAGTCAGTATAACGCCGAGACGATCAAGCTGTACCACAGCTTGGGTTGGGGAACATTTGGCGGTGGTCTCAATGCAGAAGAAGCAGCCAAGCCATATGTGGCCGATAAAAAAGGCAGCAAAGTCGTATTTTTGGGCTACAATTTTGCCGACGCTCCCGGCAGCGGCGCCATAGCCAAGGCCGATATGGCCGGCGCCAATCCATACAGCGCCGAGAAGGTACGCGCCGATATCGCCGCAGCCAAGCAGCAAGGCGCGTTCGTAATCGTGGATATTCAGTTCTGGGAGTGCTACGCCTATCCGGACGGCTATGTCGAGTTCCCAGAGTGCGACTTGCCCATAGGCCAGCAAACGAGTGTGTTCCGCCAAGTTGCCGACTTTGGCGCCGACATGGTCATCGGCAGCAGTGCCCACCAGCCGCAAACCTACGAATTATACGAGGGAGTACCGATTTACTACGGCCTCGGAAACCTGTATTTCGAGCAAACGAGCTGGCCCGGGACAGAACGTGGCATCATACTGACGCACTACTTTTCGGCGGGTAAGCTGATCCAGACCAAGCTGTCCCCAACCGTTTACGGCAAAGAACTACAGACACGCTTGATGACTGCCGACGAAACCACGTACCAGTTGCAGCGTCTTAAAACGGCTCGCACTAACGCAGGACTGTAATACGGAGGAACTGCTGCAATGATGAACACCTACCAACGTCCGTACGCGCAAAACAAGAAGCGTTATCGTAAGCCAATGGTAATTGCTGTTTTGGTTATTGTGATCTTCTTGGTTGGCGCATTTGCACTCTATACAAAGGCGACGCAGAAAGATAATCAACCACAGACCGATCCTGTAAGCAATACGACAGATGATACCAAAGAGCCTGCCAAGCCTGCCCTCGTGGATTTGCAGCCAGTTGTTGACGAATGGGCTGCTGCTCAGCGCGCCGAGTACAGTATTGTGGTGTACGACCCTGCAAACAAGCAGGTCATCGCCACGCGCGAGGCAGACAGGCCGATGTTTGCCGCCAGTTTGTACAAGCTATTTGTCGCGTATCTTGCACTGGTTGATTTTGAGTCCGGCGCGCAAGATCCTAACGAGATACTCATAGCCGGTCAAACCAAAAAACAGTGCGTCGACAAGATGATCCGCGAGTCGGACAGTCCATGCGGAGAGGCTATGATGGCCGAGATGGGGCAGCAGAGGCTCCGCGAGCGTGTGGCCGAGATGGGGATCCGTAACACCATATTTGCCGGCATCACTACGACTGCAGCCGACAGTGCTTTGATATTGCAGTACATCGTCGAGGGTCGCGATCTCCACGCCCAAAATACCGCATTCTTGCGCGACGCCATGCGCGTGCAGCCAGACAAATATCGTCGGGGGCTCGCCACAGGCGCACCAGAGGCGACCTGGGAGACAAAAGTCGGTTGGAACGAGCAATCCAACTATCACGATGTAGGCATCATGACCTTGCCCAATGGCCGAGAGTACGTTGTTGCAATCCTCGGACAGGGTAGCGGCAGCCCCGCGCCGATCGCCGATTTTGCCAAGACGATTTTTGCCAAACTCAATTCGTAATTGCTACCAGTAAGGCCTCTATGGCTGTACCTCGATCTAGCGTTGGGTTGGAGTTTGTCGCGCCCTGTGTATACCCGTGATCCAAAATGGTTGTGGTTAACGAATCCGGACTGTATACTTTTGCTATATGGATGCGCGCAGGATCGAAGAGCAAACGACGCAACGGCGGGCGCAGGTACTAGGGTTCGATTATATCGATACTTTTGCCATGCTCGAAAAGCCGTTGTATCGCGATTATCTTTCGCTTGATGAGCTGTACAAGTTTCGGGTGATTCCAATTCACGCCGAAAAGGGCTCGATCGTATTTGGTATTACGACCACCACGCCGCAACAAGTGCTGCATAATCTTGTGCAGCGGTTTCAGGATGCGAGGCTCAAGTTTGCCATTATTTCGGACTCCGGGTACAAAGACTACATGCGGTTGTACGACCCGCCAAAGCGGGTCCAATATCAGGACATAGCGCTTGGTGACGCCAATGACACGGAGTTTATAGAGAATATTTCCGAGACTATTTCGATGGTTCGCCCGGATGACGTGCTGGCATATCTGGTACAACAGGCGTATCGCCTGAAGGCTTCGGATATTCACCTCGAAAACCAAGAAGAGAAAGTACGTGTGCGCTTTCGTGTCGACGGCGTATTGCATGTGATCGCGTGGGTGAGCAGTATGAAATATCGTCATTTGTTGTCGGTTATCGCAAGCGCATCCAATCTGTCTACGAGCGACCAGAATCCCCAGACCGGCCACATAAATAAGCAGTATCAGTTGGCGACAGAAGAAGAAGTTACGGTAAACTTGCGCGTGGAGATGGTGCCGACTGCTCACGGGCAAGATGTCGTGATGCGTTTATTTACGCTTAACATGGAGATGCTTAGCCTCGACAAGCTTTCGCTGAGTGAACCCGAGCGCAAGGTGGTCGACGACATTATTAGTCACCCGAGCGGTATGGTGCTTATTGTAGGGCCAACAGGATCGGGCAAGACCACGACGGTATATTCGCTCCTTAATACGCTCAACACCGACGACCGTAAGACGATTACCCTAGAGGATCCGATAGAATACTTTTTGCCCGGAGTAGTGCAGATTCCGGTGCAGGGCGATCGCGACACCAACGGCTTTGCCGAGCGGCTCCGTGCGGTGCTCCGTTTGGACCCCGATGCCGTTATGGTGGGCGAAATCCGCGACCAAGACACGGCCAAGACCGCGCTACAAGCCGCACTGACCGGTCACTTGGTGATGAGCACGTTCCACGCGTCTTCTGCCGCCGCGGCGCTTACTCGTATGGTTGATTTTGTTGGGGTAAATCCATTGTTTGCATCCGCGATACGCCTGATTATGGCGCAGCGTTTGGTGCGGGTGCTGGACGACGACACGAAGCAGCCGTATAAACCCGACGATGCGCTTAAGGCACGGCTTGCACAGGTCATTGATACGTTGCCGCCCGGCGTCGCTCGGCCCGATGTCCATGCGGTGACGTTGTATCGACCTAAGCCCAGCGCCAATAATCCGTTTGGCTTTACCGGCCAGATGCCGCTCCGCGAACAGCTGCAAATGACACCCGGCATACAGCAATTGCTCAAGTTGCCGCCCGGACAAATTACGACCGAGGCTCTCGAGAAGAAGGCTGTCGAAGAAGGGATGGTCACCATGCTTCAGGACGGTGTCCTGAAGGCTTGCGCGGGCGTTACCAGTATCGAAGAAGTCTACCGCGTCGTCGGCTAGGTTTGTCATTTACTCTCAGCAGGTTGCACAGAATTTCTTTGAGATATGCTCGCGCGTAACAGGATGGTCGTACTTAATGAGATATGCATATAAAAACAACGCGGCTCTCGTATGATGCCGCGCTGTTTTATGACTGTTGAGCGGAAGTTCTTGTAGTAAAGCGCTAAACGATCACCTTTGCGATAGAGGGAACCAGTCGAGGATCCAACACAGACGGTATGATGTTGTCGGCGTCGGGCTCCTCGACGAGTGACGCGATGACTTCGGCGGCGGCGATCTTATGCTCGTCCGTTATCATGCGCACATGGTTATCCAGCGCGCCGCGGAAAATGCCCGGGAAGGCCAGTGCGTTGTTAACCTGATTCGGAAAGTCGCTGCGGCCGGTGGCGACAATCGCCGCACCTGCAGCTTTAGCTTCATCGGGCATAATCTCGGGAACAGGGTTGGCCATCGCAAAGATGATGGCGTTTTTATCCATCGAGCGCACCATGTCCCGGGTCAGCAGGCCAGGCTGCGAGACGCCAATAAATACGTCCGCGCCCTCGATTATGTCCTCGAGCGATCCGTCAATGCCGGATATATTACTAAATTCTAGAAGCTTTTTCTTTTCGTCGTTGAGATCGGTGCGGTTGGCGCTGATAATGCCTTTGCTGTCTACGACAAACATCCGGGGTTGGGCGTATCGGTGCAGGAGTCGAATAATCGCAGTTCCGGCCGCGCCAGCGCCCGCTATGACGATCTTGGCATCCCGGAGGTTGCGCCCGGTGATCTTCATGGCGTTAATAAGTCCGGCAAGAGTCACAATAGCTGTGCCGTGCTGGTCGTCATGAAAGACAGGAATGGGAAGTTCGGCTTTCAGGCGTTCTTCTACCTCAAAGCATATAGGGGCGGCGATGTCCTCTAGATTGATGCCCCCAAAGCTGGGCGCCATCGCCTTTACCGTCGCCACTATTTCGTCCGCCGAATGTACGTTGAGTACAACCGGGACGGCGTCGATGTCGGCAAAGTGCTTAAAGAGCATGCATTTGCCCTCCATCACTGGCAGGGCACCGTATGGGCCAATGTTGCCGAGTCCCAAGACGGCAGAGCCGTCGCTAATAACCGCCACGCTGTTGTTGAGCCACGTGTATTCGCGGGCCTCATCGGGGTGATCGGCTACGTAGCTGCTGACTGCGCCTACGCCCGGCGTGTAGTACACGCCCAGCTTCTCGCGGCTATCTAAAGTATCTTTTAAGTGTAGTTCTATCTTGCCGCGCAGTTCTTTGTGACGGCGCAGCGCCTCGTTGCTATAATCCATACCTTAGATTGTACAGATAGAACACCCGTTTGTCCGCAGTATTTACTTTATCGGATAAAGTCGGTTAATTGTGGGCAGGCAACAATGGGGTGTTTTGCGCCATCTGAACCCGGTTGAAAAGGGTATACGCTGTCGAGTATCAGGCAGGTTTCGCTAAACCCTTGTTCGCCCATTCCCTCTATCTGAACGGCGCGGTTTGTCATGACCTGTCCCCATGGCACAGGTGAATCACAGGTAGTGGGAACGTAAGCGCCCTTTTTGACTGCATCGATGCTGGCACCACCTAACCGCTCGGCAGTCAGCTCGAAGTCGGTCTGATGTGGGACGCTAGTCCAGCGATTGGGTGGGTCTGCTACGCACTTTACATTTAAGAACCCGTCTCTAGGGACGAGTTCTCGCGATTCGCCCCCTTGTCCACCTCGGTTAGAGCCCTGTGCCGATGAACTAGGGTTGGATTCAGAGTTGTTGCTCATCCAGGTGCAACCTGCGATTGCAGTTAGGGTGGCCAGTACGGCTGTGGCGGTTGCCACTTTTGCTCTCGTGGTCAGTTTTCGGCCGTCGTTAGTAGGGTCAGTAATGTTGTGGTTTGGGGCGAAGCCTCTCTCTGGTGTTGTCATAAACACATAATATAAGAGGGCACCACCTTAGCGCTGCGATATAAATCACAATCTTGAGTATTGTCAACTGGTGTGCTATACTCAAAAAAAAGCGAAATATCACAGAGGTTTAATTAGGTATGCAATCTGTTATTCAAAAAATTGAAGAGAAGTTTAAGAAGGGCGCCGTTGTCGACGTAAAGAGCGGCGACACTGTTAAAGTCCACCAAAAGATCCGCGAAGGCAACAAAGAGCGCGTTCAGGTGTTCCAAGGTATGGTTATCCGTACCGACCGTAAGGGTACACACACCAACCGTATCACCGTTCGCCGTATCGCCAGCGGTATCGGTGTAGAGAAGAGCTTTTTGATGCACAGCCCACTCGTGCTTAAGGTTGAGGTTACCAAGCGTAGCAAGGTTCGCCGCAACTACCTGAGCTACATGCGTGAACTGACCGGTAAGAAGGCTCGTTTGACCGGTGTCGACTTTGACCGCCAGGCTGTAAACGAAGTTCGCGACCTTAAGGCCGAAGAAGAAGCCGCTAAGCTCGCTGCCGAAAAGGCTGCAGAAGCAGAGGCTGAGGCCGCTAAGAAGGCTGCAGAAGAAGCCGAGCAAGAGGCTAAGTTCAAGGCTGCAACCGCAAGCCACGACAAAGCCGAGTAGTCGGTTAAATACGTCAATCAGAGGACTTCTACGGAAGTCCTCTTTTGTATTTGCCAGTCTTGCTGGGCAGTTATGACATTTTGCCAGCCTGCCCGTGATAGACTAGGTACATGATTTTGGGGATAGACGAGGTTGGCAGAGGTTGTTGGGCAGGGCCGGTGGTGGCTGGCGCCGTCGTGCTTGGCGAACCCATCCTTGGACTTAAAGATTCTAAGAAGTTATCCAAAAAGCAGCGCGAAAGGCTGGATGCCGAGATCCGCATCGCGGCGCTGGGCTTTGGTATCGGTTGGGTTCCAGCCGAAGAGATCGACCGCATTGGCTTGACAGAGGCAGTGCGCCTGGCGATGGAGCGGGCGGTGGCCGCCGTTACGCATCCTTGCGAGCAGATTGTTGTGGATGGCGATTATAATTATTTTGCGGATGACCCCAGAAGTTCTGCGGTTATTGGCGCCGATAACCTGGTGCCGGCTGTCAGCGCGGCAAGTATCATCGCCAAGGTGGCGCGAGACAAGTTTATGGCCGATGCGGCGCTACGCTTCCCAGGATACGGCTTTGAGAAACATGTGGGTTATGGCACGGCAGCTCACAGTGCAGCGCTCAAGCTATTGGGCGTTACGGAGCTGCATCGCCAAAGTTTTAAGCCGATTCGGATGCTGACGACATGACGACGTTTGACACCGGCCGTCAGGCGGAGGGGGTGGCCGCCGAGTATTTGCGTAGCAAGGGCTATGCCGTTGTCGATCAAAACTGGCGCACCAAGTTTTGCGAGATAGATGTGATTGCGCAGCGTGGCGGCGTCGTTTATTTTTGCGAGGTTAAGTACCGCCGCACCCACAATCAAGGCGGCGGACTGGATTACATTACGCCCAAAAAGTTACAGCAAATGCAGCGCGCCGCCAATGCGTGGGTACATTTTTTTAAATGGACAGGCGAGTATCAGCTCTGCGCGATAGAGCTATTCGGGCCGGATTTTGAGGTGACCGAGTTTGTAGAAGACTTGTAGCCGTGCGGACAGCTTGTCTACTGCTGCGCGGCAAAATAGTCGCGCAGCTTCTGGATATAGGGCAGTCGCTCCTCTGCAGTGGTAAAGCGCTTGTCGTCGTGGTTTTGGTATAGCTTGTCGTTGGGGTAGCGTGGAAAGACATGCGCGTGAAAGTGCCACACGGCCTGATTGCCAGCGGGCTCGTTGTGCTGGCGCGTAGATGTACCTTCGACACCCGGATACGTTGCGCGAATGGCAATAGCAATCTTTTTGACGACTTTATATACCTCTAGTAGCGTATCGTCGGGCAGGTCGTACAGGTTTTCGTAATGCTCGTTTGGAATAATCAAGACATGGCCGGGGTTGTTCTTCCACCATTTAGGGGCGATGTATGCGGTAGCGTGCTCGTTTTTATAGACGATATCGTTCGGCGAGGTGTATTCGTCGCCATCGCCATCGACGAGCGCGCAAAACGGACAGTCATAATCGGGCGGTTCGTGGTTAAACATGTTGGTCTTTTATCCCTGTTTCTTTTGCGCAAAGAAGGCCTTGATGGTGGCAAGGTCGCGCTTTTTCCACTCGGACTGCCATTCAATCATCTCGATACCTTGTTTGTAGCTGCGCTCTAGCAGCGGTGACATGACGGATTCGAAGAATTTTTTGTACTCCGGCAAGAAGCTTGCGTCGCTAAAGGCGCGGCCCACGTACACAGGCATGCGTGAGAACGAGAGGTCGTTCGCAAAGTTTTCTTCGAGCCATGGCCAGTGAGCGACAATCCATTTCCAGGTGGCGACCTTTGCATGGCGGTTGCCCAGGCTGTAGACGATCCAGAATGTGGTATCTTGCAGGCGGACATCTTTGCTGTCGATGGCGTCGAGCGCACGCTGGATGAGGTTGGGTTGCTCAAAGCTGGTGAGCGCGCCGGCCAATGTCATACGCTCTTCGCTCGAGGTGCTTTCGTTGTGCATGCGGAGTAACTTGTCAAAGGTAGCCGCGTTGCCCTTGCGAGCCGCCGTGCCGTAGATCACGCCGCGCAGGTCGGGGTTGAGGTCTTCTGGCTTGGTCATGGCGTTAAAACGGCGCAGGGCTTCGTCGACAACGCTGGTCTCGTCGGCGCCTGACGCAAGGCCGAGGATGGTTGGGCGCAGCAATTTGTCGAAGCTGCTTTCGCCTTCGATTTCCTCCCATCCCAGACGTGCGAGCTGAGCGGATACGAGTTTGCGGACGTAGGGCTTCATATCTTCGCGCAGTTCGTTGTCGTCCATGGTGCTACGAAGGGCGCCGAGGTTGGCGGCGATAATGTCCCATACGGCGCTGTTATCTTCGCCTCGGTATGACTCGAGTAGGTGGAGCGCTGTGGCTGTGTCGCTGTAGCCGGCTTTGGCTGTCTCGAACGCGTCGCTCAGCAGTCCTAAGCGGTCGAGCGGCGATAGCGTGCCCTTTGTGACTTCTTGGCCTAATTTCTCGAGGTGGCTGGCGTTGTAGGTAGCTCGGAAGAAGCTGCTTTGGCCCCGGTTGAGCTTAATAACTGGCGTGTTGCCCGACAGTTCGTAGGTCGCGTCCGGTTGATCAAACAGCTCGGGCAGTCCTTGGTCTTCTTGCAGGGCGACCGGCCAGAGCGTTCGCACTAGCGGCTCGCTGGCTTTGTCGCGCTCGAGTGGGTTAAGCAGGAACTGCTCTTGTGAGAGGTGTGCCTCGGTGTCAGTTATGTGGGCGCGCACCAGCGGGAATCCTGCTTGTTCGGTCCATGCGCTCATAAACTCTTTGACAGGCTTGCCCGAGATGTCCTCGAGCGCTTGCCATAGGTCACTGGTATCGGTGTTGCCGTAGCTGTGTTTTTTGAGGTAGTAGCGCAGACCGTCACGGAAGGTCTCTGCGCCCAAGAAGCGCTCGAGCATCTGAATGCTGCTCGCGCCCTTGTTGTAGCTGATCGCGTCAAAAATAGTGCGGATCTCGTCGGGGTTATTGATCGGTGCCTGGATAGGGTGCGTGTTGGCAAGGGCGTCCAATTTGAGTGCGATTTGCTGTTCGTCCACCGTAAATTGCATCCACATTTGCCACTCTGGAAAGAAGTGATCCAGCGCCAGGTACTCCATCCAACTGGCAAAACCCTCGTTCAGCCAGAGGTCGGTCCACCAGCGCATCGTAACGAGGTTGCCAAACCACTGGTGAGTCAACTCGTGCGAGATTACCAAGGCTACGTACTGCTTCATTGGCAGTGACGAGTTGGCCTCGTCGTACAGTAACGCTTGCTCGCGGTAGGTAATGAGCCCCCAGTTTTCCATGGCGCCGCTCGAAAAGTCGGGCAGGGCGACCATGTCGCACTTGGCAAGCGGGTAAGGGATATCAAAGTATTCTTCGTAAAAGTCCAGGCATTTTGCGCCGTAGTCGACGGCGTAGTCCAGGTGCTTGACGTTGTCGGGTGTGGCGTATGCGCGCACAACAACGCCGCGCTTGCTGGTGGCCTCTTTGTAGCCTAGTTCGCCGTAGACGAACGCCAAGAGGTAGGTAGACATGATGGGTGTGGTCTCAAATGTCGTAATTAGCTTATCGCCCTCAGTCTTTTGCGATTTGACTGGCGTGTTTGCCAGCGCGGTTTCGCCCTTGGGCGAGATAAGGGTAAGGTCAAAGGTGGCTTTGGCTTCGGGTTCGTCGATGCACGGAAAAGCGTCGCGGGCGTGGTGACTCTCGAACTGCGTGGCAATTAACATTTTTTCTTTGCCGTCGTGCGTAAAGAAGCAGGGGTACACGCCGTCCATCGGGCGGGTAATGTTGCCTTCATACTCCATGGTTACCGTGTAATCGCCCGGGTACAACATTTCATCGGTGTGTAGGCGCACCTCGTCAAAGCTGTTTTGTAGGTTGACGCGGGCGACCGGGATCTCGTATTCGCCCTTTTTGTCGTTTTTGACGATGGTTGCGTTTGTAATTTTGAGTCCGTTTTGGTGGAATGTCAGGCGCTGGCTTGGCCGTCCGGCTTTACGACCGGTGATAGTGACGGTGCCGCTGATGCGCATGGTGTCGCGGTTAGGATCGATAACGAGGTTGTAATGTTTCGGCTGAAAACCCTCAAACAGCCTTCGGACTTTTTTACTCATATACAGAGTATTCTACCATGGAGCAGGGTTCGTGGCTGCCATCTAGTAAGTTGACGGCCGCAGTTGTGCTTGCTACAATACAAGAGATTGGTCGGCCGGCAGGTCGGCTTTTTTCGTATCAGACTATTACAGAAAGGACAAAGATATGGAAATGGACTTTAAACAATTGGCCGTAGCCATCAAATCTATCGCCGAAGAAAAAAACTTGCCCGAAGACACCGTAAAAGAGGTTGTTGAGCAAGCATTGGCCGCTGCATACCGCCGCGACTACGGCGAGCGCGAGCAAGAGGTTCGTGTAAACATGAATCTCAACACCGGTGACGTAGACGCCTACGTTATGAAAGAGGTCGTTGAGGACGTCGACAACGCAGCGTACGAAATTACCCTCAAAGACGCCAGTGTCATGAAGAAGGACGCCAAGCTAGGCGACTTGATCGAGGTGCACGAGAAGGTGAACGACTTTGGCCGCGTTGCAGCACAGACTGCCAAGCAGGTTATCTTGCAGCGCCTCCGCGAAGCAGAGCGCGAGATCGTACTCAACGAGTACGAAGACAAGATCGGCACCGTTATTAACGCACTCGTTTCTCGCGTTGAGGGCAACATCGTTCGTGTCGACCTCGGCAAAGCACAAGGCATCATGCCTCGCAGCGAACAGATCCAGGGCGAGCGTTACTACCCAGGCCAGCGCCTTAAGGTATACCTCAAGGATGTTGAACGTCAGGCTGCTCGTGGCCCACAACTGGTTGTCTCTCGTGGTGCCAAGGAATTTGTTGATTGGCTGTTTCGCGCCGAAGTGCCAGAGATGGACAGCGGCGCCGTAGAGATCAAGGGTATGGCCCGCGAAGCCGGTGTTCGCACCAAGCTCGCAGTAAGCAGCACTGTTCCCGGTGTTGACCCTGTCGGTACTTTTGTCGGGGGTCACGGTACCCGTGTAAACGCTGTTATGAGCGAAGTCGGCGAGCAAGAAAAGATCGACATCATCACCTACAGCGATGACACCGTAGAATACATCACCCAGGCATTGAGCCCAACCAAGGTAAGCAAGGTAGTTGTTGACGAAGCCAGCAAGCGCGCCAAGATTTTGGTTCCAGAGGACCAGCTGAGCATCGCCATCGGCCGCGGCGGTCAAAACGTCCGTTTGGCCAGCAAACTGACCGGCTATGAGCTGGACATCGAGGCCGAGAAGACCCAGACTATCCAAGCCCCCGAGGCTCAGGCCGCACCTGCCGCACCTAAGGCAGCGCCAAAGCTCAAGAAGAAGAGCGAACTCGAAAACAGCCTGCTCGAAGCTATCGAAGAACACGGCGAATAATCGTCGCCCGGTAGCTGTTCATGTACTATCGCCGCGCATACCATATCGCTACTGTAGTTGTGTTTATTGCATGTGCTTTGGCGATTTGGGGCTTTGGCCGTCTGCAGAGCGAGATGTTGGGCGGCGCTATGTCCCGGCTTACTGTCGCGATGTTTTTTGGGAGCGTCTTAGTCGGTATCATCGCCGGAGTATGCCGAGTGTATTGGCGGCAAAGATATGATCAAGCGCGTACCAGTGACAAGATCGCGCTCGACACCCTGGCCGAGCTGGGGCGTCAACAGTATCAAAACAAGCGCAAAAAGTAACAATAGCTCGTCCGCATGGGCGAGTTATTGCTTTGTGCTGTTGTCTATCGGGGTAGGCGCGGTACAATGGTTTGACGTCCGAAATAAGACCCTACGCATGACACAACCTACCTATAAACAAAAATCACCAAGCTGGCGCGTAAATGCCAAAGCGCACGCGCTCGATTACTTACAGCGCTTTGCGTTTAATAAAGGCGTCGAGATGATCGTCGATCAGTACGATACTCATTTTCGTCATATCAAGCGCTTTGATGAGAGGATAGACTATCTTAAAGGCTTGGCTGCTCAGCACTGGGATTACCGTAAGGGCCGCGAGCGTTACGAGATTACCGAAACGTACGAGATTGACGAGCCGGACTCGGAGTTGGGCAAGATCGTGTTTGAGGGTGCTGCGATTGCCGACATGGGCACATCATCACGCGCCACCCTCAAGCATTACTCTATGTTGGTGATTCTGGGAGGTGCAAATCGCTCGCCGTACCTTCGACTGCGGTTTGGTCTCGAGCAAAATGTGACGTACGACACATTAGTGTACTTAGGCTCCGAGCGCAAAGTCCTTCCGCCCGAGTACGAAAAAGTGAAGGATTACGCGCCCGGTGCGCAGACCGAATTCGACCTGGGTATAGGCGCGATTAACACCCTGATGGCGAAGCAGCTTGATGAGAGTGGGCGGGGTAGTTACGACGTATGCACCTCGGAGTGGCATATTGCGCGCATGCAAACCAAAAAGGGAAATCCTATCTTTTCGCTTAGCTCGCCGCCTTATCTTGGAGGCGGGCGCGCAAACACTGCCGACACGTACGATTTTCTGAGGCGGTTAGAGCAAGAGGCGCTCGAACCCGCTACGAATCTCTTGTTTGCCACTAACTCTACTTATCGCTACGCCCAGTACTTTGATGCCATGCGCGAAATATGTTTGCGAACAGGGGCCGACATCGAGACTATCGGCTTTGACCCGGCTTACGCCGGCCTTCAGTTTAAACCGACGCAATTCTTGCAGGAATTGAAGGCTGCGGCCGACGCTGCAGTACGCTTGCGCGATGCCGTGGGTGGCCGCGAAGACCGCAATGCGTGGCGCGAGCAATATTACAGTCGTTTTAGCCGGATCGAGAGCGATCGTCCGCTGTAATTGCGAACAAAGCCACCCCTAGTAAAAGTGAGAATTAGCACTCTTGACTCGCGAGTGCCAATGCTAGTATTATGGAGGTATGACACCAGATTCTGCGGACTTCCAAGATTTTTTGAACCATCTCACCAACAACGCGTTGGAGAGTCTAAAGCACGCCGATGCCATCGCGCGTAGCTTTGGTAGCGCCTACGTTGGCACCGAGCATCTGCTGCTTGGTATTTTGGCCCAAGAGGGCAGCATGGGTGCCAAGATTTTAGAGGGCGCGGGCGTAACCCTGGACCGCGCACGAATCGCGCTTAATCTGACGCCCAAAACCATGGTCGTGAACGCTGGCGCCAAGGGTCTGAGCGAAACTGCCAAACTAACGCTCAAGATGGCGTACGACGCCGCACAAGAGTACGGCCAGGAATTTTGTGGTACCGAGCACATCTTGGATGCGCTGCTCAGCCAAAAGAACGCGCGCGCCACTATGTTACTGCGCGCCATGAACGTTAATGTCGATTCTTTGACGAACGAGCTGGATCAGTTCCTAAGTCGCCAACAGTTTGAGGAAGGCGGATCGTCTGCCGAAGGCCGCCGCCGCACGGGCAACGGCAGCCGCAACAAGGGCCGCAAAACCGCACTCGACTTTTTTGGCACCGACATGACTGCCGAAGCGCGCCAAGGCAAGCTTGACCCGGTTGTCGGCCGCGAAAACGAAATCCGGCGCGTTATCACCATCCTTAATCGTCGCACCAAGAACAACCCGGTACTTATCGGTGAGCCCGGCGTGGGTAAGACTGCCATCGTCGAGGGCTTGGCGCAGCGTATCGTTGCCGAGGACGTACCCGACAGCTTGCTCGACAAGCGCATTATTATGCTCGACCTCGCTGGCATGATTGCCGGAACCAAGTACCGCGGCGAGTTTGAAGACCGCCTCAAAAAAGTGATGGGCGAGCTCGAAAACGACAAAAAGACGATTGTCTTTATCGACGAGCTTCACCTGATTGTCGGCGCAGGCGCCGCCGAGGGCGCGATGGACGCCGGTAATATCCTTAAGCCGGCACTGGCACGTGGCAAAATGCAGCTAATTGGCGCAACAACGACAAACGAGTACACTAAGCACATCGAAAAAGACGCAGCCCTAGAGCGCCGTTTCCAGCCGATTCAGGTTCCAGAGACCAATGTGCCCGAGACGTTGGCAATCCTCAAGGGTTTGCGCAAGCACTACGAAGAATTCCACGGCGTGACTATCAGCGACGAAGTACTTGATGACATCGTGCACCTGAGCAAGCGCTACATTAACGACCGCTTTATGCCGGATAAGGCAATCGACCTATTGGACGAGACTGCAGCACACTTGCGCCTAGATAAAGGCAAGACACCGCCAGAGGTGCGTAAGTTGCAAAAAGAGCTTAAGCTAGTGAATACTCGTATCGACGAAGCAGTCGATGGCGAGGACTACGAGCGCGCCGCGCGCGAAAAGACTCGCGCCAGCCAAATCCGCGAGGAGTTGGGTAAGCTGCAGGCAGCCGACAAAGACGAAAAGCGCATCAAGCTGACCAGCGAAGATGTCGCCGAGGTTGTAGCTCGTATGACCGGCGTGCCTGTCAAAAAAGTGATCCGTTCCGAAGCCAAATACCTGCTTAACCTAGAGAAAAGCTTGGGTAAATACGTCATCGGTCAAGACGAGGCCGTTGAGGCTGTCGCCAAGGCTGTCCGTCGCAACCGCTCCGGTATCGGTGCCGGCACTCGCCCGATCGGTTCGTTTATCTTCCTTGGTCCGACCGGCGTTGGTAAGACTGAGCTGGCTCGCGTGTTAGCCCGAGAATTTTTTGGTGGCGAGGACGCACTGGTTAAGATTGACATGAGTGAATTTGGCGAGCACCACAATGTTGCCCGTTTGGTCGGTGCACCTGCAGGGTACGTCGGTTACGACGATGGCGGCCAGCTGACCGACAAAATTCGACGCCGTCCATACAGTCTGGTTTTGTTTGACGAGATCGAGAAAGCGCATCCTGACACCTTTAATATGCTGCTGCAAATCCTAGAAGACGGCGTATTAACGGACGCCAAGGGTCGCAAGATCGACTTTACCAACACGATTATCATCATGACCAGCAACATCGGTGCCGACAAGCTGCAAAAAGAGGCGAGCTTTGGCTTTAGTGCGGCTCGTGGCAGCGACCTGAGCGACCTCGACGAGTTGCACAAGCTCAACCGCGACAAGGTGCTGGACGAACTAAAGAAGCGCATGCGCCCCGAGTTCTTAAACCGTATCGACAAGACAATCGTCTTCCGCGCGCTGACCAAGAAAGACATCTACCGCATCATCGATCTGCAGATCGATGAGCTGAATGCCCGCTTGCAAAAGAAGGGCATGGCCGTTCGTCTGATGCCATCGACCAAGCAATACCTGCTCGAGAAGGGTTACGACCCCAAGAACGGCGTTCGTCCGCTGCGTCGCCTGATCCAGGATACGCTCGAGGACCACATCGCTGCCGCTTTGCTCGAAGAATCGTACCAAAAGGGCGACATTATCTCTGTCGGCACTCGCAAAGACGAGCTAGTGTTCTCGACCATTAACGAATAAACGCCTCTACACGAGACGACTCCCGCGGTGGTATCATACACGTATGAGATTTGTGCGCAGGATATTGCCGTACGCCCTGTTGGCGTTGATTGTATTGTCTGTTGCTTTGTTGGTTGTCCGGCGCGACGACGCCCTAGACTGGGTGGCTACACGGACGTACCAGCCCGAATCGCACATTGTGGCGATGGCAGACCAAACGACAATGACGCCATACGCCAAGCGGTTGTTTTACGTCAATCGTCCGGCGGTCGAAGATAGAGACACGTTTAATAACAGCTGTACAGATTTGTCTGAGGAAGTTGCGGTGCTGGGGTGTTTTGCCGGCAACCGTCAGGGTATTCATATTTATGACGTCACCGACGAGCGCCTGAACGGCATCAAAGAAGTCACGGCCGCACACGAAATGCTGCACCAAGCGTATCAGCGCCTGGGCAAGAAGGAGCGCCAGCGCATCGATGCACTCTTGCAAGGCTATTACGACAAAAACGCCGACGAGCGGATCAAGAACAAGCTCGGTAGTTATAAAAAGATGATTGCTCCCGACCATCTGTACAACGAAATGCACTCGATCTTTGGCACTGAGGCGGTTGACTTGCCCAGCGAGCTCGAGGAGTATTACAAGCGGTACTTTACCGACCGCCGCAAAGTATTGGCGCTGCACATGCGGTATCAGTCCGAGTTTGATAAGCGCATTACGCAGATCAATGATTACGACAGGCAGCTCGAGCAGCTCAAGGCGCAGATAGAGGCAGACAAGCTCGATCTGGATGCGCAGGTTGTCGAGCTTCGCGAGCGCCGCGAGCAACTGGACGAGTACTTGGGGTCCGGTATGACGAGTGAATATAACGCCGCTGTTCCGGGCTTTAACGCCGCAGTCGCTTCGTACAGGGCGCTTGTCAACCGCACCAACGATAAAGTAAATCAGTTTAACAATTTGCTGGCCGAGCGCAACGAGCTTGCTGTGCAAGAGCGCGAGCTGGAGGCGGCGATCGATAGTAAAGTCGATCCTGCGTCCCGCCGCTGATCATCCCGCCGACATAAATAGTGCTAAAATAGAGGAAGTATGGCAAAAGAGAGGGTTCGATACATTTGTAGTAATTGTGGCGAGACCTCTTTAAGCTGGGCCGGAAAATGCCCTCAATGCGGGGAGTGGAATACGCTGACAGAAGAGCGGGTCATGGAGTCGGCGCCCGGGAGAGTGGCCTCGAACGGCCGCAAACTACAGGGGGCCAGCGTCGGATCGCTCATTACCCGCGACCAACAGCGGCTAGCGACCGGTATGGACGAGGTCGACACCGTGCTGGGCGGTGGCGTGGTTGTGGGTAGTGTTAATCTGATCGCCGGACAGCCTGGCATCGGTAAAAGTACTCTTTTGTTGCAACTTGCGGACGCCGTCGCAAAGAAGTATAAGGTGCTCTATGTAAGCGGCGAGGAGTCCGGACATCAGATTGGTTTGCGCGCCGAGCGCCTGGGTGTGGGTAGTAAACAATTAGAGCTGGCTACAAGTACGAGTGCGGATGATATTGCCGCAACCATCGCAACCAGTAATTTTGATCTAGTTGTGGTTGACTCTATTCAAACCGTTGCGGCAAGTGGTGTGTCTTCGGCAGCCGGGAGCGTTTCGCAAATTACCAACAGCACTCAATTAATCCTCAATGCAGCCAAAAGTTCGACCACCGCCGTTGTGTTGGTCGGACATGTCACTAAAGAGGGTTCGATTGCCGGCCCTAAGGTGCTTGAGCATGTGGTCGATGTCGTATTGCAGCTTGAGGGCGACCGCTACGGTGGATTTAAGGTGCTTCGCGCCACCAAAAACCGCTTTGGTCCGACGACCGAGGCAGGAATTTTTGAGATGGATGAGCAGGGTCTTAAGCCTGTTGCCAACCCTTCGGCGGCGTTGCTGGCCGAGCGGCAGGTGAGTGACGGCTCGGTGGTATTGGCGACGATGGAGGGCACGCGGCCGCTGCTCGTCGAGGTGCAGGCGCTCGTCAATAAAACGAGTTACGGCTATCCTAAGCGCGCAGCTAGCGGTATCGATCTTAACCGTGTCAATCTGCTGGTGGCGATGCTAGAGCGCCGTACCAAGCTGTCGCTGGCCGATCAGGATATCTACATCAATATCGTCGGCGGCATGCGCATTGTCGAACCGGCGGCCGATCTTGCGGTGTGCATGGCTATTGGGTCAGCGGCCAAGGGGTTGCAGCTCAAATCAAACGCAGTTGTCTTTGGCGAAGTTGGTCTAAGTGGCGAGGTGAGGCATGTGCCATACATCGATAAACGCGTAGCCGAGGCCAAAAAGCTGGGTTTTGAGGCTGCCATCGGCCCGGTACAAAAGGGCGGCAAAAAGATATCATTCTTGCACGGCGTGGCCGACACGAGGAGCGCGCTTAACCAATTCCTCGAGAGCTAGGCAAGGTACATGCCTGCTCGGGGCACATAACTGAGAACGGTTTATGTCTACTTGTAGCGCGGAAGTGTTAGAATAGATGCAGGAGTCGTCATCCCAGAGTCGATATCTCGATTCGAATCAATATTATGGAAGTTATTCAATTACTATTACTAGTTGCTATTGTTGGGTTGCTTGTTGCCGCAAGGACGAACAAAGGTTTTGCACTGTTTCAAAAGCAGCACCGAATTATTCTGGACAGCTGCGCGCTTATTGATGGCCGCATAGCCGAGATTGTACGGACCGGTTTTGTGCATAGCGAGCTGGTTATACCTCAGTTTATTTTGAGCGAGTTGCAGTTGCTGGCGGACGGCAATGATTCGCATAAGCGTGAGCGTGCCCGCTACGGACTGGATATTGCGCACGAGTTGCAAGACAGCGCGCCTACCAAAGTTGTCATCGACCGCACCTTGCTGTCAGGCGTCACCGCTACCGATGACAAATTGGTTGCACTGGCCAAAAAGCTCGGGGCGCAGTTGTACACCACCGACTATAATCTATCCAAGGTGGCGGCCGTAGAGGGCGTGCAAGTGCTTAATGTAAACGAGTTATCGCATTCGCTACGACCAATTACACTTCCGGGCGAGTCGCTAAACATTAAGATCGTGCAAAAGGGCAGTAGCCGCGACCAAGGGGTCGGCTATCTAGAGGACGGTACTATGATTGTGATCGAAAACGCTGCGCGCTATGTCGGCCGTACGGTTCCTGTAAGTGTAACCCGTATGCATCAAACGGTCGCCGGTAAAATGGTCTTTGGCCAGGTCAAAGAACAGCGGCGTGCCGCTCCAGCACCACGCAGTACGTCCGTAGCGTCGCCAGCTACCAGAACGCTGGCTCCTATGGCGGCAGCTACTAAGCCCAAACCACGTACTCCTCGTGTAGCATCAGATCTGCGTCGCAAAGTATAATAGCGGGCTGCTGGCACTTGTCGCCTCGTTGATAACCTTTGACTAAACCACTTCGGCAGTATCCAGGACAGTCTAAACCCAAATGGCGTGGCGGTTTGTACGATGCTTTGTGGTAGCTCTGTAGGCTCGAGTTATGACCGGATTCCGCTTGGTGCTAAATATAGGTTAACGATCAGTGTCCGCTTGATATTTCTGGCGGACATTGTATGTAGCCTAAAAATACAGGTCCAATAGTTAATGACCGCTACGCACCAGTAGTGAGGCGTGTAGCGGTCATTAAGGTTGTAGCCAGAGAAGGCTTGCAAGCTGCGGGTGGTATTAGTTTCGCGGCGAGGGCGGGAACGTCACGGTTCGCGCCGGAGTCGTGGTACTGTAGAGAACACTGTCGACTACGGTCGCTTGTATCGTAAACTGTGATTCATTCTCGTCTGCCGGGGTGTACGGATGGTTATAGTTCCACGAGTTGGCGGAGCCCGCTGGAATCTGTACGGTTTTGACTACTTGTCCATTGATAGATATCGCGAGTGTCGAGGCTGGAGCGTCGGTGTATGATCCGCCAGAAAGTGCGTGTGTTCCTTGTCCGACTGCAAAGGTAAAGCTACAGCTGGAGCGACTCACACAGTTATTGGCAACTGTGATGACCGGCGGACTGTCGTTACAGTTGTGAATATCGTCAACCGCATCACCCGAGCCTCCGCCTGTATTGTTGGCTGCACCGGTAAAGACATCCACCGAGAGTGAGTTGTGACTGCCGCCTCCGGAGTTCTTGCGGGCTAGCTCTGGCGTACAGTCGGTAGCGTTTTTGTTAGACACAATGTCGATTGTGCGAGAGGTTCCGCCTTGCTTGGGTGGGTTGTACCACGATGGATAGATATCGTTTGCGGTACTTGGTACGCGCGCGCTTCCGCCAATGGCGTTAGTGACCACAAATGCTGGCATTGTCTTGATGCCGCTTGGGCGTTCCCAGTTCACTGGCTGTATGCCGTTGTGGGCGCCTTGCATCCAGCTGCGCATAATCGGGCGGGTCATTTGCTCCATGAACCCGGTCATTTCTTTGTTGCGTGTGTGCCAGCCAACCCAAGTTACAGCGGTGTACTTTGTCGACCAGCTAGCCATCAGACCGTCGTACGAGTCGTTGGTGGTACCGGTCTTGATCGCAAACTTCCAACCGTTATAGTTATGGAAGGCGTTACCCAGGTAGCTCGCAGCAGAGTCGGCAAGCATGTCGTTAATGATGTACGCGGTGTCGGGCTTGATGACTTGCTTTGGCGCGGGCTGCTTAAACTCGTCGATTGTCTTGTTGGCGGAGTCGGTTATCTTAAGGATATAGGTATAGGGGATGTGCTGGCCCATTCGTGGGAATGTAGAGAGGCCGGTCGCGTGATCGATAAGACGTAGGTAGGCGCCGTCGCCGATGGCAGACGAGCCACCACACTGGACTTTTTGAGCTTTGCGGTAACTCTTGTTAATAGATGCGTCGTAGACGTTTGTGCCGGGTTCGAAGCACCAGTATCTACCGGTCTCATCGTCGTTTGCGCTTTCTTCGTCGCCGGCACCCATCATAGCTTCTGTCATGCTGATGGTTTTGTTGATAGACGCGATACGTCCTTGACTGCGGTCGTTTGGTACTGCCGACAGCATTGCCTTGACGGCGGGGACGTTACGAGAACCGCCAAGTGCGTAGCGGATTGTTACGGGACCCGGGTACTTGCGGTCATAATCGCGCAGACAGCTATCATCATTGGTGCACGGATAGCCTGGCAGTGCACCTCTGGTGTCGTAGAATACCGAGCCCGCACCCGCGTTATTGTTGTCTATAAATGCCGCATAGTCGTATGGCTTGAAGGTCGAACCGGGCGATACAAAGAGCGAGTGGCCAAAGTTAAGCTCGCCGTACTCGGCGTTACCAAATTCTGCACCTCCTACGAGGGACACGACTTGACCGGTTTCGTTATCGAGTGCAACAAAGGCTGCAGTGTTACCGCCTTGGCGGCGAACCTGTGGCATGCCATCGGCAACTGATTTTTCGGCCAGTTCCTGCAGCTTAAGATCAACGGTGGTGGTTACTTTCCAGCCACCACGCTGAATTGTCTTATCGCCGTATTTGGTCTTGAGCTCATCTTTTGCTGCCAAGACAAAGTAGGGCGCCTTGATGCCGGTGTACAGCGATGGTTGCTGTGGTTTAACCTGTGCAAGGATGTCAACTTGTTTGGCGGCCTTGGCTTCCTCCTGTGTGATCAGCTTTTGGTTGGCCATTTGGTCGATGATGTACTGCTGTCGGCCGATTAAGGCATCGGCATCATAGCGCGGACCGTACGGGGAATACACACTTGGCGCCTGTGGGATGGCTGCCAGCATAGCCGACTGGGCAATATCGAGGTCTTTGGCGTCAACACCAAAGTAGTCTTGGGCTGCAACCTGTACGCCAACTGAGATAGGTCCGTAAGGCACCAGGTTAAGGTAACCGGTTAGGATGTCGTCTTTGGAGTACTCACGCTCCATTTCGATAGCGAGGATCACTTCTTTGATCTTATTCGCGGCAGTACGTTCGGCAGTCCATTGCTGGTCGAGCTTAACAAGTTGCTGGCTAATGGTCGAACCACCTTGCGTAGTGCCCTTCTTTAAGACGTTGTTCACACCGGCACGCATGATTCCTCGTAGGTCAAAAGCACCGTGCTGGTAGAAGTCTTTGTCCTCGATGGCGATGGTTGCATCGCGAATGGCCTTGGACATTTTGTCGGTGGCGACCGGTTGACGCTTGGTGTCGTTGTAGTCCTGCCATAGGACGGTTTCGCCCGTACGGTCGTAGTAGGTAACGCTACCGCCTAGGGTTTGGCCCGAGAGGTCTTTGATGTTTGGCAGGTCTTTTCGGAAGTATGCAAAAATACCGACCACCAGCACAAAGCCAATGACGATACCGATACCGGCGATTTTAAGTGCCATAATACCGCCGTCGCGGCTAAACCAGTAACGGGCAAGCTCGCGCGGTTTCATGCGGTACAGGATCCGCTTAAAGCGGTCCTTGGGCAGTGTTGCCAGGTAAGCTGCCTTGCGGCGTGCGCGAGCTTCGCGGCCGGCCTTTAGACGCTCGCCCAGGCTGCGATTGAGCTTAATTGCGGTGCCGCTTTTGGTAGTAAACGTATTTTTGGCAGAGCGACGCTTTTTGCCGTCACCAGCCGATTCTGGTTTGTGGTTCATGCTGTTTCTAAACTCTCCCTAATAAGCGGGTTATGGTGCAATTATACCACGCCGCGCACCCGTCAACTATGTAAATGCATGTGTTTTTGTAGTGGCAATTTTTGCGTTTTTATCATCGGTAGCGGTGCGTTATACTGAACGTAATGATGACACGTGATCCTCAACGCCACCAGTACTTATATATACGGTAACCATTGTTGGTGCGCGCAGTAATGATTAGTAGGAGATAAGTATGAACCTTTCAGAAGAGCTTAAGTGGCGAGGATTTATAAAAGACAAGACGTTTGACGACATCGCGTGGCTGGATACGCCGCGGACGTTTTACCTTGGTTCGGACGCCTCGGCCGACAGTTTACAGATCGGAAACCTGGCAATCTACATGCTGGCTCGACACCTGGCGGCCCATGGCTGGCAGGCGGTAATGTTGGTCGGCGGGGCAACCAGTCTTATTGGCGACCCGGGCGGCAAAGACGAAGAGCGTCAGCTCAAACCGCGCGAGGAAATCGAGCGCAACATCGCCGGCGTCGCCGCGCAGGTCAAGCGCATATTCGGTGACTTTGATTTTATTCCTGTTAACAACTACGATTGGTTTAAGGATATGGGGTACCTGGAGTTTTTGCGTGATGTCGGCAAACACTACAGTATGACCGAGTTGATTCAGCGAGATTTTATCCAGTCGCGACTGGGCGAAGGCGCGGCCGGCATTAGTTACGCCGAGTTTAGCTACAGCCTTATCCAAGGGTACGATTACTACCGCTTGTACCTCGACCACGGCGTCGAGCTACAGATTGGCGGTTCCGATCAGTGGGGTAATATGCTCTCTGGTGCACCGCTTATCCGCAAAAAAGAAGGTAAAGAAGTACATGCCCTCAGCATGCCGCTGGTTATCAACAAGGCAACCGGAAAGAAGTTTGGCAAGAGCGAAGGTGGCGCCGTATGGCTCGACCCGGCCAAAACCAGCCCAACGCAGTTTTACCAGTTCTGGATCAACTGCGATGACGGCGGTGTCGAGGACTACCTCAAAATCTACACGACCTTGTCCAAAGAAGAGCTAGAGGCGCTGATGGCCGAGCACAAGGCCAACCCTTCGCTCAGACAAGCGCAGACGCGTTTGGCAGAAGAAGTGACCAGACTTGTACATGGCGATGCCGAATTGGCGACTGCCCGCGCGGTTACAGAAGTATTGATCGGCAAGCGCCCGCTGGCGGACCTTAGCGACTACGTGCTCGCTGCTATGCGCAAAGAGGTTCCCGCTACTAAGGCGCAGCCCGGTCAGGACGTCGCTTCGCTTCTTATTCAGGCCGGTCTGGCATTGTCTAAGACCGAGGCGCGCCGCTTGATCGCCGAGAACGGAGTCTCGATTAATGGCCGCAAAACCCAGCAAGAGCAGCTCGAGGAAAGTGACTTTCAGGATGGTCGCCTGCTGATCAGGCGCGGTAAAGCATTTAAAGACTCTGCAATTGTCGAGCGCAGCTAGTTGCGAAGATTGATAAAGAAGTAATTTTTCCAACGGCATTCCGAGTCACGGCGGAATGGCGTATACTGAATGGCATATGAAGAACAAGCAACTGCAGAAACCTGCGTCCAAAAGACGCGCCGATTTGTATGATGTCGGCGAATACAACTACCTAAAATACTGGGAAGGTCGCGAATACGAAAACGCCGCCGAAGAGATGGCGATCAAGCGCCTCCTCGAGGGCAAGCGCTTTAAAACCGCTGTTGATGTTGGCGGTGGTTACGGCCGCTTGTGTGTGTTACTTAAGAACTATGCAGATAAAGTAACGCTTGCCGAGCCAAGCCAGCAACAACTCGACCTCGCCAAGCGATTCCTCGAAGACCACCCAGAGGTCGACCGCAAGCTGCTGCAAGCCGACGACCTTAAGTTTAAGGACGGCTCGATCGATTTGGTGACCATGATCCGTGTCATGCACCACCTGCCTAACCCCGAGCCAGAGCTGGCCGAAATCTCTCGGGTTTTGTCCAAGGATGGCTACGCGATTATCGAAGTTGCCAACTACATGCACGGCCGAAACCGCATCAAACACCTGATCAAGGGCGAAAAAATGCCGACCGAACCTGTTGACATTCGTTCGGCGGCTAACCGCCACGAAAACGAGATTGCCTTTGTAAACCACAACCCACATACCGTGATTAAGCAATTGGCGCACGCCGGGCTCAAGATTGACCGCGTTTTGTCGGTGTCTAACCTGCGTAGCCCGGGTCTTAAGAAGGTGGTTCCAAAGGGTGTTATGCTCGCTGTCGAAAAGCTGCTGCAGCCAGCGCTTGCAAATACCTATTTTGGTCCGAGTGTATTCTTTTTAGTACGCAAAGCGTAAATATTTACGACAGAAGGGGTGGGTATGTCTGAGCGGCTACAGTTTGATAGAGCAGGCGTGATGGATCTTGCTCGTGAGTTACTTGAGCACGAAAAAGTGTTGAGCGGCGTAGTTGGAGAGGGAGATTTCAGGCGTTACGTTGTATCTGGACTAGAGTACTGGCCTGGCTCTAAGCCTAATACTGATCCGGTAGTGATTTTACCCGGTGACCTCGATCCGATCACGACTGATGTTATGGACGCAGCCGGCACGCGGTTTGTGGACCCGGAAGAGAGGGCAACTGTGTATCGAGCGAGCTTTGCTCCTGCCGCGGGACATCTGAGTATGTGGGGTTCCGTGAAAGTTGTCGCGGTATCGGCCTCTAGTAAGTCGACGCTTAGAACTTCGCCAGTGCCAGATATGTTCCAGGCAAGCTGGGCGCTCGATGCTGACGACCGGATTCCCAGGACAGAAAAAGAAGTGGAAGAAGAAATTCTCGCCGGTTACTACATGTCCAAAGTGTTGCGTCAGGGACGCTTGGTGCGCGCACGATTCTTTGGGGGGAGTTCGCGCCGCCAACAACAAATTTTTGGTCAAGTAGCCGAAGATTTAAGGGCGCTGATGCAAGACACGGACGCCAGTTCCTAGGCATAGTGCAGTATACTGGTCACATGCAGCTTACCGATATAAAGGGCGTTGGCGCCGAGATGGCAAAAAAGTTTGCCGGGCTTGGCATACGGTCGGTTGATGATTTGATCGATAACTTGCCGCGCAGGTACGAGGATTACTCGGTGGTAACCGAGACCCGGCACATGCGCCCCGGACCGGTCACGATCGAGGCCGAGATTAAGCAAGTAAAGGGGCGGTATGTGCGCCGCGGCATGCATATAACCGAGGCTGTCGCGAGCGACGCCACCGGCAGCGTGCGTTTGGTGTGGTTTAACCAGCCGTACCGCGAGGCGGCACTTAAGGCGGGGAAGCCATACTTTATTTCTGGTCAGTATGAGCTGAGCCGTCAGCGGTTTGCCATCATGAACCCTAGTGTCGAGCTGGTCGGTGACTTTCCGGCCAATACGGCTCGTATTTTGCCCGTGTATCGAGAAACCAAGGGTCTGACCAGCAAGATTATCCGCCGAATCATGCGCGAGGTGGTGCCGCACATTCGCCGCATGCCCGAAACGTTGCCCGAGTGGCTTGTACAAGAGCAAAAACTCATCTCTCGCAGCCAAGCCATGCTGGCTATGCACTTTCCCGAAAGTTCCAAAGAGCTGGAGGTCGCCAAGCATCGCATCGCCTTTGAGGAGGTGTTTCATCTGACGCTGACCGGTTTGCTCAATAAGTATGAGCTACTCGACAACACGGCAGTGACTATACCCTTTGACGAGCAACTGGCCAAGACGTTTGTTGGCGGTCTGCCGTTTGCGCTTACAAACGCCCAGCGCAAAGTCGTCTGGCAAATATATCAGGATATGCAAAAGTCGCAGCCTATGAACCGACTGGTTGAGGGCGATGTTGGATCCGGTAAGACGGTCGTCGCTGCGATGGCGGCGATCATGGCTATGGCCGAGGGTTACCAGGCGGTGTTAATGGCGCCGACCGAACTGTTGGCACGCCAGCACGCCGACACGATTTATTCGCTCCTCAACCCGTTAGGTCTGCATGATAAAGTCGCGCTACTCGTTGGCGGCATGAAGTCCAAAGAAAAGGACGCGGCACGCGAGTCCATCCGCGAGGGCCGCGCCCAGTTTATCGTGGGCACGCACGCGCTCATTCAAGAGAGCGTCGATATGCACAAGCTCGGTCTAGTGATCGTCGACGAGCAGCACCGCTTTGGTGTCGAGCAGCGCCAAAAACTGCTGGCAAAGGCTGGGCACATGCCGCACCTGCTGAGTCTGACGGCCACGCCGATCCCGCGCTCGTTGGCGCTCACGCTGTACGGCGAGCTGGATATCTCGGTGCTGGATGCCAAACCAGCAGGGCGGCAACCGATTACGACCAAAATCTGCGCGCCCACCGAGCGTCAGCAGCTCAACCAAGAGATCGAGAAGGAGCTTGCGGATGGCCGTCAAATGTTTGTCGTGTGTCCTCTGATTACCGAGACGACAAAAAGCACCGGCAGCGCCGCCGAAAAGATATACGAACAATTCAGTAAAAAAGACTTTAAAAACTGGCGGGTCGGCTTGCTGCATGGCAAAATGAAGCCCGCCGACAAAAACGACATCATGGAACAGTTCGTGCGTCACGAGCTTGATATCCTAGTGAGCACCACGGTAATCGAGGTGGGTGTAGACGTACCCAACGCTTCGATTATGCTGATCGAGGCTGCCGAGCGCTTTGGCTTGGCGCAAATCCACCAGCTGCGCGGTCGCGTGGGACGCGGCGGTCACAAAGGGTACTGCTATCTGATGATGAGCGATTCGTCCGCGCCGCCACGTCGTCTTAATGCGTTGGCGCAGGTAGACGACGGCTTTAAGTTGGCCGAACTTGACCTCGAACTGCGCGGCCCGGGTGCGATCTATGGCACGATGCAGCACGGGGCGCTGGATCTCAGGGTGGCCAAACTTACCGATTCGCATCTGATCGCCGTCGCCCGAGCCGCAGCGCAGTCGTTCATAGATAAAGGCGAAAATCTGGTACAATATCCAGAGTTACAGAAGAGCGTCGCCGCCCTTCGCGCAGTTACCAACTTAAACTAAAAACTATGAGGAGTGAGCCAAAACCGAGATAAAATAGCAACAGCTATCCTCGTTTTGCATACGAATCCTTAACCTTGGAGTAACGACCCGTAATGTATTCCGGAACCACACTTCGGCCACTCACCGGCAAAATGATCGGCGCGCACCAAAAAATCGACCGCCTAGCCAGGCTAAACTTGCGGCCTTTGCTGGCCAAAGACACGGCGTTTCCGTCTAGTAAACGCATATTGCACTTTGAGGGCGTCAACGGCCCGGACGCTATAAAGCGCAAAAGTCCGGCCAAGGACGAGCCGTGGCATTATTACTCACCGTTTGACGAGACAGATACGCAGCTGCTTGATATCATCGACGAACATTATCAAGAGCTTGTGGCGGCGCTCAAAAACCAGGATGAGGTGCGGGCTGCTTTTGAGGCTGCCTGGTTGGCTCATGCCATTGTCGACGGACTGACTCCGGCGCACCATTATCCATACGAGGCCAAGTTGGCCGAAATCCGCGGCGAAGGCAACGAGACACGCACCACAATTAAAGATAAGATTATCATGCCCGGCAAAACTCGCCGTGAGCAGCTGCACAACAACTGGAAGATGTGGGGGCCAAAGGGTCTGCTTAATATGCACGGCACGTTCGAGTGGGGTGTGACGGTTATGATGTTGCCGCTGGGAAGCCGCGGCGTAGCCGTGGGCGAGGCCGAACTGCTGGAGCTAGAGCAACACGGTCCTATCGAGCTGTTCCGCCGCAAAGCAAAAGAGATTCACGCCTATGACGTCTACGAACAGTACGCCAAGTACGGGTGGACGCCCGCGCTGGCACGGACGGTGCGCAAGCGGGTTGTCCCGATTATCGTCCAGACGGTTACCTTAGTATGGTACGCTGCCGCGAAGGACGCGGGTATTGCCGCTGCAAAAACCGGGGTAAAGCTTGGTCAGGGGCACATGCGATGAGAGTGATAGCGGGTCGTTTGGGTGGCAGGCTGTTTGATTCGCCGCATACACACCGCACACATCCGATGAGCGACAAGGCGCGCGGCGCATTGTTTAACATTCTGGGCGATATCGAGGGGATGACGGTGCTCGATCCTTTTGCCGGCACGGGAGCGCTTAGTTTTGAGGCGGTAAGTCGAGGCGCAGCGAGTGCGCTCGCCATCGACAGCGATCGTTCGGCGCAAAAGACCATCGAGCAAAATATTCGCACGCTTGGCGTGGGCGAGCAAGTCAGGCTAGTCAAGGCATCCGCCAACGCCTGGCTTACGACCAACTACGACGAAACGTTCGACCTTATATTGTGCGACCCACCGTATGAGGACCTGCAGCCGAACCTACTTACACGCTTGGCTCAGCGGGTTGTGCCCGATGGGCTACTAGTGTTATCGCTGCCAAGTAGCCATCCAGTACTATCATTTCACGGCTACTCACTGGCAGAAGAGCGAGAATATGGCGATATGAAGCTGGTATTTTATCGAAAAATGAGCTAGAATAGCACTGTTAACGGGCGAGTGGTGGAATGGTAGACACGCATGCCTTAGGAGCATGTGCCGCAAGGCGTGGAGGTTCAAGTCCTCTCTCGCCCACCAAACAAAGATGACTGACTAACGTGTCAGTCTTTTTGTTTGGCAAAGTTATACATCCCGCATAAGCGTAAGAAGTGAATAAACATACAGCTTGCCGCTATTGCCTCCTGTTATGCTCGCGATATGGGTAAGCCCAAGGTATTGATTGTCTCGAACCGTCTGCCGGTTAATCTTGTCGAGCGGGACGAGGGCTTAGCATGGGAGCGCTCTATTGGCGGCGTAGCGACCGCGCTGGACTCTGTAGCTAAACGACTGCAAGCCCGCTGGGTGGGGTGGACGGGGTTTACAGGTGTGCTGCCCGAGGAGGCGCTGGACGGAACAGGTCTGGCGCGCAGGTACGTGCCGATTCAGGCATCCGAGGGGATGCTGCGCCGTTTTTACGATCGATTCTCTAATCGGTTTTTGTGGCCGGTCATGCACGGCAAGCGATTTTCGTTTAAACCGACAGACAAAGATTGGGCTGCGTACCAAACGATGAACCGCCGGTTTGCGGGTGCGGTGGCGCAGGTGGTAGGACCGAATGATCTGATATGGGTGCAGGATTATCACCTGATGTTACTGCCGGCATACTTGCGGGGCATGGGGATCACTAATCGGATCGGATATTTTTTGCATGTACCGTTTCCGCTTGCTCAGTATTGGGCGACACGGCCGCATGCGCAGGAGTTGGCGCAGAGTATAGCCCAGGCCGATCTGATCGGGCTCCAAACCGATCGAGACGCTCGGCGATTCCGCGAGTATCTACGCGAGGCGGGTGTGCGGCGTGTTCGCACGCCGATCAGGGCGTATCCGATCGGCGTCGATTACGACGCGTACCATTCGGCAATTGGGCGCCGTCATGTTCAAAAGATCGGCAAACAAATCCAGGAGCATACCAAGGGCAAGACCGTTATCTTTTCGTTATCTAGGATGGATCTGACAAAGGGTATACTTACGCAGTTGCGTGCAGTCCGCCGTTTTTTGCGCTCGTACAAGCACCGCGAGAAGGTTTTGTATAAGTTGGTGGTCGCGCCGTCGCGCGAGCATTTGCCCGAGTATACCAAGTTAAAACACCAGATCAGAAAGCTAGTCGACGATATAAACGCGTCGCTTGGCACCGACGAATGGCAGCCGATTGACTACGAGTATCGGACTATGGGATTTGACGAGGTCACAGCGTGGTATATTAACGCGGACTTTTTATTGCTACTGCCCGACGCCGATGGCATGAATCTGATCGCCAAAGAGTACGTGGCTGCGCACCCCGGCGACTCGGGTATGCCGGTGCTGAGTCAGGCTATCGGCTCGGCCGGACAGCTTAAGGATGCGGTATTTGTTCCGGCCGGCAACGTGTCGGCGGGCGCCAAGGCTTTGCGGTGGGCGTTTCGGATGCCTGCTGCTGATCGTCCCCGGCGCTGGGAGGGGCTACGTAAGGCTGTCCGCGACCAAGATATTTATTGGTGGGCGGATAGTTTTCTAGAGGATTTGGCAAACACGTCAAAAAAGTAGTATAATACTAATCCTAAATACTGCTGCGCACGGATCCGTATTACGACCGCGTGCACCCAGTACAAAATATGCAGCGGGAACGGCACTATGACATTATCCATTCAACCATACGAAGGCACCCAGGATTATTACCCTAATCGCGTACGCTTGCACAAGTACATGTGTGCGGTATGGCGCGAGGCGTGCGAGCGGTTCGGATACGAGGAGTACGATGCATCCGCGCTTGAGTCAGCCGAATTGCAGGTCCCCCAGGGTAGTGCAGAAGCTATTGCATTTGCCGATAATGCTGGCCGGAATGTTGCGCTCCGCAGTGATTGGACGCCGACGATTAGTCGGCTCGTCGCTGCAAAGCGCAACGAGCTAGCGTACCCGGTGCGCGCCTACGCCATCCCACGGTGCTGGCGAGGCAAAGAGTTCTATCAGCCTAACGCTGATCTTTTTGGCGTTGCTTCTGTCGGCGGTGATCAAGAGGTAATCCGTCTAGCCGATTTTGTCATGCAGACGTACGGCGCAGCGCGCAGTACCTATGTCATAAAAATCAGCAGTCGCCGATTGGTACACGATGTGCTGGCAACGTACATAGGCTTGGGCGGGGCGCAAGCGCAGGCTGTCACCCGCTTGATTAACCAGATACATGTTACCGATCCCAGAGAGTTTGCACAGCAGGTAGACGATATCCTTACGCCAACGCAGCGCCAGACGGGTGCGATTAGTAAACTGTACGCATTTTTGGGGAGTCGATCTATCGACACGTTGCCTATCGAACTGCGTCAGCTGCCGAGTTTGCTTGAGTTGACCGCACTTATAACCGCTTTACAGGATGAGGGGCTGACTAATGTTGTGTTTGATCCGACGCTTGTGCGGGGCTTTGACTACTACACCGGCGTTGTGTTCGATATCGTCGATACTCATTCACGTAGTCAGACGTCGATTATCGGCGGTGGTCGATATGACGGCTTGGTGGCATCATTTGGGGTCGATGCATTGCCGGCGGTCGGAATGGCTATGGACGACAGCGCGCTAGTGAGGTTTCTAGAGAGCTACGAGTTGTTACCAGCCTTCCGTCCAGAGACAGATGTTTATGTGGTGCTAAACGGCGATGTGGCCGAGCGCGCGAGTCGTGTTCTTCGCGAAATGCGCGACATTGATATTAACGTGGCGGTTGATCTGAGCGGGCGCAGCGCAGACCAGCAGATCAAGGCGGCTCAGCAAAAGGGCATAACTTATGCGCTTGTTGTTGGTGAGCGCGAGCTGGCCGAGGAGCAGTTTGAGCTAAAGGATCTGGTTACCGGCACCAGCGAGCGTCACAGTCTTGCGCGCATTGTTTCGCTGATCAAAGACTACCGCCGCGCGTAACTCGGATACATCTGCGTGCATCAGTTTTCTGCGCGTAGTGGGTGAGCGAGTATGAGTGCCCCAAGATATCGACTGACTGGACGGGTGTCGAGTGGTTGCTGGCTTTCTGGTATGGGGTACCCCGCCTCGCGCCATGCATGAGGGTGCACGATTCGTGCTGTTGCGCGCGCGGCCAGGGCGACGGCGTGGGAGGTTGGGCCGTGTTCAGAGAGTGCTTCGGTGTACCTGGCGACCGAATTGTGTAGCTGTGTATATGGGCGGAGGTCTGCTTCGCGTATGCGCAGCTCCTCTGGACTTTCGTCGGCACGGGGGTTGCGACGGGTGATTGGACGGTCGATAAAGGTTGTGAGATCGGTAATGAGCTGGTCGAAATCTCCTACTTGCTCAGTAAGAAGGTCGAGATTCTCTGCGTGCCATGCGGCAGACGGGAATCGAGGAGGGTTCTCGGGTGAGGTTCGCCTTGCGCTCAAGAATTCTTTCATCTCGTCGGGCGTGCGGTCGAATGCCCAGCGCAATCCCGCACCGAGTATTGTGCGATTGTGGGCGTCTTGGGCGTCTCTTGCCCTGTAGATATCTTGGTTGCTGAATTCGGCTGTGCTCATATGTAATTTGTGTGACGTGCTCTCTTGTGAAATGTCACTACTTAATTATTGGAGCTGTCGACAATCGGGTGCGATTATAGCACAAGCCGTGGCTTTGGCTCGTCGCGGCGCTCCGTAAAGTGTCGTTACTCTAGAATTACCTGTGGATATCTGTTAAAGTATGTACTTATGCAAGTTACTAAAAAATATTCATCCGATACTAAAGTTACTTTGACCCTGATCGCCGACCAGGCGCTGCTTGATGCCGAAAAGCAAAAGACCCTGCAAGAGTTTGCCGGCAGCGTTAAGATTGCCGGTTTCCGCGAGGGCAAAGCCCCGCTTACAATGGTCGAAAAATCAGTAGAGCCTGCGCGTTTGCAGTCTACGTTCTTGGACCATGCCATTAACCGTTTGTACCTGGCCGCACTTGACCACGAAAAGCTCCGCCCGGTTACTCAGCCAGATGTTAAGATCACAAAGTTTGTTCCGTTTGAGACTCTCGAAATCGAGGCCGAGGTCGAGGTAGTGGGCGAGGTTAAACTGGCCGACTACAAGAAGATCAAGATGGCTCCAGAGAAGGTAAGTGTTGACGCCAAAGAGGTTGAGGAAGTCATCGACAACCTCAAGACCCGCGAAGCCGAGAAAAAGGACGTTGACCGCGCTTCTAAGGACAAAGACCAGGTGTGGATCGACTTTGTCGGTGTAGACGCCAAGACCAAAGAGCCTATCCAGGGCGCTGACGGCAAAGACTACCCGTTGGCACTGGGCAGCAACACGTTTATCCCGGGCTTTGAGCCTAATCTAATCGGTCTAAAAGCTGGCGAGGAAAAAACCTTTGAGCTGACCTTCCCTAAGGATTACGGTGTAAAGGCTTTGCAAAACCGCAAGGTTGAATTTACCGTTACCGTCAAAAAGGTGCAAGAAGTAGTCGAGCCCAAGCTGGACGACGCGTTTGCAGCCAAGGTTGGTCCATTTAAGACCGTTGCCGACCTCAAGGCCGACATCAAGAAAGAGCTGACTGCCCGCAAAGAGGCTGACGCCGAGCAAAAGTTTGCCGACGACCTCATTACCAAGATTGCCGAAAAGTCTACAGTCGCCATTCCTCAGGTATTGATTGACGAGCAGCTTGACCGCTTAGAGCAAGAACAGCGCCAGAACCTGATGTACCGCGGCCAGACTTGGCAGGAATGGCTCGAGGGCGAAGGTTTGACCGAAGAGAAGTTCCGCGAGAACAATCTGCCAATGGCAACCTTGCGCGTTAAGGCCGGACTCGTTCTGAGCGAAATCTCAGAAAAAGAGAACTTGGAAGTTACCCCGGAGGAGCTAGAGGTGCAAATTCAGATCCTCAAGTCACGCTACCCAGACCAGCAGATGCAAGCAGAGCTTGCTAAGCCAGAAGGTCGTCGTTCGATCGCCAGCCGTATCCTGACTGATAAAACAGTCGCCAAGCTCAAAGAGTACGCGTTAGCCAAGTAACTGCAGTAACTATTCCCGAACGGAGGTGGGTTTTATGGGAGTTGTACGGTAATGAAATCTCGTTTTAATGGCGTAGAGGGCGTCGCGGTCTATGACGCGGCGCAAGGTCCTCTTATGCGCACGATGCAAGACGAAGAGCGCCAATTATTCGACGAACTAAAGGCGGCCGGTCTGGCCACCCGAGACGCTCACGAATGGTTTGTCATGGGACAGCTTACTAAGTCGGACGCGACGCTAGCTGTGAATGCATTACATCAGGCGGTGCGATCAGTGCGTATGGAGCCGCCGGATTTGGAGTACGCACAGCAATTACTAGATACTGTGGCCGTTCATTGCGCAGAGGCTCCCGTTCACGCCGCTCCGAACGAATACATACCAACGCTAAATTAGCACTCTTGACGACTGAGTGCTAATTATCTATACTCGGTAGTATGATAACTCCACAAACTAGCATACTTGTACCAACCGTAATCGAGAGTGACGGCCGCGTCGAGCGTGCCTATGATATCTATAGCCGCCTTCTAAAAGACCGTATTATCTTTTTGGGAGCGGATGTTAATCCGCACACCGCTAACCTGATCGTGGCGCAGCTGTTGTTCCTGCAGGCAGAGGACCCTAAAAAGGATATTTTTCTTTATATCAACAGCCCCGGCGGCAGCGTATACGACGCGATGGCAATTTACGACACCATGCAGTACGTGACCAACGACATTCAGACAGTCGGTATCGGTATGCAGGCGTCCGCAGCGGCATTTTTGCTCAGCAGCGGCACCAAGGGCAAGCGCTTCCTCTTGCCGGAATCAACTGTAATGATCCACCAGCCATCCAGCGGAACCCGCGGCAAGGTAACCGATATGGAGATCGACCTTAAGGAGACATTGCGGCTTAAGCACCGCCTTAACGAAATCATGGCTGCAAACACTGGTCAAAAGATCGAAAAGATCAAAGACGACATGGAGCGCGACTACTGGATGCCGGCCGAAGAGGCCCTCAAGTACGGTGTGGTCGATAAGATCATCACGACACCGCCCAAAGCCCAGTCCAAGTAGACATACCTTTATACGTCATAAGCAGTATGTTCCGAAGATAGTATCGAACCCAATTGAGTTATTGCCAATAAGGGCATATAATAGCCTGCTATGGCAAATCATGAAGCTATTGACCCAGCACACGCAGTCTATCCGCACGTTGTTGACGACTTGAGCCCTCGGGAGGTTCCGCCCTACGCAGGAGACACCGCTAGTTACTGGGATACGCGACTAGGTACCTACGTGGGTGTCGTTTCGGCAGCGGATGCACCCGAAGAACTTGTTGACAGGTGGGCAGACTCTATTTATCCGTATCTACAGAGGCCTGATGTCTACGGCTCGGCAGAAAACTTCCGCCGCAGCTCCGCGCTTTTGGAAGGTAAGGTACATATTGCTTTTCGTGAGGACGACCCAAGGGACCCCTTGTCGTTCTCTGTCCAAGGCCCCGACAGTGTCAGGGATCTTATTAGTCTGACCGAATTTGGACTCGTACATAACAGGGAAGGGCTTGCTCCTCCAAGAGTTGCCGTGGCTGCTGGCGCGCTTGTTATGCACCTTTTTGCAGAACGTGGCGCGGAAATTGGTCCGACCGTCGCCCCAACGAGCCTAGAAGTTAGGATGTACGAGGGTGATACTCGCAGCCCCGAATTCATGAAGCTTGAACTTGGGCTTCGCAAAAGGAGAGATGTGGCTAGCGACGGTAGCGTTTACGGCGCCCAGCAAATCAGGGTCGAAGAATTTGTGGAGTCTAACTTTGGACTAGAGGCGCCACGCCAGTAATAAATCGCTTGACAATTGTACGGCACTACTTCACAATCTTACCCTAAGAAGTAGTGTAAGCATGGGCAGTGCTAATGTTGTCGAAAGACAGGAGTCATGGGCGCCAAAAACACCCGCTTAGGAACCTTCGCGCGCATAAAATACTTAACATATTAACTTATTAATATTCCTTATCCTTAATGGGTAAGGGTCTTGTTTGTGCACTAAGCAAGATTAAGACAAGGGGAAGCAACACCGCGTATGGCGAAAAGCACCAAAGCAGCAACAAACACCAGTCGTGTGTTCTATACTCAACAGGATGATGCTGTTGAGCTGAACGACCTAGTCGACCATCAAAATAGGTCGTTTCAATGGTTTGTAGAAGAGGGTCTGGGCGAACTTTTGGCCGAGATTAGTCCGATTGACGACTACACTGGCACCAAATTAAGCCTAGTATTTAAGGACTATCACTTTGAAGAGCCAAAGATCAGCGAGCGCGAAGCCCGCGAAAACAACGTGTCTTACGACGCGCCGCTTAAGGCTAAGGTAGAACTGACCAACAAAGTAACCGGCGAAGTCAAAGAGCAAGAGATTTACCTCGGTGACTATCCGTGGATGACCAAGCGCGGTACGTTTGTCATTAACGGCGCAGAGCGCGTTGTTGTAAGCCAGTTGATTCGTTCCGCTGGTGTTTTCTTTACGTCCGACGCACACAGCAGCGGCGTAAATCTCTACGGTGCAAAGGTTATTCCGGGCCGTGGTGCATGGCTTGAGTTCGAGACCGCTGCAAATGGCGGCCTTTTTGTTAAGATTGACCGCAAGCGCAAAATTGCCGTTACTACCTTGCTGCGCGCGCTGGGTATGACCGAAACACAAATGAAAGAAGCCTTTAAGGATGTTGACACCGGCAAGACCAGCCACCTCCAAGTCACTCTGGATAAGGACCCGACCCGTGGCCAGAGCGATGCTCTGATCGAGGTCTACCGCCGTCTTCGCCCCGGAGACTTGGCGACTGTCGACAACGCCCGCGCGTTGATCGAGAACATGTTCTACAACTTTAAGCGCTTCGACTTTAGCCGCGTTGGCCGCTACAAGATCAATAAGCGCCTTAAGCTGGACGTGCCTAACACTGCCGAGAACCGCGTTATGCGCCTCGAGGACCTGGTGGCAATCGTTACCGAGCTGATCCGCCTGAACAACACGCAAGAGCCAGCTGACGACATCGACAGCTTGGCAAACCGCCGTATCAAGATGGTGGGTGAGTTGGTGCAGCGTCAGTTCCGCATCGGTTTGCTGCGCATGGAGCGCAACACCAAGGACCGCATGTCGATGAGCGAGATCGAGACCGTGACTCCCGGCCAGCTTATCAACGCCCGCCCGGTTGTTGCCGCAGTGCGCGAATTCTTTGCAAGCTCTCAGCTGAGCCAGTTTATGGACCAGATCAACCCGCTTTCTGAGTTGGCACACAAGCGCCGCCTTAGCTCGATGGGTCCTGGCGGTCTGAGCCGCGAACGCGCCGGATTTGAGGTTCGTGACGCGCACGCTACCCATTACGGTCGTATCTGTGCCGTAGAAACCCCAGAAGGTGCCAACATCGGTTTGGTATCCAACCTGGCAAACTACGCACGTATTAACGAGTATGGTTTTGTCGAGACTCCTTACCGCAAGGTAGTGGATGGCAAGGTAACCAACGAAGTTGTCTACCTTGACGCCTCCGAAGAAGAAGAAGCTGTTATCGCCGGCATCGGAAACGAGCTGGACAAAGATGGCAAGTTTGTTGCCGAGCGCGTAAGCGCCCGCACCCGCTTGATGCCGGGCGAAGCAGACGCCAAAGATGTTACGCACATGGACTCCGCCCGCAACCAGATTATCGGTTCGAGTGCCGGTCTGATTCCGTTTATCGAGAAGAACTACGTGTACCGCTCGCTTATGGGTAGTAACCAGCAGCGTCAGGCAGTACCGCTGATTCAGCCACAGTCGCCAATCGTTGGTACCGGTCTAGAGACAGTTGCTGCCGCTAACACCGGTCAGATGACTGTTGCAGAAGACGACGGTGAGGTCATCAAGGCTACCGCTGCCGAAGTTGTCGTCAAGTACGCTGGCGGCACTGTTAAGTACGAGCCGCAGCACTTTATCCGCTCTAACGAAGGCACCAGCATCAACCAGAAGGTTGTTGTAAACACCGGTGACCAGGTTAAGAAGGGTGACGTACTGGTAGAAGGTATGTCCATCCAGGGCGGCGAATTGGCGCTTGGTAAAGACCTTATCGCAGCATTTATGCCATGGAACGGTTACAACTTTGAGGACGCCATTATCATCAGCCGCAAGCTGGTCGAGGATGACACGCTGACAAGTATCCACATCGTTGACTTTATGATTGAGGTCCGCGAGACCAAGCTTGGCCCCGAAATCGTCACCCGCGACATCCCGAACGTAAGCGAGGACGCACTGCGCCACCTCGACGACGACGGTATTGTCCGCATCGGTGCCGAAGTACACCCCGGCGACATCCTGGTTGGTAAGATTACCCCTAAGGGTGAGCAAGAACTATCCAGCGAAGAGCGCTTGCTTCGCGCTATCTTTGGCGAAAAGGCCAAGGAAGTTCGCGACACTTCTCAGCGTATGAGCAACGGCAAGCACGGTAAAGTCGTTGGCGTTAAGGTGTTCAGCCGCGAAAACGGCCACGAGCTTAAGGCTGGCGTTTTGATGCAAATCCAGGTGTTTGTTGCTCAGATGCGCAAGATTAGCGTCGGTGACAAGTTGGGTGGACGCCACGGTAACAAGGGTGTTATTGCCCGAATCCTTCCTGTCGAGGACATGCCGTTCATGGAAGACGGTCGTCCTGTCGACATCATCCTAAACCCACTTGGTGTTGCTGCCCGTATGAACCTCGGTCAGCTGTTCGAAACTCACCTTGGTATGGCTGCCCGCGCCCTTGGCATCAAGGTTGCAAGCCCATCGTTTAACGGTGTTTCGAGCGAAAAGATTCAAGAGCTCCTTAAGGAAGCCGGCCTGCCAGAAGACGGTAAGCAGCAGCTCTATGACGGCCGCACCGGCGAACCTTTCTCGGAGCGCACCAGCGTTGGTAGCATGTACATGATTAAGCTAAACCACATGGTCGCCGACAAGATCCACGCACGCTCGACTGGTCCATACACCATGGTTACCCAGCAGCCGCTCGGTGGTAAGGCGCAAAACGGTGGTCAGCGCTTTGGAGAGATGGAGGTGTGGGCACTGGAAGCATACGGTGCCGCAAGCACACTACAAGAAATGCTCACGATTAAATCTGACGACGTGTACGGACGCTCTAAAGCTTACGAGGCGATCATCAAGAAGACCGAGATCGTTGGTCCAAAGGTACCAGAGAGCTTTAACGTGCTTGTGAAGGAACTGCAAGGTCTTGGCCTTAAGGTTGACCTGGTTGCGCAAAGCAAGGTTGTTGACGCCGAAGAAGTTTTGGCGACCAATATCCGCGACGAAGCTAGCAACCTGGCTCAGGTAGAAGTTCCAGCACCGGCAATCTCTGACATCGACGTGACCGAGGATGGTGCCGTTGACGAATTTGTCACTATCGAAGGCGCAGTCAGTGATGACTTGTCCGACGAGGACGCCGACGAAGACCTCAATCTTGTTGCTATGGCCGAAGAGCCAGCGACAAGTGGTCAGCTTGGAGATGACACCGACACAGACACAGAAGAAGAAAAGGAAGGGGGCGACCGATGAGACGCTACTCATATGGTACAAACATTGCAGACTTTGACGCCGTGCGATTAGCTGTTGCGTCAGCTGCCGACATTTTGGAATGGTCCTACGGCGAGGTTACTAAGCCAGAAACCATCAACTACCGCACCCAAAAGCCAGAACGCGACGGTTTGTTCTGTGAGCGTATCTTTGGCCCAGTAAAGGACATCAACCCACACGATGCCAAGTACAAGGGTGTTCGCTCTCGCGAAGCCGCTGTCGACAAGAACGGCGAGCTGGTTACCAAGAGCATCGTGCGCCGCGAGCGCATGGGTCACATCAGCTTGGCTGTTCCTGTGGCTCACATCTGGTTCCTACGCGGTACTCCAAGCGCTATTGGCTTACTGCTTGGCATCACCGTTAAGAACCTCGAGCGCGTTGCATACTTTGCCAGCTACATCATCAAGCGCGTCAACACCGAATTGCTTGAGAAGTTGCGTGCTGATCGCGAAGCTGAATTTGCAGCCGCTAAAGAAGCTATCCGCTTGCGTTACGAAAAAGAAGCTCAGACTGGCGAGGCTAACATCAAGGCTTTGGCCGAGATGCAAACCAAAGAAGTTGCCGAGCTCGAGAAAGAGTTTGACCTCTTTAAGAGTCAGGTTGACAGCTTGGTTAAGTCGGCGCTTATCTCTGAGGCTGATTACCGCAACCTGCCAGACAACCTCCGCTCTTTGATCGAGGTTGGCATGGGCGGCCAGGCACTCAAGACTTTGCTGGACGAAATTGACCTCAAGGAACTGATTGCCGGTCTGACTGCCGAGGCAGAAGAGGCCAAGGGTCAGCGCAAGAAGAAGCTGATGAAGCGCTTGCGTTTGCTCGAGAGCATGGAGCGCGCCGGCATCGAACCATCCAGCATGTGCGTGAGCGTTCTGCCGGTGATTCCACCGGACCTACGTCCGATGGTACAGCTGACCGGCGGCCGCTTTGCGACCAGCGACCTTAACGACTTGTACCGCCGCGTTATTAACCGCAACAACCGTCTGAAAAAGCTGATCGAGCTTAACGCCCCAGAAGTTATCCGCCGCAACGAGCAGCGCATGCTTCAGGAGGCCGTTGACGCTCTGATCGACAACAACAGCGCCCGCAGTGGCCGCGCTGTAGCCGCAACCGGCCAGCGTCGCCGCCTCAAGTCCCTGAGCGACATGCTCAAGGGTAAGCAGGGCCGCTTCCGCCAGAACTTGCTTGGTAAACGTGTTGACTACTCTGGTCGTTCGGTAATCGTTGCCGGTCCAGAGCTCAAGATCAACCAGTGTGGTCTGCCAAAGATGATGGCACTCGAACTATTTAAGCCGTTTGTTATTGGTGAGCTGATCGCCCGCGAACAGGCTCACAACATCCGTTCTGCAACCCGCATGATCGAAACCGGCGAGACTGTCGTTTGGGACGCACTCGACGAGGTTATTAAGGGCAAGTACGTACTCCTTAACCGCGCTCCGTCGCTGCACCGTCTGTCTATCCAGGCATTCCAGCCGGTATTGATCGAAGGCCGCGCTATCCAGCTGCACCCGCTCGTATGTAAGGGCTTTAACGCCGACTTCGACGGTGACCAGATGGCCGTTCACCTTCCATTGAGCGACGAAGCTCAGGACGAGGCTCGCGACATCATGGCTGCGAACCGCAACCTGCTCAAGCCAGCCGACGGTACGCCAATCTTGTACATCGAACAAGACATGGTTCTTGGTTGTTACTACCTGACCTTCGAAAGTTCTGCTTTGTCCAAGGACGCACAGTCTTTTGTGAGCCTCGAAGAAGCGCTGATGGCGCTCGACGGTGGTTCGATCAAGTTGCAAACTCGTGTTCGCCTGCCATTCCGCGGCGAGATGCGCGAAACTACATTGGGCCGCTTGCTGTTCAACGAGGTGTTCCCAGAGGACTTCCCGTTCCAGGACGAGCCAATGACTAAGAAGAAGATCCAGCAGGTGATGGCACTGGTGTACAACATGTACGGCCAGGACAAGACCGCTTTGATCGCTGACGAACTCAAGGACATGGGCTTCCACTACGCAACGAAGAGTGGTCTGTCTACTGGTATGGGCGACTTTGTCGATGTCAAGGGCATGGACAAGTTGCTTGCCCAGGGTGAAGAGCGCGCTGCCGCTATTAGCGACCAGTACGAACAGGGCTTTATCACCGACGACGAGCGCCACCGTTTGACCGTCGAAACCTGGAAGAAAGTCGACAACCAAGTACAAGAGCTGTTGGCCGAGCAACTGGTTGGCCAAGAAGGCGCCGTTGCATTGGCGTTGACATCTGGTGCTCGTGGTAACATCTCTCAGATGAAGATGAGCGTAGGTATGCTGGGTGTGATGCAGGACGCTGGTGGTAACATCATCGAACTGCCTGTCAAGTCCGGCTACATCCAGGGTCTAAACCCGCTTGAGTACTTTACCGGTACTCGTGGTACCCGTAAGGCGCTTATCGACATCGCCCTTAAGACCGCCGACGCCGGTTACCTGACCCGTCGTTTGGTTGACGTCGCACAAGACGTCTTTACGATTGAGGAAGAGGGCGAAGAGCTCGACCCAGGCTTTGCAATGACACGTGTTGACGCCGCCGAAATCGGTGTTACATTTGCCAGCCGCCTCGAGGGTCGCTACGCAGCAGAAGATGTAGCTAACTACGTCAAGCGCGGCGAACTGATCACCAAGGAGATTGCAAACGCTATCGAGGCCGACGAGTCTATCGACGAAGTCAAGATCATGAGCGTACTAAGCGCAACCACCGTACACGGTGTACCGCAGAAGTCTTACGGTGTCGACCCGGCTACCGGCTTGATGGTTGCCGACCACCACCCAATCGGCGTTATCGCTGCTCAGTCTATCGGTGAGCCGGGTACGCAGCTGTCTCTGGACTCTAAGCACCGTTCTGGTGCGGCTGTTGCCGACGACACCGCTCAGGGTCTGTCTCGTGTAGAAGAGTTGTTCGAGGTCCGCACTCCTAAGGGTCAGGCCTACCTTACCGACATCTCTGGTACCGCTACCGTTTGGGAAGAGGGCGAGCACTACGTGGTTCAGATCACTGCTAAAGAAAAGGCCAACATCGAGTTCAAGCTCGGTGACCGCGTCGCCAAGGTCAAGAGCGGCAGCGACGTAGCTATCGGCGACGTTGTAGCCAGCCTAGACGACGGCAGCGAGCCACAAATCGCTCCAATGGCAGGTAAGGTCGAAGTAACCGACAAATCGGTCATCATCGTACCTGCCGGTCAGCCAATGGTTCGCTACGAGATCCCAGGCTTTAAGCAAATGCTTGTTGCCGACGGCGACGAAGTCGAAGCAGGTGATCGCCTGACCAACGGTTCGATCAACCTGCCAGAGCTGATGCGCCTCAAGGGCGTCGAGGCTACGCAGCGCTACATTATGGTAGAAATCCTGCGTATCTTTGCCGGTCAGGGTCAGAACATCGCCGACAAGCACCTCGAGATCATCGTGCGTCAGATGTTCAGCCGCGTACAGATCGAAGACGCTGGCGACAGCGACTTTGTAACCGGCGACGTGGTGAGCAAGCTGGCAGTTGTCGAAGCCAACGACGCGCTTACCAGCGAAGGCAAGACGCCTGCCAAGGTTAACCAGCTGATCCTCGGTATCACCAAGGCCAGCCTAAGCACCGACTCGTTCCTGAGTGCCGCGTCCTTCCAGGACACAACTCGCGTGTTGATTGCCGCCGCCACCAGCGGCCGCGTCGACAAGCTGTTCGGCCTAAAGGAAAACGTCATCTTGGGTCGCAAGATCCCAGTTGGCACCGGCCGTCGCAACAAACCAGAGGTCGAAGACCTCGAAGTTGCCGGCATCGAGTAGTCGAGCAAGGTAACACAAAAACCTCAAAAGCAAAGCGCCCCGAAAGGGGCGTTTTTGCATGCTATCATCTGTTGGGGGAATGGTGTTGGAGGGAGGGATAGCAAGTCAGATTTGGGACACTTTGATATTATTAGCTCATGACGAAGATTAGTGTAGAGGTGATTTACGACAGTTATAGTTATAGCGAAGAGGGCGTGTGGATTTGGGATAAATATAAGGCGACCCGCTGGGTTGCTAGTGATGATTCCGTACGCAGAACCATGATCTCGGTAATTAGAGAGGCGATTACCGCAGGAGTGAAAGTCCATAACTGGGTTGAGCAGGCTGGGGATGATCTCCCTCTATCAATATATTTTGTTAGCGACACGGTCAATGATGCCCAGAGTGGATATGAAAAGTCCGGATTTGGAATTAAGTATTCGCTAAACGAGGACGGTTCGATAGTCGTATTAGATGGGTATGCGCCGTTGCATTATGACTGGACCTTCGGTATTTTAGATAAATTGGCGTCCGAGGGTCACGTTAAAGGTGATTCTCGACGCTTAATTGTGGGCACGCCGAGTGAACTTGGTGGAGGCGAACTAGGCGTGTTTGAGTGGTTTGGTTTCCTTGCGAGTCTCGACACTCTTGTAAGGTTGTCTAGAGCAGGTATGCAAAATATACGGGAAGGGGTGCAACTGCGGGATGTGAGGAGGGTTGCTGAGGACTGGCAAAAGCGCGGAATAGAGTATCCTCATCACCTACGAGAGTTTATTGATACAAAAGGTGTGTGGGATTTGGTTGTATTGAAAAGGCGCTTGAGGCTAGATGATGAATACGCAATCTTGCTGCTATCGTCCCTTGGGTATGAACCTGTGAGGAATACTTGGAAGCTGACTCACTCCAAAGACTCAATCAAGAAGCGGAAAGCTTGGCTCAGAAATGAACGTAAGTATATGAAGAAGCTTGAACTCGAAGGCGTTTAGGCGCAGGACCGATTTGGGTAACCTTGTCAATCTACAGTGATTTTGGTACAATAACAGAGGTTTATATAAGTTCGAGCCGAGCTTGTGGAGCAAAGGCATCGCTCCACGCGCTTTGTACTAACCAGCAAAGTGTGCTCATGGCGGTAGATTTATCTCTCCTACGAGATTAGAAAGGAAAGCATGCCAACAATTAACCAATTGGTTCGCAAACCTCGCACCAAGGTGACTGGCAAAAGCAAGTCGCCTGCGTTGCAGCGCGTTGTGAACAACCTCAAAAACACCAACTACGAGAAGCCGTCTTCTCTTAAGCGCGGCGTTTGTGTAAAGGTAACAACCAAGACTCCTAAAAAGCCAAACTCAGCTTTGCGTAAGGTTGCACGCGTGCGCCTAAGCAGCGGTTACGAAGTATGGGCTTACATCGGTGGCGAAGGCCACAACCTGCAGGAACACGCCGTTGTGCTTGTTCGTGGTGGTCGTGTAAAAGACCTTCCAGGTGTTCGTTATCACATTGTCCGCGGTAGCCTTGACCTTCAGGGTGTACAAAACCGCAAGCAGGGCCGCAGTAAGTACGGCGCCAAGAAGGAGACCAAGTAATGCCACGCCACAAGACTAAGGCTTTGGTGCGCGACGTCGCTCCAGACCGCCTCTACAACTCTGTTCATGTTAGCCGCGTTATCAACCGCGTTATGCGCGACGGTAAAAAGCAAATTGCCGAGCGTTTGGTTTACAACGGTATGCAAAAGGCTGCCAACAAGCTGAAGGTCGAGAACCCACTCGAGGTTTTTGAGCAAGCTCTTGGCAACATCAGCCCAAGCATGGAGACTCGTTCTCGCCGCGTTGGTGGTGCAAACTACCAGATTCCTTTCCCAGTACAGGGACAGCGCAAGCAGCACCTGACTACTATGTGGTTTGTACAAGCCGCTCGCGCCCGCAAGGGTATGAGCATGGCCGACCGCATCGCAGCCGAGCTGACAGAGGCCTACAACAACCAGGGTTCTGCCGTCAAGAAGAAGGAAGACACTCACAAGATGGCCGAGGCCAACCGCGCCTTCGCTCACTTTGCGCGCGGTTAACATATGGCCGAGATCATTCCTCATACAGTAACTCTTGAGTCGTATGAGGAGCCAGGAGGACTTTTGGGTGACATCGCCGTAGCGACGGTTCACCTCTCTCCTCCATTTACAGAGAGTGACGAAGCCTCTTTTACAGAGGCTCCGCTCATGTCCCGCAGGGTCAATTACACGATCGACCCTTTGGTGGGTTCGGTGACGGCCGAAGATGTCATGTTTGGGCGTTCCGCGGCTCACCCCGAACACACAACGCTAAGCCTTGCTGGTCCGCCCTCTGATGTTCAGGTTGCCGCAGGCGCGGTGGCGACATGGTGGATGCGCCGAGCGTTGGCCACGCGTCATCACGAAGAATAGATAAGCCCAAGCAAATGCTTGTAAAGGATATTGGTGGGAATATGATACAAGATCTAAACAATAGCCGTTATAACGTCCGGGTCAAAAGAGCTTGATATGCCGAGACAAGGTGGGGGCGAGGTTGTTTTTTGTGTTGACTGTCCGGCAGCGCAAGACCTTGGGGGCACGAGTATTAGGCCTCAAGAATTTGATATTACTTCACATTCAAACGGAGGACAGATAGAGGCTATAGCCGCTTTTCGGCAAAATGACCCCAGAGGCGATGATTACGACCATCTTTGTTCTCGTGCGCTTTCTGTCGCCAATGAGGAGGGCGGACTTGTCCCCGCTGGTAGTGAAGAAGAGTATAAGTTAGGACGTGCCACGGCTATTACGGATTATATGATTGGCGCGGGACTCTGCCATAGAATCATAAACTGCACTGGCCCCGAGGACACCGATTGCCCGGCCTACAACGACCAAACATTTACAGAGGAACTAGGGAGGGCAATCACGTAATGACAGAATATAGCAGACGTCCAGTTGGCGTCGACCCCGGCATATCAATTAATCTGGCTTTTGCCAGTGCAACGCTTGATGTCGCCCAGCACCCGTCACTGGGAGTGGCCAAGGTTGGCGCACAGGTCGTTCGGAATGTTTTAGACGGAGTGATGACGCCCGAGGAGGCTGCGTGGTTTAGGCCTACGCAGCAGCAGCTAAGGGCTCAGGTCGGTGTTGCCGCTGCAAGCCATGTACTTGTCGGCGTTTACGGCATACCGCGAAAGTCGCTCGACAGATCGGTGCCTTTTGCGTACGATTTGGTGTTGAACGGTCTTGTGCAAAGTGGCGCGGAGCACGAACGTGGCTTTAGCCGACAGGTCTTGCCGGAAATCGGTGTCCCTACCGAGGACGAGTACGATGCGTACGAGAGACTCCTCGCCAATCCACGCAAGGCGCGGAGATTTGGTTCAATGCTAGGAAAAATGGCCGCACGGCTTGCCAACCCCATGGGTCCCGCGCAGCAAGTAATTGATGAATATCACGCAACAATCACGGACGTATCGGCGCACTATAGGGAGGATCACGACAATCCGGAACGCATGCAGGAGTTGGCTAGGGCACGAGACGGCTTGGCCGCTGGCGTGCGAGGACATTTGCTGGATGCTCTAACCTTATTTGAGCGAAAGACCGGCGGTGAGGTGCTCGTAGACAATGTCCTAAGACATCACCCGTCCCGAGAATTAGTAAGCGGTCATTTTGGGTAGTCCTTAGGTATAGCTAACTTCGCTGGTATCTGGTAGAATATGATAAAGCAATTAATAACTATAAGTTAGGGAATTATGGCTGACAAAAAATATAAGATTAATGATCTTCGGAATATTGGTATTATTGCGCACATTGACGCCGGTAAAACCACGACAACCGAGGGTATTCTGTACCGCACTGGTCTAAAGCACAAGATTGGCGCCGTACACGAAGGCGAAACCACTACCGACTGGATGGCCCAGGAGCGTGAACGCGGTATTACCATCGTATCCGCCGCTGTTACCTGCTACTGGAAGAACAAGCAGATCAACATTATCGACACCCCGGGTCACATCGACTTTACCGTTGAGGTAGAGCGCTCATTGCGCGTACTTGACGGTGCCGTTGTGGTATTCGACGGTAAGATGGGTGTAGAAAGCCAGTCCGAGACCGTATGGCGCCAGGCCGACAAATACGGCGTGCCTCGTATCTGCTTTATTAACAAGATCAACCAGACCGGTGGTGACTTTTACAAGTCTTTGGACAGCATCCACAACCGTCTTAGCAAGCGCGCATTCCCAATCCACCTGCCAATCGGTTTTGAGCAGCAGATTAACGGTGTTGTTGACTTGGTCAACATGAAGGCCTACACCTACGACAACTTTACCGACAAAAACTTGGTAGAGGGCGAAATCCCAGCCGACATGGTTGAGAAGGCGCAGCGCTATCGCTCGATGCTGATCGAGAACGCTGTTGCAGAAGACGACGCATTGCTCGAGAAGTTCTTTGAAGTTGGCGAAGAAGGCCTGACCGAAGAAGAAATCAAGCACGCTATCCGCTCTGCTGTTTTGACCGGTAAGTTCTTTGCTGTAACCGGTGGAGACGGCCGCGGTGTTATCGTAGAGAAGTTGCTTGACCTCGTTGTTGACCTGCTTCCTGCGCCAACCGACCGTAGCACCAACTGGGGCACGCATCCAAAGACCGGCGAAGAAATCGAGCGTAAGCACGAAGAGAGCGACCCGTTTGCTGCATTGGCTTTCAAGATTACCAGCGACCCATTTGTAGGTAAGCTTGCTTACTTCCGCGTGTACTCTGGTAAGGTTGTAGCTGGTTCGTACGTACTTAACAGCTCGACTGGTCAAAAAGAGCGCGTCGGCCGTATCGTTCGTTTGCAAGCAGACAAGCGTGAGGACGTAACCGAGGTAACTGCCGGCGACATCGCTGCTATCGTAGGCCTGAAGGGCACGACGACTGGTAACACTTTGTGTGACCCGGCTAGCCCGATTGTCCTCGAGAGCATCACCTTCCCAGAACCTCCGGTAAGCATCGCTATCGAGCCAAAGACCAAGAGCGACCAAGAAAAGATGTCTCTTGCCTTGCAGCGTTTGGCCGAAGAAGACCCAACCTTCCGCGTTCAATCCAACGAAGAGACCGGCCAGACCATCATCTCTGGTATGGGTGAGTTGCACCTCGAGATCATCGTAGACCGCATGAAGCGCGAATTTACCGTAGAGGCCAACGTAGGTCAGCCACAGGTTGCCTACCGCGAAACCATCCGTAAGGACGGCGTCGAGGCTCAAGGTAAGTTTGTCCGCCAGTCCGGTGGTCGTGGTCAGTATGGTGACGTATGGCTGCGCTTGTTCCAAAACGAAAAGGGTGCCGGATTCGAGTTTATCAACTCGATCAAGGGTGGTGTGGTTCCAAACGAATACATCAAGCCGATCGAAGAAGGTATCAAAGAGGCTATGGCCAACGGTGTGCTCGCCGGCTACCCGGTCGTAGACATTAAGGCAGAGCTGTACTTTGGTAGTTACCACGATGTTGACTCCAGCGAAATGGCCTTTAAGATTGCCGGTTCTATGGGCTTCCAGGAAGCCTTTAAGAAGGCAAATCCAGTACTGCTTGAGCCGGTCATGAAGGTTGTCGTTGTGACTCCAGAGGAGTTCATGGGCGACGTTATCGGTGACCTCAACAGCAAGCGTGGCCGCATCGAATCGATGGAAGACTTGTCGCTTGGCGTCAAGGAAATCACCGCGTTCGTACCGTTGGGCGAGATGTTTGGTTACACAACCAACCTGCGTAGCACCACACAGGGCCGCGCCAGCTCGAGCATGGAGCTCGACCACTACGCTGACGTTCCACCGAACGTAGCTGCGGCTATCATCGCCAAGAACGCCAAGTAGTAATCTGTAGTCTGTGCGGGTCGTGCGCTATGCGTGACCCGTGTCAGACCACTAAGGTAAGATGTAGACATATGCACAAGATAATCCGCCAATTTAGCTTCTTCTTTAGCAGCTCGCAGCTGGCGGTTTATGTAGTGCGTTAAAAAGTAATTCGCAGAGCACAAGAGTCCCGCCAGCGCGGGACTCTTTTGTATAATGAGGAAAATCATGGGTTTACAAGAGTTAAGAGATCAAATAGACCAGACTGATGCGCAGATCGTCGAGCTGCTAAACAAGCGTGCCAAGCTGGCGCAAGCGGTTGGCGAGGTAAAGGGCGGGGGCGTAAAGTTTGCGCCGGCGCGGGAGGCACAGGTAATTGCTACATTGCTGAGGGCCAATACTGGTCCGTTTACGGACGAGTCGTTGACCGCCGTGTACCGCGAGATCATCGCATGTTGTTTGTCGCTCGAGCAGCCCATGCGCATCAGTTATCTTGGGCCGGAAGGCACGTACTCCGAGGAGGCAGCCCGGCGCCGCTTTGGCGCGCCCGCCCAGCTGGTGCCGTGCGCGACGCTTGATGAGGTTTTGCTGGCTGCCGAGAAGGGCCAGGCCGATGTGGCGGTACTGCCGGTAGAGAACTCAACCGAGGGCGCCGTCAACCGCACGCTTGATCTGTTATTGGAAACCAAACTACAAATTATTGGCGAGGTTGATTTGGCGATCCACCACCAACTGCTCTCTAAGGCGCAGAGTCTAAATAGTATCGAGGTGGTTGCGGCGCATCCTCAGGCTTTGGCGCAGTGCCGCGAGTGGCTGCAACGGCACTTGCCAGACGGCGAGCAGCGAGCCGTTAATAGCAACGCCGAGGCGGCCAAAATTGCCGCAGATGACCCGAGTGTGGCCGCAATTGCGGGTAGGCAAGCCGCGGCGCGATATGACCTGCCGATAATGGCGGCTGATATCGAGGACGAGCGCGACAACACCACTAGATTTTTGCTGGTGGGCGGTATGCCGGCTGACCCAACTGGCAACGATAAAACGTCGCTCGTATGCTCGGTGGTCAACCGTCCAGGCGCGCTTGGCGAGCTTGTTGCGGTGTTGTCGGATGCAGGGATTAATATGACCAAGCTTGGATCTCGCCCAACGTCTACAGGCGTGTGGGACTACGTGTTTTATATCGATATCGATGGACACAAAGAGGACGCAGCCGTAGCGGCGGCACTCCAAAAACTTACCGATCAGACTTTGTTTACCAAAATTTTAGGATCGTACCCGAAAGGCAGTAAATGAAACCTACGCCCCAGCAGTATGTGTGCGACCTAGCGCCATATAGCCCCGGTTTACCGATAGACGTGGTCGCCAGAAAACACAATCTCGACCCTGCGCAAGTTATCAAGTTGGCCTCAAACGAGAATCCTTTGGGTATGAGTCCTAAGGCACAAGAGGCTGTCCGCGCGGCACTTGCCGATGCGCACCGTTATCCGGATCAATATGCGCTGCTACAGGCGCTGGCGCATAAACATGACATCGCTCCAAGTCAGATTGTTTTGGGTAATGGCTCAAATGACGTGCTCGATGTGATCGCCCGTACCTTTTTAAACGACGGCGACGAGGCGGTCAGTTCGCAGTATGCGTTTGCGATCTACCAAATCGCCACGCAGTCCGTGGGTGCGGCCAATGTGATTGTTTCTGCAAAGGAGTACGGTCACGACCTGGACGCGATGCTGGCGGCTGTCACGGCTAAAACAAAGGTGATCTGGATCGCGAATCCCAACAATCCGACGGGTACGTTAATTCCGTATGCGGATCTGCGACAATTTTTGGCGCAGGTACCTCGGACAGTCGTGGTGGTGTTGGACGAAGCGTACTACGAATATCTTGCAGACGACGAGCGCGAAAACGCTGTGGCTTGGCTGGCAGATTACCCTAATCTTATTATTACGCGCACTTTCTCTAAGGCTTACGGCTTGGCGGGGTTGCGCATAGGCTATGGCATTGCCTCAACAGAGGTAGCCGAGTTGCTCAACCGCATCCGCCAGCCGTTTAATGTCAATAATTTTGCGTTGGCTGCCGCGGCCGCGTCTGTAGACGATGATCAGTTTGTTGCGTATATTCGTCAGATCAATAGTGACGGACGAAAGCAGTTGATCGATGAGCTAACAGGGCTAGGGCTACGCTGTATGCCAGCATATGGCAACTTTGTGACCGTCCGGCTGGATCATGCTACGCAGATTTGCGAAAAGCTTATGGCGGAGGGCGTCATTGTGCGACCCTTGGCAGGATACGGTTTGGCCGATTGGCTGCGCGTTTCGGTTGGCACAGAGCACGAAAACCAACGTTTTGTAGACGCACTAAAGAAACTTCTGGTCTAACCCTTTACAGGTATCAACAACTTACGGTACAATATGCAAGTCATTCGTGTGAGTATGTATATTCACACGACTAATAAATATAAGTTAAGGAGTCATTAATGGCAGACGCATTTGACCGTAGTAAGCCGCACATTAACGTTGGTACCATGGGCCACGTTGACCACGGTAAGACTACACTGACCGCTGCGATTACTCACGTACTCGCTAAGCGGCTCCCAAGCAAAGTTAACGTTCCTAAGAACTACGAGGACATCGACAACGCCCCAGAAGAGAAGGCACGTGGTATTACCATCGCTACCTCTCACCAGGAGTACGAGTCCGAGGCTCGCCACTACGCTCACGTTGACATGCCAGGCCACGCCGACTACGTCAAGAACATGATCACCGGTGCTGCACAGGTTGACGGTGCTATCTTGGTTGTAAGCGCAGCTGACGGTCCTATGCCTCAGACCCGCGAGCACGTTTTGTTGGCTCGCCAGGTAGGCGTACCTTCCATCCTTGTCTTCTTGAACAAGATGGACCTCGCCGACGAAGAGTTGGTCGAGTTGGTCGAGGAAGAAATCCGCGACTTGCTAGAGAAGAACGGCTTCGACCGCAACTGTCCTATCATCCGTGGTTCTGCCACTAAGGCTCTCGAGGGCGACACCGCCAACGAAGACGCTATTATGGCACTCGTTAAGGCCATGGACGACTTCCTTCCAGAGCCAAAGCGCGAACTCGACAAGCCATTCCTTATGCCTGTCGAAGACGTCTTTAGCATCAAGGGCCGTGGTACTGTTGCAACCGGTAAGGTTGAATCTGGTATCATCAAGGTTAACGAAGAAGTCGAAATCGTCGGTATCCGCGACTCTCGTAAGAGCGTTGTAACCGGTGTTGAGATGTTCAAGAAGATGCTCGACCAAGGTCAAGCTGGTGACAACGTGGGTGTATTGCTCCGCGGTGTTGAACGCGACGACATCGAGCGTGGTCAAGTTTTGGCTAAGCCAGGCAGCATCACTCCTCACACTGAGTTTGACTCAGAGGTCTACATCCTGACCAAGGAAGAAGGTGGTCGCCACACTCCATTCTTTAAGGGCTACAAGCCTCAGTTCTACTTCCGTACTACGGACGTAACTGGCGAGGTTGAACTCCCAGCTGACAAAGAAATGGTCATGCCAGGTGACACTGTAACCTTCAAGGTTAAGTTGCTTGCCCCAATCGCCATGGAGCAAGGTCTGCGCTTCGCTATCCGCGAAGGTGGCCGCACCGTTGGTGCTGGTGTTGTAACCAAGGTTATCAAGTAACCAGGTACAGCCAGTAAAGTAAAAGACCCCGGGACCTCTCGGGGTCTTTTCTTTATCTGTTAGTTGTTGTACAATAGGCACTACCAATTAATCGCGGCGAGAACTCGTTCGGTCACTCATCACCCCGAAAGAGGTTACGTCGCAAGGAGACAAAATGACAGAAGTCAAAAAAGACCAAAAACAGCGTATTCGTATTCGCCTCAAGGCATACGACCACAAGGTAATCGACCAGGCTGCTAAGCAGATCGTAGACACCGCTCTGCGTACCGGTGCCGTTATCGCAGGCCCTATTCCTCTGCCTACCGACCGCAGCACCTTTACGGTTGTAAAGAGCCCGCACGTATACAAGAAGGGCCGCGAGCAGTTTGAAATGCGCGTGCACAAGCGCCTTATCGACGTTACCGAGCCTACGCCCAAGACCATCGACTCTCTGATGAACTTGAGCCTGCCAGCCGGTTGCGACGTAGAAATCAAGATGTAATCAAGCGTTTTGCTGCAAAAGGCCGCCTGAAAGGGCGGTTTTTTGTTTGTAAGATATATTGCCGCACGTCAGCGGCAACCTCGTTATAGTACGTCATATGAAGTACGAGCAATCTGGAGCCGTGCCAGTGAATTTTTCGCAAAGAGCGGTGTTGTCGAGCCGTCAGGGTCCGGAGTCGTCTGTGAGTGCAGGAGACCGAGTGGCTCATGTACTTAATGTTGCTTCTGCACTGACCGCGGCGGTAGTAGAGCGTGTAGTGAGTTTGTCGCCTGTAGAGCGCGACCACAGGTATGTGCCGGTCAGGGGCAACCCGCACGGCATGGACGAGGTGCGTTCCGAGTCCTACTTGCGCTGGCGGTGGAGGTTGCCGAAGAGTGGCGGCACTTCGGCCTCGTAAAAATGAATGATATGCACGCGCAGCAATCAATGTTTTCTGATGACGCGGGTTCGCAGAACAGCCCGGACAGCATTCCGATCCCGATAGGCAAGCCGCTCTGGGAATTGGGCATTAATGAGCTGGCGGGTCGTAACCTGGAGGCTTCTGGTCGTAGCGATGTTAACGAAATGCTGCGGCAAGGCTGGATCCTGCTGCACATCTACACGCTGCGCTACCCCGAGCGAGACAGCCCTAACGCGCCGCGGCCTGTGTGGCGCGAGCGCCCAATGGCCATTCTCGGTCGCCGCAGGTAGCGCCTTGCTCCGGGTAGCCTCGGTCTCGTAAAATAAAGGGTCTATGAGACCGATAATACTTGCAAGCTCCTCGCCTCGTCGCAAAGAGTTGATGGCAACTCTTGGACTTCCGTTCGAGATTGTCGTTAGCGATTATGACGAGCAATTGGACGATAGTCGAAGTCTGGAAGATGTCGCCAAGGAGCTAGGGCTTGGCAAGGCTCTTGACGTGGCCGCCAAACGTCCCAAGGCATGGGTGATTGGTTCCGACACGATTGTTTCGCTAGGCGGCCAGCAATTAGGCAAGCAGCCAGATATAGAGACGGCGCGGCAGCTGTTGCGGCGGATGAGCGGTCAGCGCGTCGACGTTATCACCTCCGTGGCGCTTGTATGCAAAGAGTTGGGCGCCCAAGAAGTACGGGCGGCAAAGTCGGCAATTATTTACGCGCCCTACGGCGAGGACGCTATCGAGCGCTGGCTAGCCAGTAATGAATGGCAGGACAAAGCAGGGGCGACAGGCGTACAGAGCCCTCATACGCCGCCCGTCGATCATATCGAAGGAGATTACGACACTGTCTTGGGCTTAAATATGCGTCTAGTGGCGGCGATGTTATCCGAGAATGGTGTCAACGTTGCTATCCCGGTAGTGCAGCCACTACAATAATCGCTTTTACTGTAGCGTTGCTGTACAATACTGCTAATGGCAAAAGCAAAAAAGACGCGGCGCAGCGCCGAGCCTGACGGCGTATATATCCTTAAGTTACTTTTGTATATTCTGTTGGGTTCGTTTTGGCTTAAGCTTTCTAATGACGGGAGCGTGGCGTTTGGTGTACCGCTCGGCTTTATTGCCGGCTTGATCTTCGCCAGCCACGAGCGCTTCCGGCTGGACCGCAAAATCGAGTACGCGGCCTTGTTAATTGCGATGCTTCTTGGTTATCTTGCTCCCTATGGGTTGTATATCAACTTCTGATTTCGCTATACTTGACGCATATGAAACGAGAGTCTGAGCCTCATAGTGGTTTGATAGATCCCCCTGTAAAGGTAGAGCAAGACAAGGTAGAGATGCCGGGCTCTCAGCTCCAATGGCCTCGTGCGCGAGTTGCTGCGTATGTCGCTTTGCTTCTCCAAAACCCTCGTGCTTGCGACACGCCACCCGATTTTACGTAAAAGCAGTGTAGAATTGTCAACATATTGACAAGAGGTCGTGAAATTTGCTACACTTTGTTGGTATAACAAATTCCTGCACTTGGTAATTTGGGAAGGTCATTCTGATAACAGAGGTGAAACCACTCGGAGCCGAGCATTTTTATGCACTATGCATAAGAGTAAAAGGCGAGTTACCAGGGAACGGCTTAATAAGTTATCACGGCTTTGCATTTGCGTGCAGCGCGTGCGTAGACAGTGTGGAGTGGACCGCAGTCGCATCAGTAGTGCGACAGAAGGCGAACACCAGTGGTACCTGCCGCGTGTTGTGAGTAAAATCCAGCCGTCAAGCCAGCGTAAGCTGGCCATGACAGATGGTGGTGCAAAATCGTGATGGAGAAACTATGAAAGCATTGATCACAAGAAAGGTTGGCATGACCAGTACTATCGCCGAAGACGGCACAGTACAGGCTGTAACCTTGCTTTCCACTAGTCCCTGTGTTGTAACACAGGTCAAAACCTCTGACCCAGATGGCTACACCGCTATCCAGGTTGGTTTTGAGGAAGCGAAACAGCAGAACGTCAACAAAGCGCAAGTCGGCCACTTTAAGAAGGCTGGTATTGAAACCATGCCCAAGATTGTGCGCGAATTCCGCGTTGACGAACTACCAGAAGACCTCAAGGTTGGCGAAACTATCAACCCCGAGGTCTTTTCAGTTGGTGACGCCGTAGACGTTACCGGCGACAGCAAGGGTAAGGGTTGGGCCGGTACCATCAAGCGGCACAACTTCCACCGCGGTCGCAAGACACACGGTGGTCGTAGCTACCGCCGCGTTGGTTCTATCGGTAGCATGTACCCTCAAAAGATCTTTAAGGGTAAGAAGATGGCCGGTCAGATGGGTGACGAGCAAGTCACCGTCAAAAACCTCAAAATTGCTTTGGTTGACACCGAACTTGGGGTTATTGGTGTTACCGGCGCCGTTCCTGGTCCCCGCAAGGGCATCGTAATCATCAAGGAGGCCAAGTAATGAGCGTTCCAACTTTCACCAAGAGTGGCGCTAAGGCCACGACTCCTGCCAAGCTCGACAAGACTGTCTTTGCTGTAATGCCAGAGAACCACGAGCTCCTTAAGCTCGCATACACTGCATATCTGGCAAACGGCCGCGAAAACTTGGCAGTTACCAAGACCCGCGGTTTGGTCAGCGGTGGTGGTAAGAAGCCATGGCGACAAAAGGGTACCGGCCGCGCACGTTTCGGCTCGAGCCGTAACCCAATCTGGCGTGGCGGTGGTATCGCTTTTGGTCCTACCGGCCAAGAAAACTACAGCGTTAAGGTTAACGTTGCCGCTAAGCGCAAGGCCTTGCGTCAGGCGCTGAGCCTGGCTGCCAGCGAAGGCCGCATCATTGTTATCGAAAGCTTCGAGAACAAGGACGCCAAGGTCGCTGCAACCGTTAAGCTGCTCGGCAAGATCGAAGCCAAGGGCAACGTCCTATTGGCACTCGACAGCAAGGATGCTTCGACCGATCGCGCCGTAGGCAACCTGCAAAACGTCAAGGCTGTAACCGCTAACTACCTCAACGTGTACGACGTTATGAACGCCGACACGATTGTTGTGACCGAGAAGGCTCTACAAGTAATTAACGAGTGGCTCGGAGGCAAGGAATAATGGAAAAGACAACTTTGCTGCGTCCTCGCTTGAGCGAAAAGACATTTGGCCTTGCCAACACCAAGACCGTCTACGTCTTTGACGTTCCAGCAGACGCCAACAAGCAAATTATCGCAAGCGCCGTTGCTGCTCAGTTCGAAGTCACCGTTGTTGACGTCAATGTTCTGAACATCAAGGGTAAGGCTAAGCGCACCATCCGCAAGGGCGGTCGTGCAGTTGCTGGTCGCCAGTCCGACCGCAAAAAGGCTTACGTCACTCTAAAAGAAGGCGACACGCTGCCATTCTTCGAGACTGACGACGACAAGAAGAAGGACAAAAAGGCTGACAAGAAGGCTGAAAAAGCCGCACCAGCCGCCGCGCAGACCGTAAAGGCCGAGAACAAGACTGCTCGCCGCGGACTCCTGCGCATGAGGAAGTCGGGAGAGAAATAACATGAGTATTCAACAGTACAAACCAACCACTCCCGGCCGCCGTGGCATGACCAGCCAGGACCGCAGCGAAATCACCACCAAGAAGCCGTTGCGTTCACTGCTCGTCAGCAAAAAGCGCGGTAGTGGTCGTAACAACCAAGGTCGCATCACAACCCGTCACAAGGGTGGTGGCGCTCGCAAGTTCTACCGTTTGATGAACTTTAACCTCGCCAGCGGCGTAACTGCTACTATCGAGCACATCGAGTACGACCCAAACCGTAGCGCTCGTATCGCTCGTATCAAAGAGACTAATGGCACTTACCACTACATCCTCGCTGCCAAGGGCATGCAGGTTGGCCAGACTATCAACAGCGGCGAAGAAGCTCCTGTTGAGAACGGCAACCGTCTTCCACTCAAGAACATTCCAGTTGGTAGCACCATCCACGCTATCGAGATGAAGGCTGGCCGCGGCGCACAAATGGTGCGTTCTGCAGGTGCTAGCGCTCAGCTCGTAGCTAAGGACGGTGACCACGCGCAGGTTCGCCTGCCTAGCGGCGAAATCCGCTTGGTACGTCTGGAATGCACCGCCAGCATGGGTGTTGTCGGTAACGAACAGCACCAGAACATCAAGGTTGGTAAGGCCGGTCGTTCGCGCCACAAAGGTATTCGCCCAACCGTACGCGGTGTTGTTATGAACGCCGTAGACCACCCTCACGGTGGTGGTGACGGTGGACGTCACCGTATGGCCAAGGCTCCTCGTACTCCTTGGGGTCAGAAGACTTTGGGTTACAAGACACGTACTCGCAAGAGCACGTCCAATATGATAGTTAAGAGCCGTCACGCGGCTAAGAGGAAGTAAGGTAAGATATGAGTCGCTCACTAAAGAAAGGCCCGTTCATCGACCCCAAGCTTGCTAAGAAAGCAGCCGCGTTGGGTCCCGAAGACCGGACAATCATCAAGACTTGGGCTCGCGCCAGTGTTATCGCACCAGAGTTTGTCGGCCGCACTTTTGCAGTGCACAACGGCAAAGTACACGTTCCGGTATTTGTTACCGAAAACATGGTCGGTCACCGCTTGGGTGAATTTTCGCCAACGCGTAAATTCCGCAGCCACGGTGGTAAGCTCGCTAAAGGTAAGGGCGGTAGATAGATATGAACGTACTAGCAGTATCTAAAGGTGTTCGTATGAGCCCACGCAAGGTGGCTGTTGTAGCCGACTTGGTCCGTGGTCGCACCGTCGCCGACGCTCTCGTTATTTTGCAGCACACCCCACGCCGCAGCGCCCTGCCGGTTCTCAAGACCGTCAAGAGTGCTCAGGCTAACGCTGACCACAACCACAACATGAAGCCAGACACGCTTAAGATCGTTGAGATCAGCGTAACGCCAGGGCCTCGCCTGAAGCGTTTCCGTCCTGCTGCACAAGGCCGTGCATTGCCATTCCAGCGCCGCACGAGCCACATCCGTGTTGTTGTTGACGGCGAACTCCGTACGCCAAAGAAGAAAACTGACGCCGACCAGGCCAAGGAAAGGAAGGCATAATCATGGGTCAAAAAGTAAACCCGATCAGCATGCGCCTCCAGGTCAACAAGAACTGGCGCAGCAAGTGGTTCGCCGGCAAGCGTGAGTACGCTACGTACCTTGCGCAAGACTTGGCAGTCCGTCGCATGATCAAGACCAAGTTGGGCACCCGCGCTGCGATCAACACTGTTGACATCGAGCGTTCGCCAAACCTCGTAACCGTTACTGTTACCACCGCTAAGGCTGGTGTTGTAATCGGTCGCGGCGGTTCCGGTGCAACCGAACTCAAGCAGGCTGTAGAGAAGATCTACGGCGTACCTGCCCGCGTCAACATCGAAGAAATCAAGAAGCCAGAACTGTACGCAAAGCTTGTCGCCGAGAACATCGCGCACCAGCTAGAGCGCCGTATGAGCTTCCGCCGCGCTATCAAGAGCGGTGCCGCTGCAACGATGCGTGCTGGCGCTCTCGGTATCCGTATCGAGGTTGCCGGTCGTCTGAACGGCGCCGAGATGTCCCGCCGCGAGAAGGAAGTGCAAGGTTCCGTACCTCTGCACACTATCCGCGCTAACATCGACTTCGCTCAGGTTGGTGCCCAGACTCCTGCCGGTATCATCGGCATAAAGGTTTGGATCTACAAGGGGGAGAAATAGTATGTTGATTCCTAGCAGAACCAAGCACCGCAAGGTACGCAAGGGCAAGATCAATGGCCCGGCTAACAAGGGTAACTATATCGCCTACGGCGAGTTCGCCCTCCAGGCCCAAGGCCACGAGCGTATCACCAGCCGCCAGATCGAGAGCGCGCGTCAGGCAATGACCCGCTACATCAAGCGTGGTGGTAAGATCTGGATCCGCATTTTCCCGCACACTCCCGTCACCCGCAAGCCGCTCGACGTCAAGATGGGTAGCGGTAAGGGTAGCCCAGAATTCTTCGTCGCCAAGGTTAAGCCCGGCACCGTCATGTTCGAAATGCAAGGTGTTGCCGAAGAAACCGCACGCGAAGCAATGCGCCTGGCTAGCCACAAGCTACCAGTTAAGACAAAGTTTATTACACGGGAGGAACTGTAGATGAAAGTCGTAGACATTCGTAAGTTGTCGACCGAAGAGCTGACAACCCAAACCACAAAACTCCGTGAAGAAATTGTCGAGATGAAGCGTCGCCTACACCTAGGCGAAGTCCAAAACGTGCGGGTTATCCGCAACAAGCGTAAGGATCTGGCGCGGATGCTCACCGTATTGAGCGAACAGCTCGCAAAGGAGGCCAAATAATGGCTAAAACAATTACCGGCGTTGTTACAAGCAAGAAGACCGACAAGACTATTGTCGTCACCGAGCAAGTCCGCCTGACTCACCCGCTGTACCGCAAGCAGTACACGGTGACCAAGAAGTTTATGGCTCACGACGAAAAGAACGAAGCCAAAGAAGGCGACCGCGTTGTTATCGTGGAAACCCGCCCAATTAGCGCCCGCAAGCACTTTAAGCTAGAGAAGGTTGTCGAGACTGCACAAGTTAAGCACGTCGAGACCGATGTTCCTGCCGAAGTTGCCGAAGTCGTAAAGAAAGCTTCTAAGGAAGTAAAAGAAGAAGCTCCAGCAAAGGAGTCCAAGTAATGATTCAACAAGAGTCCCGACTGGTTGTAGCCGACAACAGCGGCGCAAAGGAAATCCTTTGCATCCGCGTGCTCGGTGGCACCCGCCGTCGTTACGCCCGCACTGGTGACATTATTGTCGCCACTGTTAAGGACGCTAACCCCAACGGTAACGTCAAAAAGAAGAGCGTCGTAAAGGCAGTTGTTGTACGAACCCAAGAGAAGATCCGCCGCAAAGACGGTTCGACTATCAAGTTTGACGACAACGCAGCCGTTATCATCGGCGATGACAAAATGCCAAAGGCCACCCGTATTTTCGGGCCGGTTCCACGTGAGCTGCGTGACCTCGGCTACAGCAAAATCATTAGCCTCGCACCGGAGGTACTGTAATGGAAAACAAAGTATACAAGATCCGCCTCAAGAAAGAAGACACCGTTGTTGTACTTGCTGGTAAGTACAAGGGCAAGACCGGTAAGGTTTTGGCTACGCACCCACGCGAAAACAAGGTGACTGTCGAAGGCGTTAACATCGTCAAAAAGCACCAGAAGCCAAATCGCGCTCACCCGCAAGGTGGCATTCTGGAGATCACCAAGCCAATCTGGGTTAGCAAGGTCGCCATCGTCGATCCTGCTACCAAGAAGCCCAGCCGCATTGGCTACAAGATTGACGAAAAGACCGGCGAGAAAGTCCGCGTATTTAAGTCAAGCGGCAAGGAAATCCCAGCCGCACCCAAGGCTAAGGAGGCCAAGAAGTAATGGCTGACGCAGTAGCAAAGACCAAGAAAAACGCAGCTGACAAAGTTGTAACCGCACGCTTGCGTGAGGCTTACAGCAAGCAGTACGCTGCAGAGCTCCTAAAGGAACTCAATCTGGACAACGCCCACCAGGTGCCAAAGCTCCAGAAGATTACCCTGAACGTCGGTTTGGGTAGGGCTAAGGATGACAAGCGTATGTTCGAAGCCGCTACCAACACCCTGACCAAGATTACCGGTCAAAAGCCAATGGAAACCGTAGCCAAGAAGTCTATCGCTGGCTTTAAGCTCCGCGATGGCAACAAGATTGGCCTAAAGGTCACCTTGCGCGGCGACAAAATGTACGAATTTTTGGACCGCTTTGTCACCGTTGTATTGCCTCGTCTGCGCGACTTCCACGGCGTAAGCGCCAAGGCGTTTGACCGCCAAGGCAACTTCGCTATCGGTATGGTCGACCAATCGGTCTTCCCGGAGCTTACGTTCGAAGAGACCACGACCGCACACGGTCTGCAAGCCGTCTTCACCATTAGCTGTGAAAAGCCTGCCGATGCCCGCGCCCTGCTGGAAAAGTTCGGCATGCCATTCGAAAAGGAGGCCAAATAATATGGCTAGAAAATCTAACATTGCACGAGACGCTAAGCGTCGCAAGATGCACGCCAAGTACGCTGCCAAGCGCGCAGAGCTTAAGGCGCTCGGTGATCTGGAAGGTTTGGCCAAGTTGCCACGCAACGCCAGCCCGACTCGCCTTAAGAACCGCTGTATCGAAACAGGTCGTCCGCATGGTTACATGCGCACCTTCGGTCTGAGCCGTATCTCGTTCCGCGAGCACGCAAGCAAGGGCGAAATCCCTGGTGTAACCAAGAGTAGCTGGTAGGAGAATAATATGAGTATGGTTTCAACTGATCCAATCGCCGACATGCTGACTCGCATTCGCAACGCTATCAACGTTCAAAAGAGCGAAGTTGTAATGCCTCACAGCAAGATCAAGCAATCTGTTGCCGAGCTTCTAAAGTCTAGCGGCTTTGTAAGCGACGTAAAGGTTCTTGACGCAACCGTTGGCAAGCACCTCAAGATCGTCATCAACGGCGAAGGCGAGAGCCCACGCATTACCGAAATTGCTCGTTTGAGCAAGCCTGGTCGTCGTGAGTACACCGGTGCCAAGGAAATCCCAACCGTCAAGGGCGGCCGCGGTATCGTTATCGTGAGCACCTCACACGGTCTGATGACTGGCGCACAGGCCAAGAAGAGCGGCGTCGGCGGCGAATTAATTTGTAAAGTTTACTAATAGGAGAAATCGATGAGTCGAGTAGGAAAACAGCCTATTCAGGTCCCAAGCGGCGTGACAATCACTGTCGACCCAGATTTCGTAACTGTTGCTGGTCCTAAGGGCACGCTCAAGCAGTTTACGATGCCGGGTGTTACCGCACAGGTTGAAGACGGCGTTGTAACAGTAGTCCGTGACAACGATGAAGCACCAAACCGCGCTAAGCACGGTCTGATGCGTTCGTTGATCAACAACATGGTCGTTGGCGTAAGCCAAGGCTTTAGCAAAAAGCTAGAGATCGTCGGTGTTGGTTACCGTGTAGCAATGCAGGGTGCTGACCTCAAGTTTAACTTGGGTTTTAGTCACGACGTGATCTTTAAGCTGCCTCAGGGCATTACCGCAACTATCGAACAGAACACTGTTACGGTAAGTGGTATCGACAAACAGCAAGTCGGTCAGGTAGCAGCCGAAATCCGCGCACTGAAGAAGCCAGAACCATATAAGGGTAAGGGTATCAAGTATGCCGGCGAGCGCATCCTGCGCAAGAGCGGAAAGAGCGGTAAGGAGAAATAGCCATGAATAGTTTGAAGCACAAGATTCGCAATGAGTGGCAGCGCAAGCACCGTGTTCGCGCAACCGTCTCTGGTACTGCAGAACGACCACGTTTGAGCGTTTTTATCTCTAACAAGCACATTACCGCCCAGGTTATCGACGACGAAGCCGGCAAGACTTTGGCTTACGCATCGACTGTCGGTGCAAAGGCTGCCAAGGGTACCATGACCGAGCGCGCCGCATGGGTAGGTGGCGAAGTTGCCAAGAAGGCCAAGGCCGCAAAAGTTAACAAAGTCGTATTCGACCGCGGCGGCCACATTTACCACGGCCGCGTAGCCGCTCTTGCGGACGCTGCCCGTAACGCAGGATTGGAGTTTTAATCATGGCTGATACAGAAGCAATGCAAAAAGCCGCAACCGAAGCCGCTGCCCAGGCTGCACCAGCTGGCCGTGGTGGTCGTGGTGACCGTAATGACCGTCGTGGTCCACGTGGTCGCCGTCCAGAAGTTGCACCAGAAGAGAAGCAGTTTGATGAGCGCGTTGTACACATCGACCGTGTTGCCCGCGTTGTAAAGGGTGGTCGTCGGTTCCGTTTCCGCGCATTGGTTGTTGTGGGTGACCGCAAAAACCGCGTGGGCGTCGGTACTGCTAAGGGTGCAGACGTTACTGCTGCCGTAACCAAGGCTACCGAAGTCGCTAAGAAGCACTTCGTAACCGTTCCTGTTTACAAGGGTACGCTTCCTCACGAAGCAGAAGCCAAGGTAAGTGGTGCTCGCATCCTTATCAAGCCGGCTGCTCCTGGTACTGGTTTGATTGCTGGCGGTACTGTCCGTGTCGTCCTAGAAGTCGCAGGTATCAAGAACGCCCTCAGCAAGTCTCTTGGTTCGACCAACAAGACCAACGCTGCATACGCAACTATCGCTGCTTTGCAGTCGATCGTACCGGCTAAGGGTTGGGTAACCACCAAGCAAGCAAAGAAGGCCGAAAAGCCAGCAGCCAAGAATAGCGAGGCTAAATAATATGAAGTTTAACGAACTACAAGTAGAGCGCAACAAGAGCGGCAAGCGCGTCGGTCGTGGTATCGCTGCCGGTCAGGGTAAGACTGCCGGTCGCGGTACCAAGGGTCAAATGGCTCGTACCGGTAGTAGCCGCCGTCCAGGCTTCGAAGGTGGTCAGAACCCGCTGATGCAGCGTTTGCCAAAGCTCCCGGGCTTTAAGAGCAAGCGTGTTCGCGCAGAGGTTGTCTATACCGGTCAGCTCGACCAGTTTGCCGGCAAGACCGCCGACGCAGAAACTCTGGCAGCTGCAGGTCTTATCACCAACGCCTTTGTAAAGGTAAAGGTGATCGCCAAGGGCGAGGTTACCAAGAAAGTAACCGTTAAGGCTCAAGGTATCAGCGCCAGCGCGCTAGAGGCTGTACAAAAAGCCGGCGGTACCTTCGAGAAGGTAGCTGTCAACGCCCGCCCAGCCAGCAAAAAGAAGGCCGAAAAGGCAGAGAAGAAGGCTTAAGTAAGCCAGACGCTTAGTCTAGTAAAAAGAGTCGCTAACCATGCGACTCTTTTTGTTTGTGAGATAGTCGATTCGCGCCGAAGCTATGCGCGCGGGCATAGAAAGTATCCGGGCAAAGAGCCGGCATGTACTAGCGTCGCCTACTACTATTCTTTATACTGTCCAACATCATGTCAAAATCAGAGAGGCAGCGCGACCGGACGATCACGCGCGAAATACACCGATTATTCTGGATCGCCCAAACGCGGGATCGCTTCAACCTCATCTTCAGCTACGTTGCGCGTATGACTGCCGTTGCGGCATACAATATTTTTATTCCACTAGTAACCGCCTATGCGCTACAAGCAATTATCGACGGAGATGCCGCCAAGGTGCAGTATTACGCATGGCTGATTATCGGTCTCGCCCTTGTGTATTGTGTTTGTTGGGCCGTGGGCGACATCGCTGTGAGCAAGAATGGCATCAATGCTTCGAAGTACGTCCAGCAGCGCCTTTTTGATAACCTTATGGGCAAGGACTACGCGTTTTACGGAAATGCGTATTTTGGCAGTTTGGGTGCGCAGATGTTCCGTTTGCGCGAGGCGTTTCATCGTTATGCCCTTATGTTCACTAATGAGATTCCAAAGCAGATTGTTATTGTCGGGGCAGGAATAGGCGTCATTGCCTGGCAGTCTGTGCCTTTAGCGCTTGTAACGCTGGTGATGATGATTGTAGTGCTAAGCTACACCTTGTTAACTAACCAGTACCGCATGAAGTTCCGCCGGCAAGAGGCGGCTGCCTCAAGTGTGGTCGCCGGCGAGGTTGGCGATGCGCTGACGCATGGCGTAACGGTAAAGAGTTTTGCCAGCGAACAGTACGAGTCGGAGCGTCTGCAGACATCACTGGCAACTTGGGGCCAGGCGCGGTACAGGTCTTGGGTTTCTTTTTGGCCGGCCGACACTGGTAGGATGGCGTTGACGGCAATTGCGACCGCGGTTCTGCTGGTATTTTCGGCTAGTGCCTATCAAAACGGCAGTATAACCATTACGATTGTCGTCCTGATTCAGCTGTATGTCATTAAATTAGTGACAAGCACGATGGATATAGCGACTATCGTTAAAATGTACGAAGACACTATGAGCGCGGCCTATGAGCCGATAAAGACCATGCTAGTCCCTACCGAAGTGAATGACCCCGAGCAGCCTAAAACTCTACCAAAGCCAAAGGGTAAGGGCTATACGCTGGGCATGAACAATATCGCGTTTCGCTATCCAGAAGCGCACGTCGGACAGTCGGCGATCAGCGAGCTGGCGCTGACCATCGTGCCGGGCGAGAAAATTGGTATCGTTGGTTACTCGGGCAGCGGCAAAACGACGCTGACCAAGTTACTGATGCGGTTTATGGACGTAACCGAAGGCAGTATTACTGTTAACGACGTAGATATTCGGGATTTGCGCCAGCGAGAGTTGCGGCGGCTGATATCGTATGTGCCGCAAGAACCGTTGTTGTTCCACCGGTCGATCCTGGAGAACATCGCATACGGTAAGCCAAGTGCAACAAAAGACGAGGTTATAGCGGCGGCAAAAGCTGCATATGTGGATGAGTTCGTCAAAGAACTGCCTGAGGGGTATGACACGCTTGTTGGTGAGCGCGGCGTCAAGCTGAGCGGAGGTCAGCGTCAGCGTGTTGCGATAGCGCGTGCTATTTTGCGTGATGCCCCAATACTGGTACTTGATGAGGCGACAAGTGCGCTCGATAGCCGCAGCGAGCAGTATATCCAAAAGGCACTCTGGAAGCTGATGAAGGGGCGCACCGCACTTGTTATTGCGCACCGCCTGAGCACGATTCAGCGCATGGACCGTATCGCGGTGATGGATAAGGGTAAAATCGTACAGCTTGGGTCGCATGAGGAGTTGTTGCGCGATGGCAAGGGAATTTATGCTGAGCTGTGGGCGCACCAATCCGGCGGATACGTAGGTGTACCCAAGAGCAGTGCAGGCACTGAGGTAGCGGTTACGTAAGTACGACGCATACTTTCGACAGCACAGCTTAATCGTCGTAGGCAAAAAACAAATAGCTGGTGGCATTGTTGCTTAAAGCTGGTATACTAGGTAAGAATTGAACAAAAGAGACAGAGGGAACAGTATTTCATGAACTGGAAGATTATTGCTAAATCGCTTGGCCACCCAGAGATGCGCAAGCGTATTCTAGCCGTGTTGGGTATTTTGTTGGTATTCCGCTTTTTGGCGCAAATCCCAATTCCGCTTGCTGATTCGCAGACACTCAAGCAGGTGCTCGAAAACCTGTTTACCGCTACCGACACACCTCAGTTGCTGAGTTTTATTAACATTCTATCCGGTGGCGCACTGGCCAACTTCTCTATCATGCTCGCAGGTCTTGGCCCGTACATTAACGCCTCGATTATCATGCAGCTGCTGACAAAGGCGCTACCTAAGCTCGAGGCTATGCGCAAAGAGGGCGAGTCCGGCCAGCGTAAGATCAATCAGTACACCCGTATCCTTACATTCCCATTGGCGATCTTGCAGGCTATCGGTGCGATTTACCTCGTGCGAACCTTTGCTCAGCAGTTTGGTGGTGTAGGCGACATTACAGCCGGGGCAACCCTAGGACAGTGGATTCTTATGGTGGGTGCGCTGACCGGTGGTTCGATGCTGCTTATGTGGATGGGCGAACAGATTACCGAGCGCAGTATCGGTAACGGTATTTCGCTACTCATTACCGTCGGTATTGTCGCAAGCTTGCCCGCTACGGTAGGGTCGCTCATAAACGCTGTCTTTAACTCTGAGGCTACGTGGACGATCTTTGGCCACACCTTTAATATCAGTGCTGCCAGTACTGTGTTCCTGGCGATTATAACGGTGGCGGTGGTCGTTGTTACCTGGTTGGTGGTCAAGCTTAACGAAGCAGCACGTCGTCTTACGGTAAACTACGCTAAGCGCGTACAGGGCAACCGCACATACGGCGGTGTTACGACCACTTTGCCAATCAAGCTTATTAGCGCCGGTGTAATTCCTATTATCTTTGCTGTTGCGTTCTTAAGCGTACCGAGCTTTGTCGGTCAGCTTATGGTTGGGTCGTCGAGCGAGCGCATGCAAGAGATTGGCTCTAACTTGATGGTCTGGTTCCAGACGCCAACAACCGCCAGCTTACAAGCGGGTGGATGGGATGCATTCGTGTACCCGATAGCATACTTCTTGCTGGTCTTTATGTTTACCTTTTTCTACACCAGCATTACCTTTAACAGCAAAGAGATTGCCGAGAACCTGCAAAAGCAAGGTGGCTTTATCGAGGGTGTACGCTCCGGTCTGCAGACCGAGCAGTACCTGAGCAAAATCTCGAGCCGATTAACACTCTTTGGTGCGTTTGCGCTCGGTATGCTCGCACTGATGCCTATTGTTGGTCAGGCATTTATTAACAACGACACGATTGCGATTGGCGGTACGAGCGTATTGATCCTTGTGTCGGTGTCGCTCGAAACCTTGCGTGCCGTCGAGTCCCGCGCTTTGATGGTTACCTACGACCAGTATTCGCAGCCTGACTTCTTCCACGAAACCACCGAAACAGATGCGCTTGGTCAAAAGTCCCGCCGCTTTGCGCTAAAAAACCCGTTTAGCCGCAAGTAGTATCGCTAGTTGCCGGATTGTCTTCTCTCCATGAACTTGTAGATAGCAAGAGATGTGCCAGTAATTAGCATGCCAGCTGCTGTAACCCCCAAACCTGCGTACAACAGCGTGTCGCCTGTCTCAAACGCGGCTTTACCTGTATCCAAGGCGTCCTCTGCATATGCGTCCCACGCAGTTCTGTAATACTCTGCGGCTTTATAGGAAAGGCCTCCACCGCCAAGAGCGACGGCGCCGCCAACGCAGGCGGTATATAAGTACGTGTGAGGTCTTTTAAAAGGATTTTCCATAGCAAAAAACTATGGCAGGAGGGGTGTACTAAAACTGTGAGATTTTTTACACCTGGGTCGATTGACAGGAGTCGTGACCAGTGTTATTATTTGTCCTTTGCGTAAATTGGAGCACAGTTGGTGAGTATGCCAGAAGGGGGCCCGGGCGGCCGTGGTTACGACACGCACCTCAATCACCACGGGGATGGTTATTTGACGAGCCCTAATGGAGACGGGCTTTCGCCTGCATCACGATTGAGCCCGTGGCAGAGCGTCCGTGTTCCTATGGCGGCCGTAGTTGGCTTTGGGGCGTCTGGAGCGGTCTGGTCGGTAGGGGCCGAGGTTGCAGGCGGGCTTGACGAGCGTTTAGAAACTGTCGAGGCGGACATTGTCATAGCTCGTGCGGCTCGGGAAGCAGACATCCCAACAGTGACCGTAAATGATGTTACTGGTGACCCGGCATTAGTTACGGATGCGCTGGAATATGAAGCTTCTGGAATTGAAACCGCGATGACAGCGGTGGAGGGCGTACGATGGATGGCTACGGCGGCTATTGCCATCGGCGCACTCAGAGCCTGTCAAAAGCTTGCTAAAAGTTCGGGTGGCTGGAAAGTTCTCTTTGCAAGCTATATGCCGAGCAAGAGCGCGAGTCTTGAATAGCTCCTCGGCATAATCTGGCAAATGTTGTTGTAATCTTTAGACCAAACTGATATAATCGATCAAGTTATATCTATGGCAGCAAACAAGCAAGTGATCGAGTTGACGGGAACAATCATCGAGACCCTACCAGGGACTCAGTTTCGTGTAGAGCTCGAAAACGGCCATCAGATTATAGCTCACGTTGCAGGCAAAATGCGGAAACACTTTATCCGTATCGTGCCAGGCGACAGCGTTACGGTCGAGTTGACCCCTTACGATCTTACGAAGGGCAGAATCACGTATCGCAAAAGCTAATACCAACTCGAGAGGTATTAGCCTACCAATTATTAATTTAACGCAGTGAGTCATCGCTGGAAGGAGCATGATCCGCATGAAGGTGCGTGCGAGTGTAAAAAAGATCAGCCCGGACGATTTATTAGTCTGGCGCAAAGGCCGCGGCAAGAAGTCGAAGGCCAAATTGTACGTTATTAACAAATTAAAGCCAAAGCACAAGCAGAGGCAGGGGTAATCTATGGCTCGAATTAGTGGAGTTACCATTCCCGCTGACAAGCAAGTGCACGTGGCATTGACCTACGTCTATGGCATTGGCCCCAAGACCAGTGGTGATATCCTTACTGCTGCCAAGGTTGAGCCAACCGTGCGCGTCAAGAATTTGACCGACGAAGAAATCAGCCGGATTCAAGAAGTAATCAACAGTAAGTACCTTGTCGAAGGTGAGTTGCAGCGTATAGTCGCCGGCAACATCAAGCGCCTAAAGGACATTGGCAGCTACCGTGGCCTTCGCCACAAACACAACCTGCCAAGTCGCGGCCAACGCACCAAGACTAACGCCCGTACTCGTCGTGGTAAAAAGACGACCGTAGGCGGTACAGCTAAGAAGGTGGCATCGAAGACTTAAGGTCGACGAGCATAAGGATATAGATTATGGCAGAAGAAACAATCACCACCACCGCACCAGCAGCGCCAGCTCCAGTAGAGAAGGCCGCTGCTGCGACCGCGGGCAAGAAGAAAAAAGCCAAGCGCAGTGTGCCAACCGGCCAAGTGCATGTTTTGGCTTCGTTTAACAACACGATTATTACCTTTACCGATCCTAAGGGTGCCGTACTGACTACCAGTAGCGCAGGCGCTTGCGGATTTCGCGGCTCTAAGAAGGGTACTGCATACGCAGCCCAAGTTGCCGCAGAGAAGGCTGGTAACGCTGCCAAGCAGCAGCACGGCCTCGGCAAGGTAGCAGTGTTCCTAAAGGGCGCCGGCCTCGGCCGCGATGCAGCTGTTCGCAGCCTGCAAAACCTCAACATTCAAGTAGAGAGCATCGCCGATGTAACCGGTGTGCCACACGGCGGCGTTCGTCCGCGAAAGGCTAGGAGGGTCTAATCATGGCACGAGACACTCATTCAATCGTTAAAATGTCACGCCGCGAAGGCTACGCGCTGCACCCTAAGGCTCACAAGGCTTTGGTCAAGCGCCCAACTCCTCCTGGTGTACACGGTAACGCTCGTGGTGGCCGCCCTGGCAGCAAGACTAGCCAGTACGCCCTACAGCTCCGTGAAAAGCAGAAGGTAAAGCGCCTGTACGGTTTGCTTGAGAAGCAATTCTCTAACCTGATGAAAGAAGCAGATCGCCGTCCGGGTCAATCCGGTCAGATTTTGCTGGAGTTCCTAGAGCGCCGTATCGACAACGCTGTGTACCGCGCAGGATTCGCACCAAGCCGCCGTGCTGCACGTCAGCTGGTAACGCACGGTCACTTTATCCTTAACGGTGTTCGTGTCGACATTCCGTCGATCCGCCTTAAGGCCGGTGACAAGCTAGAAGTGCGTGCACACAGCAAAAACAGCGAGTATTTCAAGAAACTTGACGATGTAAGCCCAGCGCCAAGCACCACTCCAGAGTGGGTTAAGGTTGACCGCAAGAAGCAGAGCTTCGAGATTGTTGGACTGCCGACCCGCGAAGACGCCGAGCCAGACATCAGCGAACAATTAATAGTTGAATACTACTCACGCTAAGGAGGCTGTGTACAAGTTATGTCAAAAATGATTCACACACCAGGGTTAGTGCAAGTAGACGATCACAGCGCATCCAGCGCCACTTTCGTCGTCGAGCCGCTTCACAGCGGTTACGGTATGACGCTTGGTAACTCGCTTCGCCGCGTGCTGCTTTCGAGCATCGCCGGTGCGTCTGTTACCAGCTTTAAGATCGAGGGTGCGACTCACGAGTTTACCACCGTCGAAGGTGTTAAAGAAGACGTTGTCGACATCATGCAAAACCTCAAGGCCGTACGTTTCCGCGTATACGGCGAAGAAGTGCAGCAGTTGCGCATCGTTAAGCAAGGCAAGGGTCCTGTTACCGCTAAGGACATTCAGGTCAACGCCGATGTCGAAGTCGTAAACCCAGAGCAAATCATTGCTACCATCGACGACGACAAAGCCAAGTTCGTTATGGACTTGGTTGTCGAAACCGGCCGCGGTTACCGCACTGCCGAGGAAGTTTCTGCCAAGAAGATCAGCGATTACGTTGCTGTTGACGCAGTCTTTAGCCCGGTTCTGCGCGTTCGCTACAAGGTAGAGAACACCCGTGTTGGTCAAATGACCGACCTCGACAAGCTGATCATTACCATCGAGACCGATGGTTCGATCACCCCACGCGACGCTTTTGAGGAAGCTTCCGCTATCTTGGTCAACCAGTATACTGCACTGGCTGGCAAGACTCGTATCGAAGTTCCAGAGACTCTGGCAGCTGCCAGCGGTATTCAGCTAGGCGACGGCGACGAGCCAGCTGCTCTGAACACACCGATCGAAGACCTCAACCTGAGTGCTCGCACCACCAACGCTTTGGTTAACAACGAGATCCACACAATTAAGGACCTCTTTAGCCTGAGCGACACCGAGCTGCGCGACCTCAAGGGTTTTGGTAGCAAAGCTTTGGACGAAGTTAAAGAAAAGTTAGCGGAGTTGGAGCTCTAGTATGCATCGTCACGGATACAAAGGACGTAAGTTCCACCGCGAGCGCGATCAGCGCGAAGCTTTGGTAAAGGGTTTGGCCGACAGCCTCGTTAAATACGAGACTATCGAAACCACCCTGCCAAAAGCAAAAGAAGTGGTTCCTTACGTCGAGAAATTAATCACTAAGGCCAAGAAGGGTGACCTTCACAATCGCCGCCAGGTAATTGCAAACCTCCAGACATTGGAAGCTGCACACAAGCTGGTTGACGAATTGGCACCAAAGATGGCAGGGCGCACCAGCGGCCACCTGCGCATCACCAAGACCAAACTGCGCCGCGGCGACAACGCGCAAATGGCACGCGTTAGCTTTGTGGATGACCTCAAAGAGGCGCCAGTTGCTAAGGCTGCTGCAGCTGAGGCCAAGCCTGCTGCAGTCGCAAAGAAGGCTGAATCTGCAAAGAAGCCAGCCGCTAAAAAAGAAACTCCTGCAAAGAAGGCTGACAAAGCCGACAAGGAGACCAAATAATGAAGACTTTTAGCGCCAAGCCAACAGACGTTACGCGCAAGTGGTACGTCATTGACGCATCCGAGGCTCCTTTGGGTCGTGTTGCTACTCAGATTGCAACGCTGTTGACCGGTAAGGGCAAGCCAACGTTTACCAAGCACATCGACACTGGCGATTACGTCGTAGTCGTAAACGCCGATAACGTAAGTGTTACTGGCAACAAGCTTGACACCAAGAATTACTACCGCCACAGCGGCCATCCAGGTGGTCTTAAAGAGCGCACTATGCGCGAGCAGATGGAAATGGATTCTACCAAGGTTGTCTTTGCTGCTGTCCGCGGCATGCTGCCAGTTAACAAGCTTCGCGACGGCCGTCTCGAGCGCCTCAAGATTTACGCCGGTGCCGAGCACAACCACGAAGCACAGAAACCAGAGAAGATCTCTGTGAAAGAAGGTAAATAATGGCTAAGAACGATTACTTCTACGCCCTAGGCCGCCGTAAAAGCGCCACTGCCCGCGTTCGCCTACAGGGCGGCAAAGGTTCTGTCGTTGTAAATGGCAAGCCAGCCGAAGAATACTTTGCCGACAGCAAGTACCTGCTTGCCGAGTTACTCAAGCCGTTTGCGGTTCTCGAGCAAGAGAACAAGTTTGACATTACCGTTGTTGTCAGCGGTGGTGGTCACGCTGGCCAGGTAGACGCGATTCGCCTGGGTATCTCCAAGGCTCTCGTTCAGATGAACGAAGACCTCAAGAGCACCCTCAAGCGCGCCGACCAGCTGTCACGCGATCCCCGTGAGCGCGAACGCAAGAAGTTCGGTCTCAAGGGTGCCCGCAAGCAACGCCAGTTCACCAAGCGTTAGTATTTGCATCAAAGGCATTCGAGCTAAAAAAGTCCCGTTCTGGGGCTTTTTTAGTTGTGCTATCACCCAGCCTTGTGTATTATGACTAACATGACACAAATTGCTAACAAGCAGTATTGGTTTACCGACACAACTCGTGGCGGTTTGTTCCGTATTTATTCAGCATAAATACAATCAGTAATAACAAAACAGCAACCGCCACCAGGCGGTTTTTTCGTATAAGGAGAGAAGTATATGGAGATTATTCTTCCAACTGCAGATCAAACAAATCAAATTAACGATATGCGTAGGGTGGAGGGCGAACATATGGCACTGGCAGGTAGGCCTGAGGGGCCGTTGCTGGTTTACGCCGGACCGTGTGCTGACGATAGTAATCGTCACGAAAACGGCGAGCTCGGTCTAGTTCAGCACAATAAGGCTATGGCTGACGCCGCCGACGAACTGCCTGGTATCCAGTATCGCGGCAGAAAAAACTTGGTAAAACCACGGACGCGTGGGGGTACCACGGGTCTGCTCCATCAACCGGGCGGGGTTAGCGTGTATGGTGAGGGCGCGCAGCTCCTTACGCAAGCCGGGATTGGGATAGTCAGCGAAGTTATGGATGAGAGTGATCATGCTGTTGCCGGGCCGTGGCAGACCGCGAGGTGGGGTGGTGCGCGAAATACCGAGGATAGTGGCGTGAGGCAGCTTCTAAGACCAACCGAAGACGAGCTCGAGGCAGGTATCGTGCCGGCTGCTGCTTGGGTGAAGCACGACCGTCAGGGCGACTTAACATCGGTGGTAAACGGTATACATACGTTAATTAGCGACAAGCCAGAAGATCGTTTTAGGCTCACCTTGCGGGGTCCGCGAATGGTAAGAACGCATGCGAATCCACACGTTGGTCTAATCTTGCGCGGTTCATTGCCCCGGCCAGAGGGCCCATTAGAAGAAAATCTTGAGATGGAGATAGTGACTGCACGACGTACTCTCGACGCAGAATTTGGCGCAGGGAAGATCGCGCTGGGCGTAGATTTATCGCATGATCACGCAAAATGGGAGGGCGGAGGCGAGGCTGGGCAGTTGACGATAGCAGCAGCTCTTGGTCGATTGATGGGCAGAGGTATTATCGTTGATATGGTGATGATGGAAAGTTACCGCCTACCTGGGAAGCAGTCAGATACTGGCAAGGTGCCCGGACTCAGTCAAGTAGACGCATGCGTGCGCCAGGACGAGGCGGTAAGGGTGCTGCGGACCATGAGCGATGCGAGGCTGCATCAGCAGAGAAGGTTGGCAGTGAGTATATAAACTTAGACAAATAGGTAAGGTTATTGAAAATTATCAAGTTACAGGAGAACCACTATGAAAACATCAGAGAAGATCATCACAAATCAAATGAACTACATCGAAAGTATTGGCAAGGCCGATAGATCGGGCCTCATGGCTGCGATACAGGAGGAAGGAAGCGGCACGGTTATTCGTGTCTGCCTTTGGCGTTGCACGACAGACAGCTAGGCTAGAAGGAGGCAGAGCTTTATATACGGCGCTATTAGGCGACCGCAGTGGAGCCCTTCCAAGAGTCCGGCATGCACGGGTGTTTGTTGGAATTGTCCGGGAGTTCGCCTGATGTGCGGATTCATTGGAATAAGTAGCAGAACTCGTACTTATCGGGCAGAGTTTGACGAAGGTCTGCGTGCGGTCTCGGCACGCGGCAGGACGTCTGACGTTTTGCACGTCGACGGAGCGAGCTACGGCTATTGCCGTTTACCTACGGATGATGTTGCCAATGATGGGTTGGCGTCCATACTCCGGCAAGATGACTCGGTCCTGTTATTCAACGGTTTGATTACGAATGCGAGGCAGCTCGCAGACAGATACGAGCTCTCGAGCACGAGCATTACCTCTGACACACTATGTTTGCGTGAGGGGTTGCAGCGACATGGCCTGAAGTTCTTGCGACACTGCAGAGGGATGTTTGCAGTAGCACGAATAGATACCACGAGTGCGGTGTTGGCAAGAGATACGGTGGGCATTAAACCTCTGTACTATGTGTACGATGGCGATATATTCGCGTTTGCCTCTGAAATGAAGGCACTGACACCCCTGCAAAAGAGGATACACGAGGTATTGCCCGGGGAGATAGTCACGTACCACAGAGAGACCGGAGAATTGTCTCATCAGTGCTTTGCATACGATGCGCAGTCGGCCAACTTTGAGCAAAGTCTAATCGAGGCAATCGTCGCGCCAACGGAACGGTACTTACGGCAAAGCGACAAGGGCGTCGCGCTATTAATGAGCGGCGGGCTTGATAGTTCGATTATTGTCCAGGTGCTTGTGAATCACCTGCCGAAACCTCAACACAAGAGGTTATCCGCGTTTTGTATAGGCACCAAAGGCGCTGCAGATGTGAGGGCCGCAAGCAAGTTGGCGCAGCATTTAGGGCTGACGTTAACGCACGTATCGCTCCCTGCCGGCCAAGCGCTTGTGAGTAAAATGCCTCGCATTGTGTATGATGTCGAATCTCCGTTCGCCCGTGTCTCGCGCATCGCACTGCTGTATGATGAGCTGGCAAGAGCAATTAAGCGACAGGGCATGGATGTAGTAATTGGCGGCGAGGGCGCTGACGAGCTTTTTTACGGATATGACAGATTTCTGCATGGACTAAACCCCCGGCAAGCAGCGAAAGTATACACCATGTTTTTCGAGGGGGTATTCTATAATACGCTGCTGCAGCGTTACGAGAGAATATTCGCCCGAAATCTTATCGAGGGCCGCGTCCCATACTTGGATCAGCAAGTAGTCGCTGCTGCATATGCACTCACCCCAGAACACAAAGTGCGTTATGTATCGGACGGCAAGTATGTTACGAAGCTGCCGCTCCGCAAGTTCGCACAACAGATCGGGCTCCCGGAGTACATATATAATCGACCTAAAGAGAAAATGGCAAGCGGCGCGACGGGTCGTACTAACGACGATAGCCTACACAGCTATCTGGAGTCGGAAGTGCGGCAGATAACGGGCCACTCGTTTCAGGAGTTAGTAACAGCGTTATACCGGATACATTTTCATCAGATATCTGGCGATAGCCTTTGCCGCACGAAAAGATTTAAACGAGAGGAAGACGTCATGGAGTTGGTGCAAAATCTTCGGCAAGAAGTAGAGGGGGAGATATGAAGTTACAACAAGCAGGTTACTTTGGAGAGTTTGGAGGTCGATACGTACCTGAAGTGCTGATTCCGGCGTTAGAGGAGCTAGAGCAAGCCTATCAAGAGGCTATACGCGATCCTGAATTTCGCCGTGAGTTTGAACATTTATTGGCGACGTTTTGCGGGCGACCCACTCCACTGACATACGCCGAGAATCTTACGCGGTATTGCGGCGGAGCCAAGATCTACTTAAAAAACGAGGGGCTCAATATAACTGGCGCACATAAAATTACACATTGCGTAGGTCAGGCGCTGCTAGCAAAACGGATGGGTAAAAGGCGGTTGATTGCCGAAACTGGTGCGGGGCAGCATGGCGTCGCTACGGCCACGGTTGCCGCCAAGTTTGGCATGTCATGCACTATCTACATGGGCAAGACAGATATGGAACGCCAGCGACCGAATGTATTTGTGATGGAGCGACTTGGAGCAGAAGTGGTAGCGGTAGAAAGCGGCAGCCAGACGCTCAAGGATGCCGTTAATGAAGCGATTAGGGAATGGATACGACGCAGCACCGATACCTACTATTTGCTAGGATCAGCATTAGGGCCGCACCCGTACCCCACTATCGTGCGCGACTTTCAGTCGATTGTTGGCAAAGAAATCGAAGCGCAGTTAAAGGCGGTCGAGGGTGTAAAACCCGATTATGTCATCGCATGTGTTGGAGGAGGCAGCAATGCGATGGGCGCATTTGCGAACTTTATTAACGACTCAGGCACGAAACTTATAGGTGTCGAGGCTGGTGGCAAAGGCAATGCACCCGGGCAGCACGCTAGACGCTTTACGGGTGGCAGCGCGGGCGTGATCGAGGGGTACAAATCCATATTTCTGCAGGACGATGACGGTCAGCTTCAAAAAACACACAGTATTTCTGCTGGTCTGGACTATCCGGGGGTTGGGCCGGAGCTAGCAGATCTGCAACAACGCGGCCGGGTGCAATTTTCGAGTGCAACAGATAAGGAGGTGCTCGAGGCATTTGCGCTGACGGCAAAACTAGAAGGTGTCTTGCCGGCGCTAGAGTCATCGCACGCGCTTGCAGAAGCAATACGAGTAGCTCCAACGTTGCCAAAAGACAACGTAATTGTCGTAAATCTGTCGGGTAGGAGCGACAAGGATCTGTTTATACTTGCCGATGCGTTCGACGACAAGCCATTCTACAAATTTATAAGACAGGAGGCGAAACGCCATGGTCAATGATATAGACGCGCGTCTACAACAGATTTCGCTAGAGAACAGGCCTGCGCTGATGGCGCACGCCGTTGTGGGTTATCCCGATCTGGCGACGACAAAGAAGCTGGTGGTAGGAATGGAAGGTGCCGGGGTTGATTTGGTGGAACTTCAGATACCGTTTTCTGATCCGCTGGCAGACGGCCCCACCATTCAGCAGGCATGCGAGCAGGCTCTGGCTAGCGGCACAAAAGTCGCCGATGCGTTTGCAATTGCAGCAGAACTCTCCAAGGCAACCACGATCCCGCTGCTATTCATGACTTACTACAATATAGTTTACAAATATGGCGTAGAGAAGTTTTGTAAGGACGCAGCCAAAGCCGGGATCTCTGGCATTATCGTGCCGGATGCTGCGCGCGAATCAGCAGAGCACGAAGGGTTACTTGCTGCTTGTGAACGCTACAGTCTGTACAATATCGTAACGCTTGCACCGACCTCTACCCCCGAGCGCATCGCCAAAAATGCTGCTATTGCACAAGGGTTTATCTACTGTATGTCGCGGCAAGGCGTGACCGGTACAAAACAGGGGTTTGACGAAGAGCTCGAGCCTTATTTGCGGCGTGTAAGGGAGCGAACCAACGTGCCGCTGGCTGTGGGCTTTGGCGTCTCGAGCCTAGAAAGGCTCAGGACTGTCGCGCCTTATGCAGATATTGTCGTGGTCGGTAGCGCCATTATCAGCGAACTTTCCGCGCATGGACTTGGCGCAGCAACGAATTTTGTTAACAAGATGGCAAGAGAAGTCCGACGAGCGGAGCTAACTGATGTATAATATCAACAATATGAATAAACCAGTAATTTTGACAGGCCTTAGGGCTAATAACGATTTGCATATCGGAAACTATCTTGGTGGGTTACTTCCAATTGTCGATATGGCTAAAAATAGGGCGAACGAGTACCAGATAAACTTGTTCATCCCTGATTTACATAGCTTTACAACTCCCATCGATCACTCTCAATTACAAGAACAGGTTATGCAGAATCTGCGCGTGTTTGTTGCTGCTGGCTTGCCTCTTGATAATGACGACGTACATATTTATCGACAAAGCTATGTGCCGGCGCACAGCGAGCTGACTTGGATCTTTGATTGCTTTACCGGCTTTGGCGAAATGAGCCGCATGACCCAGTTTAAGGACAAGTCGGCAAAACTAAGTGAAGATCGCTTAAGTGTCGGATTATTTAACTATCCGGTGTTGATGGCCGCTGACATATTATTGTACGACGCGTCATATGTGCCCGTGGGCGAGGATCAAACCCAGCACCTGGAGTTTACACGCGATATTGCCGAGCGCCTTAATAACCGCTTTGGCAAGCTTCTTACCGTGCCCGAGCCCGTCGCTAAGCAGCACGAATTCTTTGGCAAAGATCAGGGGTTGCGCATCAAAGATCTGGCCGACCCAGCAAAAAAGATGAGCAAAAGCGACGAAACCGGCAAGGGGGTCATCTTCCTGACCGACACGCCAGAGGTTGCTGTCAAAAAGATCATGAGCGCCACCACCGACAGCTTCAACGAAATTAGATATGACGTCAAAGAGCGACCGGGCATCAGCAGTCTTTTGCAAATCATGTCATTGTTTAGCGGTCGCGACCTACAGGATGTAATTGCCCAATATGAAGGTCAGACTACGTATGGCGGGCTCAAAAAAGATGTTGCCGAGGTAGTTGGTGCGTTCTTGCGCGGCTTCCAACAAAGACTGGATGCAGTCGACGATACCGTAATTATGGCTAAGCTAGAGAAGAGCGAGGTCGCCATGCGCGACCACGCCAACCGTACGCTTTTGCGTGTACAGCAAGCAGTGGGTCTTCGGCCAAAGGTTTAAATGCAAATAACAGTCGACGAAGAACAAGCCGGACAGCGTATCGACGCAGTAGTGGCGGCAGCGATGCCCGGGCTCAGCCGTGCGTTTGTACAAAAGCTGCTCGAAAGCGGACGAATTGTAGTTGGCAATGAGGCCAGCAAGTCGGGTTACAAGCTGCGTATGGGCGATGAAATTACGGTTGATTACGACGAAGACGAGCTGGGCCGTGTCGAGGACATTGACCTGCCAGTTCTTTACGAGGACGATAATTGCGTAGTCATTAACAAACCCGCAGGTGTTTTAACTCATGCATTAGGCGTACACGGCAACGAGGCAAGTGTTGCCAGCTTTCTGCGCAGCAAAGTGACCGGGCTGGACGGCGACAGAGCAGGGATCGTTCATCGCCTAGACCGCGCTACAAGCGGCGTGATTATTGGTGCTAAAAATCAAGAAACGCTAAGCATGCTGCAAAAGCAGTTCTCGATGCGTAAGGTTAAAAAGACATACGTCGCGATAGCGGAGGGTCGGTTAAACCCCGCCGAGGCTGTCATCGACATGCCGATCGAGCGCAACCCCAAGGCGCCGGCCACCTTTCGTGTCGGTGCAAATGGCAAGCCTTCAACAACACATTACAAGGTTTTACAAGAGGGAGAGCGCCAGAGCTTGATCGAGCTAAAGCCAGAGACCGGTCGCACACATCAGCTGCGCGTCCACTTGGCTAAGCTTGGCCATCCGATTGTCGGCGACCCTCTGTATGGCTCAGGAAAATACGGTGACCGTCTCTACCTCCATGCACTCAGCCTAGAGATTACCGTTCCTGGCGGCGAGCGCAAGATTTTTATCGCGCCACTCCCGCCCGAGTTCAAGGTACAATAGCTGTATAAGCGAGGTGACGCATGTTAGATGATTTGATTTTGCACGAGACCACCCGCGCGCAAATAGATAATTTTGCAGCGCGACCATCGCACTCGCTTCTATTGACCGGTCCGACCGGTATCGGTAAAACAGCGATCGCAGAAGCGCTTGCAGCGGCAATGCTCGGCGTCCGGTTAGACAGTCATCCGTATCATTTGACGGTTCGCCCCGATGGCGCATCGATTTCTATCGAGTCCGTCCGCAACTTACAGAAATTCTTGCTACTCAAGACCACCGGCACACAGTCGCTGCGCCGCACGATACTTATCGAATACGCCCACGCGCTGACAACCGAGGCGCAAAACGCATTCCTTAAGTTGCTAGAGGAACCGCCAGCAGACACGCTCATCATACTTACAGCTAGCACTCCGCGCGCTTTATTGCCTACAATTTTGTCACGAACGCAGCATATAGCGATTACATCCCCTACCGAAGAACAGCTGCAATCCCTAATTAGTCAGAGTGGTAAAAGCCAAGAAGAGGCGCGGCAGGCGTACTTTTTGAGCGGGGGACTACCCGGGCTGTTGTCCGCTCTATTGACTGACGGCGAGGATCATCCGCTGCTGTCGAGTGTTAATTTGGCAAAAGAAGTGCTGCAAAAGCAATCGTTTGAGCGACTGGCTATGGTTGACGGACTAAGCAAACAAAAGGAGATTGCGCTTGGATTGGCAGAGGCGCTGGAGCGCATAGCGCAGGCCGGCCTTGCAGGGGCAAGCGTCAAACAAGACGCCGCCCGCATACAGCGGTGGCACACGATTCGCAAAGAAGCACTGCGGGCGCAGGATGCGCTGCGAGCCAGCGCTAACACCAAACTTGTTCTGGACAATCTGTTCCTGTGTATAAGTTAGCGTATTTTTGGCCAAGTGCTTATTGTCTACGGCACGACCCCCAACTATAATGGTACGTACTCATGTTGGAACTTGCTATTGTAGGTGTGTTCGGCTTTCTTGCCTTCCATAACACCAAAGTACACGACGACGAATTCTTGGGGGCTTCCCGCAAGATTGGTGATCGCCTGGGCAAGCTGTGGGATATCGCTCATCAAGGTATGCGCGAAAACCGCATGCTGCGCGCCGAGAAGGCACTTTTGACGATCCTTAAGATCGACGAGCGTAACGCTGCGGCCTACAACCGATTAGGCATCTTGTACGCCAAGCAGCGTGAATACCGTGATGCGATTGACTGCTTTGAGATTGCCAGCAGTATCGAGGCCAGCCCGTCCAGCTTGCATAACCTTGGACTGATCTACTACGAAACAGAGAACTACGAAAAGGCCGCTATCGCCTTTGAGCAGGCGCTTAAGCTAGAGGATAGTCTGGCTGCGCGCCACGTAGCCTACGCCAAGGTGCAAGAAAAACTCGGCAACGAGAAGCAGATGTTTCAATCGCTCGAGAAGGCTGTGGAGCTCGAACCAAACAAAGAGAGTTTCCAGTTGCTTCACAAGGCTTACGCCGAGCGGGGCATGGACGCCCAGGCCGACATGATCGAGCAAAAGCTCCGCAAACTTATTGTTCCGTCGGGTCGTCCTAAGCGCATTGTGCGTCCCGCCAAAAGAGTCGTTGTATAGAACGATCGTATCTGTTAAAATAGCATCATTACGCCGCCTTAGCTCAGCTGGTTAGAGCATCTGTTTTGTAAACAGAGGGTCGTCGGTTCGAATCCGACAGGCGGCTCCATGAATTTTGCAGATTCCATGGTAAGCCAGCAAGAAATACGTTCTATTTCTAAACAATAGCTGGTACAATTTACAAAGCGCGCAGGGGTGACGGAGCGGTCAATCGTACCTGACTGTAAATCAGGCGGCCTACGGCCTACGGGGGTTCAAATCCCTCCCCCTGCACCAAGCAGAAAATTTACACATCTCATTGCGAGATGTGTTTTGCTATAGAACATTAAACAAAAGCATGATATGTCACGCATGATGCGTGCTACAATACGTACCGGGAAGAAAAAATGTCATACAAAAAAATTATTACTACTACTTTGCTCGTGATCGCCACTGTCGTATCTGCGGTTTTACTGTACAAGTTGGACTACACGGGCGGCAAACAGAATTGCGTGTCGTACTACGACGAAGACGGCACGACGCTACTATACCGCGATTGCCAATAAGACTGGCGAGACGCAGAACATAACGTGCTGCTAGCAGATTAGGCCGCGCGACTCTGGTGGACTGCTGGCACGCCTGGGTCAATATTGAGGACAGTATGTGCATTTGCTGGCTGGGCATGCTCGGCCATGTATGCGCCAATTAGCGCGATCAGAGCTTCTTTGTCTTCTGGAGGTAGGCCATAATGGTAGTCGCCTAGCACATCGGTGATAGAGGTCTTGGCGTCACGCATAGGGTCATCGCCACGGTGCGGAGGCTCAAATATCATCGTCGAGAGCGGATTGGCGCTTTCGTAACACCGGTCATCGGCTACCAGTGACCACTTCTGCGATGCCGGGATCTGGCCAGTTGCTCTAGCCGCGGATTGCAGTTGGACACAGCGAGGCGCATGGCTTGCTGCCGTAACCTGGGTAACCCGAGTGACTTGTCTTTCCTCGAACATTTGTGCAGCGATGGCGATTTCGTCAACACTTCTTGTAAAAGGCTCGGTGACGACTATGCCCTCGAGCCTGCCTCGTAGATTGCTGAGCGCACTCCCACCAAGTCGCTGTGCAAAACGCGGAAATTCACGTAAGTCATCGAGGCGATCGAGCAGATACTTTTTTGTGTATTCACCCTCAGTCATGCTATCTTTCGTTGAAGGTCCGCCGCCAAAGATAATTGTCTGGTATGGTGAACACTCTGGCTCGTCTAACACTAGTTCTACGACTTTAGGCAAGCTGCCTACACTATCTTCTGTGGGCACACCCCATACGAGTTGCTCCCATCCGATTGTCTCGAGATGCCTGCTGTGCATCAAAATTCCAGCTTTCACGTGCTGTCTCCTAATTCCGCCTCATTCTACATCAACTCCGGGATGACGTAAACACTTTTGGGCTTTCATAATGTACGTTTTTTTGGTATATTAACACCTGAAACGTGCCGTCGTAGCTCAGGGGTAGAGCACTTCCATGGTAAGGAAGGGGTCCGGGGTTCAAATCCCCGCGACGGCTCCATAGAATACCGACATTTTTTGTGGTTTGTATATTGACAAGTTAACATTAGCGGCGTAACCTCAGATTAGAGCGTATAAAAAATGCGCCTAAAGATTTTCAACCTGCAGGAAGAAAAGCAAAATCTCGGTCTGATCAACCGAGATTTTTGTTGGCGATGCATAGTTTACAATATTAATTACATCTGTTAGAATAGATCCAATATGGCAAAGAAGAACGATAAACGAAAACTAGTTGGACTAGTCAGTGAAGAGTCTGGCGAGCGCATTTATTACACGCGTAAAAATACTATGAACACTCCGGAAAAGCTGTCTTTGCGTAAGTACAGCCCGAAGCTTCGTAAGCACGTTATTTTTACCGAGACCAAGAAGAACCTTGGACGTAACGAAGTTAAGCCTAAGAAGTAACATTTCGGTCTCAATCTTAAAACAGCGGAGCATGTGCGCCGCTGTTTTTATATATAACGTGCAGATGGATGTATGCGACTACGCGATATCCTCGATATCGAGCACAGTGTTTATGTACTCTGCGTGACTCCAAACTAGCGGCGCTACACCGAGTGTAGAGCCGGTTTCGGGGTCGAATTGCTCGCTCAGCACGCCGCTTGGTAGCGCCCGGTCGCTTGCCCACTGAAGTAGTCGCTTCGCTTCGTCCTTTTTGCCGATTGCGTTGAGGTACTGGGCAAACCACAGAGTACAGACGATCCACGGATTGCCGCCGTACTGGGGTTTGCTTAAGAAGTAGTCGTCGCCAGGGTAGCGAATGACGCCCCCGAGCGGGGACGTGTTGTATAGTTTTTGCTGCACGTGCTCGAACGTCGACTTCATTTCTTCGCTATCGAGAGGTAGTTCCGCGTACATGTACGGCCCATACAAATTGGATATATCGAGTGTGTCGTCGTGCTCGAGGTCACCGTTTTCTTGTAACAAAAAGCCTTTGCGGAAGTAACCTTCTGGGCTATACAGGGTAAGAAGATGTCCCCGTATAGCTTCGGCCGCTCGCTTGTAGCGACTTGCGTCATCCGGGTGATCGCACGCAGTCGCCAGCATGCTGGCCGAATCGAGCGCCGCGATAACGGTACACACGGTGTACGTTGATGTAAGGAATTTTTGCTCCCACAGGTCGTAGCTTGCGTGCGGCAGGCCGGTACTCTCGTCGATAAACTTGGTCAGGAACGTTGCCGATGGTTCGATAAACGTATCGTAAAAGCTCTCGATGAGTCGTTTGTCTTTGCTGGCGCGGAAGTATTCGCCCAGCATAAAGAGTACGCTTGCGGTCTCGTCTTCTTGTATGGCTAGTTCGGTACGTCGGCCGTGCACTAGGGGGTGCCAAGTACTGCCAATGGCGCGGTCTGGTTGATATTTGTGCATCAGATAGCCGTCGCGGTGCATGGTGCTGCGCGCAAACTCAAAGAAGGCGCGCGCTTCGCCAAATATACCCATCCGAATAAGCGGCCAGATCGCGTAGGCGGCGTCACGTGGCCAGCAGTAGCAGTAGTAATCGCGGCCATAATTAAAGATGCTCGAATCGCCGCTAGCAAGGATAGAGCCGCGCTCGTCACAGTGCGCTTTGATAACAAACAAGCTTTTCTTAACTAAAACCTGTTGTTCTGCGGGCAGCGCATCCAAGCGAGAACGTGCTGGCGAGAGCCAATTTTGCCAGTGCTCGCGGGCTTTTTGTAGGCGAGACTCTACAGAAGACTGTTTGATAGTATCGTGAATTAGCTCGGCGTCCGACTGACTGTCGGCGGCTACGACCCAATAATCGACACCGAATGATTCGCCGGCGGCCAAGTGTCTGCGGAATCGTAGAATACTGTCGACGCCGCCGTGTTCGACGGCGTTGCCAGATAGCTCGCCATCCTCTGCGTCTTTATACGTGCCGGCTTTGCCCTCGATCCCATAATTGCCAACGGCAAATTGGTCAAAGTCCCCGTCGTCGGTGTGTTTGCCGGAGGTCAAAATGCAGCAGCGGCCCTTGTAGTCCAGAATGTAGTTGGCGTCCGGTACGTATAGCGCTGTGTCGGCACGGCCGGCTCGCGATATCTGAAACACCTGATGCATAAAGATTCGTATGTCTTGCTCATGATCGGCGTCATTGGTAACGGTAAGATGGCGCATAAATGCGTTAAGCTCCGGATCAACAAAGTCGCTCGAGCGAATGGTGACCTTGAGTTCCTCGCTACGCATGGTGATCTTACTGATAAGACCTTCTTCCTCAAAATCGACATCGATCTTCCAGTTTTTGGCATCGACCCAGCTAAAGGACGAATTGACCCATATGCCGATTTTATGCTCGGAGTTCCGTGCGTTGGTAAGGTTATCCAGGCCGACATACGGGTAGTAAAAGTCGTGCACCAGGCCGTTTTCGTCCAGCCCTACAAAAAGCTGCCCGTTGCTAAGAACGACGGGTCGCGCCATTACCCTCTCCTTGAAATAGATTTTGCCACGTATCTACGCAAATTCACACTAATGCTCCCTTTTGCGCAAGTCGGAAACGGAGGTCGTGATACGCGTTGTTAAAGGCTATAAATGCGTCGTAAGGATTTGCGTATGGGCTAAAGTAGGCGTGGATATCTCCGTCGTTAAACCACTTGGTGCACATGTAGTAAACGTGGTCGGATGCTTGCAGTTTGCGCCAGTCTTCGATGAGCGACAAGTCACCGGTAGCGAGAATTGGTTCTTCGAGGGCATACAGAGCGGTGATGCTGGAGGTCTGCATGCCGTTGCCAAGCCATGCCGAGAGGTCGCGCTCGGAGTCGGCCCAGCTAACGGTTTCGGGCACATCCAGATGATCTCGCGGCTCAAAAGCATCAGCCGCCTCTGATACGGTCATAAACGAGTTGCTATTGTGCTTGAGCCATTCTTGTGGCAAGTGCTCCAAAAAGTCAAAGATACCGGTGTGATCCCATTGATGCTCGCCAAAGGTTTCGTAGTCCATAAAGAGGCCAAAGTTCGTTGCGTCGCCACTTTCGTTGAGCCAATGGGTAAACTTGTCGGCAGTTAGCGGCCAGCCTGCCCAGTTGCTGTCGCCAAAGCGGAATGCGATGTCGTCGCTTAACTGGTAGTTCTTGAGCAAAAGCTTAATGTTTTCGGTGTAGGCAGGGCGGTACACAAAGTTAGGGCTGCGCCACTTAAGGAATTTGTCCCATCCCTCGGCCAAAATTGCTTTGTAGCCGGCTTGGTCTGCCCAGTAGGCCACATCGTTGTTGTATGCGAGCTCGGTGTTACGGAAGACTCTTGGCGTTTGGCCAAAGACCTCTTGCACCTTTTTTTCGTGTTGTTTAACTTGGCGCTCAAATTCCGCGCGCGAGTAAAAGAAGGCCAGGCTGTGGTGATATGTCTCGCCAACGATCTCTACGCGGCCTGTATCAGTAAGTTCGCGGAAGGATTGCAACGACTCCGGCGACCAGGCTTCCATTTGTTCGATCGCCGTGCCGGTTATGCTAAGGCTAAGCTTGAAATCGGGGTGTTGTTGCAAAAGTTTAAGGAGCCGCTTATTTGTCGGTAAATACGATTTTTGAGCGACCTTGTGCATGATGCGCTCGCTGTTGGTACGGTCGTCGTAGGGGGCGTCAAAGTATCGGTGATCGACACCTGCGTCAAATATGGTGTAGTGCCGTACACGATATGGCTGATGGACGTGTAAGTACAAAACGATTGCTTTACTCATGCTGGCACTCCTTGGTGTCCGCGTGCGTGGCGGCCATAAATTTCCCATAATCTATCAGCCGAATGTCCCCATGTGCGGCTGTTATATTCGCGATATGAATTTGCGTGTAGCTCGTCACGGAGCGCGTCATTACGGACGACGGCGGTAATTTGGTTGGCGATCCCGTCAATATCCCAGTAGTCAACTTTAAGACAGTGGTGAATTATTTCGGCGGCGCCCGATTGCTTGCTGATAAGTACGGGTGTTCCGTAGCCGATCGCCTCAAGTGCGACAAGGCCGAATGGCTCAGACAAAGACGGCATGACAAACAAATCTCCGATCGCGAACGCATCGCGTAAGCGTTTGCCGCGCTGAAAACCGGTGAAGAATACGTTTTGTGCGATACCAAGATCGCCGGCGAGGTTCATAAGCTCGATCTTTTGTTCGCCGTCGCCAACAAGCAGTAGGAAGGTCTTTGGGTTGGTTGCCAGCACCTTTTTGAAGGCGTGCAAAAGATTCGGCAATCCTTTTTGTATGGTGAGCCGGCCAACACTCACGACGGTGCGGTAGCCAAAGCCCTTCATGTAATTGAGGTAGCGGTAGGCGTTGTCGCCGCCCTCGGGCAAGAGGTCGGCAGGGTCTGAGTGATTGTAAACCACCTCTATTTTGTCTGCTGGCACGCCGTATTCACGGACAATGGCATCCTTGGTAAGCTGGCTCACGGCAACGATTTTGTCGGCAATCATAGCGGCCATGGCTTCGATCTCTCGGACCATAGGGTTGCCACCAAATTCTTTGCCCGAACGGTCCGACTCGATAGAGTGAAAATGAACGACAAGCGGCTTGCCGGTCATCATCTTGGCCCGCAAAGCGGCACGGCAAGTGAGCCAGTCGTGTGCATGTATGACGTCAAATTCTGCCATTTTGACAATGCGCCCTACGGCTTCTTCGTATACTACGGTTTGACCGGCAATATCGATGTGCTTGATCTCGCCGGTGTTTTTGACGTATTTAAAGCTTTCGTAGGCGTTGCCGGATTTGATAACAGACTGGACGTCTTGCGGGTGGGCGGCATTGATGCGCATAAAATCGATGTCAGGATGTTCGGCGGTGTAGGGGAGGACAAATTCAATATCAGCGCCTTTTTTTGACAGAGCTTTGCAGAGCTGGTAGCAAGCTACTCCTAACCCCCCGCTATTGTGTGGGGGAAGCTCCCAACCTAGCATCAATACCCGCATAAACCCCTTGCAGTCATGTTAGTGTGATTTACACTCAGTATAGAGCAAACATTAACATAAGCACAACAGTTTTTATAGCGGGCTGTGGATACTATCCAAGCAGTTTTTGAAGTGCAATCTCGAATGCGGATTGCTTGAGGGTGACAGTGCGGCCGTCTGCTTGGGCGAGCATCGCGCGAGTCGCATCGACAAGCGTCTTCGTCGCCTCGGTCAACACTCGCTCTTCACTCCATTTTTCGCCGCTAAGGTTCTGTTGCCACTCGAGGTACGAGACGATAACGCCACCCGCGTTTGTTATTACGTCGGGCAGTACCGCCGCGCTGTTTTTGTGTAATACCGTGGCCGCCTCTTTGGTGATTGGACCGTTCGCGATCTCTACGATAATCTTCGCTTTTACGTTTTCGACGTTGTCGATCGTTACGGAATCTTCAAGTGCAGCTAGCGCTAGGATGTCGACATCGGCATACAAGACCGCATTGCTGGGCATTTTTTGACCGTTGAGGACATCGCTTAACTCGTCGGGTTTGGGCTGTCCGCTTGCCGTGGTTGCGGTAACATCAATGCCACCAGGGTTAAGCCAAGTGTACTTGCTATTTGCGATAGCTACGAGCGTGATGTTGGGGCAGCGCTCACGAAGTGTCTTTGCAAAGTAGTACCCCGCATTGCCAAAGCCCTGTACCGCGACAGTCAGTGGTTTATCGATTTGACCTGTCTTTTTGAGGTATTCCTCAAGAACAATAACGGCGCCAAAACCGGTGGCCGCGATGCGACCTTCGCTACCGCCATTTGCAACCGACTTACCGGTAAAGCTGCCCGGGTCGTTTTTTCCGGTAACTTTCTCAAACTCGTCGACCATCCAGTCCATAATCTGGCTGTTGGTGTTAACGTCTGGCGCGGGAATGTCTTTGGCGGATCCAATGTGCGCTGCAAGTTGTTTGGCGTAATCGCGGGCTATTTGCTCTAACTCGGCTTCGCTGAGGGTGCGCGGGTCAACGATTACGCCGCCCTTACCGCCGCCAAGAGGCAGGCCAACCGCCGCTGTCTTAAAACTCATCAGAGTGGCCAGTGCGCGCACCTCATCAAGAGAAACGCCGGGGTGAAAACGAATACCGCCCTTGTATGGCCCTAATTTACTGTTGTGCTGCACTCGGTAAGCCTGATATGTTTTGTCGCCTGCTGTAATCTGAAACGCGTGCTCTTTTTCGGGGCTGAGCAGTTTTTGGATTGTCGCCTCGGAATATCCCAATGATTGTGCGGCCTCGCGGATAGATGACTGGGCGGTGTCCAGCATTGTGTTCATGATTTCCCTCATGGTTACTGCACTAGTATATAGCCTTTGGTGTAAAAAGCGTGTTGTGGTTTTGGCGACCAAGCAGCTATTCTTGGAACGGGTTTTCTCGGCCTTCTTCGAATAACGTTTGGACGCTAACGCTGTTGTCTTTGAGTGACTGCAACTTTGCGGCTGCGGTTTCGTCGATGCGTGGGCTTGGCGAGGCTTTGACGCGCTCGATAACTTCGCTATCGTCGATTGCAGGGTCACTGTAACTGCTGATTTGCATAACGGTAAACCCGTACGTGCCGGCCATAATTATAAATATGAACAATCCTAAGAACGGTCTGAGTTTGCGAACGACAGCTGTCAGAGCTGGCTTTACGCCTTTTAACGATAAGTCGTTCATGGCTTTATGTACTCCCGTAGAACCAAAGTAAAGGACACGCGCCCGGATTGCTCACTATTAGGCTGTAGCGCAACATTTTTTACCAAAGCTGTTCGTCGGTTATTCTCTAAAGAGCTTAAAAAGGCGAGGAGGTCAGAATATGTTACGGGGTTGTTTTTATCAGACTGGACGGTTATGTCCATGCTGTATACACCCTTAATATCCTTGACTTCGGACAGTTGAGATTGTCCGGCCGCGCTATCACTGCCCAGCGACGAGCTAGGGAAGCTGACGCCGCCGAGCTTGATGTTATGTTGCTTGGCAATATTAACGATCTCGCGCACAGTAACAGCCTGGTCCTTGTCTTGCGGAACGATATGTTTGGCGATTTCTGCCAGTGAGCGATATTTTTCGATATCGGCCTTTGCTTTGGCGAGCTGTTGCTGTTCGCGCTCGAGCGCGAGGTTTTGAAGTCGCGCCTCGCGTACGGCTTGCGCCTTGGATTTGAGTGCCGTGTCCGCAGCATACACGCCGCCCAACAGCGCCACGATGCCCAACACGCAGGCGGCAACCAGCCCGAAGTACATGTTCTTAGCGGTTATGTTGAGCTTCATCGGACACCGCCCTTGTTGTTAATAAAAAGGAAGGGGTTGTCTTGGGAGAATTGTGCTCGAATGCTGACCGAACAGGGATACTTGCTGGAGGACGAACCTTCGGCGTCAGCATCTTCGCAAGTGATTGCGACAATGTCGGCTTTGGAAAAGATCTTGTTTGCGGGATCGGCCAAGTTAACTTGTAGCTGCGTTGCCGCATTGTAATCCCTGGTACTTGCCGTAATGTCCAGTGCACCTTTTAGTTCGCTAATCGTTACGCCTGTTAGATTTACATTACTCGGTACAACTACTGCTAATTGCTTGAGTAGCTGCGAGAACAGGACTTCTTGCGATAACACTTGTACTGCCAGCTTTAAGTTGTCCGACATCTCGCCGGCCTGCTTCTCGATCTCTGCCTGGTTTTGATCGACAAGAGTTTGTTTAGTGGTATCGGCTTGTCTTGTATATGCGCTGGCAGACTGGTGCAAATATACAAATCCTGCCGCGGCTATAGCGGCCAAGCCGACCAACCCCAGCATAAGAACCGTTACCAGGTGTACCAGATGACTATTGCGGCGCGCGTAGCCATATTCGGCTTTGATGTCGGGAGGTAGCAAGTTAATCATGACTCGAATACCTCTTTGGGGTTGAGAAGGCTCAGGCCTGCAACCGTTGCGTACATCAATCGGTCTGCGTCCTCTGGTGTCGGCAGGTCGCTGTCGGACTTAAACACCGACCAGGGGTGGTCATGAGTTCGAACCGGCATCTTAAGTGCATTCGTGAGATAGTTGCTCAATCCGGGCATGTTGGCGCCACCACCAAGGGTTACAATCTGTGCAATCTGGCCGCGCCCACTATAATGCTCTTCGTAATAGCGCATCATTCGCTTAATCTCTGTTACGATCATCTCGAGCGAAGGCTCCAGTGCGTGCAAAATTTGCGATTGATATTTGCTAACATCCAAACCAAACCTTGTTTTGATGTCGCCGGCTTCTTCTTGCGTAACGCCAAGCTCGTTACGAATCGCGTCTGTAAAAATCATACCGCCCGTCGACACCGTGCCGGTTGCAATAATCGTCTTGTCGATAATACAGATGGCAGCGCTGAGCGAACCGACGTCTATGACAACGCTCGCCAGGTCGCTGTGGCTATCACGAGCAAAGAATCTTGCTGCTGCGGCCAGCGTCGGCTCTATGAGTATCGGCTCTAGCCCCAGTCGCATGGCAAGTTCCATGTAGGAATCGACAATCTTTTTTGGCACTGCCACCACAAAGACATTTTGGTTGCCGTCAGACTCATCCGTGGCGTTATAGTCGAGATAGAGTTCTTGCAGGGGAACGGGCACATATTGTTCAACCTCTAGTTGCACCGCCTCGTGCAATTCGTCCGGGCTGAGTTTTGGTAGCTGAATCGAGCGCGCAAAGGTGCGGTATGCAGGTAGGGCCATTGCCGTCCGACGAGTTGTGATTTCTCCGTGCAAGCGGTGCTCGAACAGCTCGTGCAGTGCATTTGCTAAGATTTCGGGCTTTGCAATTGCGCCGTCTTCTAGCGCTGATACATCAAAATCAACCGTACCGTAGCCGATAATCTGCGCCGACTTTTCGACGTGCGACAACTGCATTACCTTCATCGAACTGCGACCAATGTCCAGCCCAAAAACTGGCTTGTCACTAAAGAAGTGGATTGGTTTGGTTATTATATTCCCCATCGTCCCCAACGTAAGCACTATGCTATTACGTCGAATGATAGCACAAAATTTCACATAACCATATGCACGATTCAATTTTATGTATATTATGTAGGCAGTATGGGAAAAAAAGAGCAGGGATTTACGCTTGCAGAGCTAATGATAACGCTTGTTGTCGTTGGTATTGTGGTGTCCAGTGTGGCAATGCTTTTGGGCGCAATTCAGCGCAGCCAGCGTCAAACGGCATACACGGAATCCGCAACACGAGCGGCGCAGCGGCAGATTGAAATATTGCGAAACAATCAATTCAATCAACTGACGCCGGGTGTGGATATAAGTTTTACGAATGATCTGCCGGCAATATTGCCGCCACCAAAAAGCGGCACCGTTGTTGTCTCGGAGCCGTCATCGGGCCTTAAAAGAGTCGATGTGACCGTCAGATATCAGGATGGCGGCCAGCAGCGAACAGTGCAGCTTAGCTCGCTCATAGGTGTATTGGGGATCACACAATGAGACATCCTCGTTCAAGTTCGGCCGGCTACACCACCGTCGAGTTGACGATAGCTATCGGGGTGGTCAGCGTGCTGAGTATTATCGTCATGGTCTTTTTTGCAAACAACATGACGCAGTACGCTATTTCTAATGCGCGCTCTGACTTGCAAAACGAAGCCCAAATTACCCTGGACTCAATAAACGAAGACATTCGCTTGTCGGCAAACGCCGATCAAAACAACCGTTGGCCGGACAACAACGCGCCAACAGCCAATAATATGTTTAGCTGGGCGTCGAACGGCAATACGCTTATCCTTGCAACGGCGGCAGAAGACGGCCAAAACAATATCCTTTTTAGCGATCCGTCCGAATACATCAGCTGGAAGAATAACAATATCTATTATACGAAGAACGACGTGCTTTACCGAAGAACGCTCGCAGCGCCGGTCCAGAATAACAAAGCACGCACTACATGCCCTCGTGACAAATCAACGAGTAATTGCCCGGCTGATAAAGTCATGCTTAACAGCAAGGTCGACAAGTTTACTGTGCGCTACATTGACGGCGACGGCCAACAGGTATCGCCAGCGGATGCGCGCTCAATCGAGCTAGAAATCGGCCTGTCACGCAAAGTCTACAAACAGACAATATCAGCGGAATACAAAACAAGGATGGTGTTTAGAAATGACTAGCCTTTTTGGCGCGCGCGCCCACAACCAACGCGGTTCGGTTCTTGTAATGGTCTTTATATTGGGAATCGTTTTTACGGCGGTCGGCGCATCTTTGCTGCAATTCACGGTGAGCCAGCGCTCCATCACAAGTCGTAACGTTGCGCATACTAATGCGTTGCTGGCGGCCGAAGCGGGGATCGAACAATCACTCCATCAGCTCAATGAAGACGATGATTTTGACGGCTACACCAGCGAACAGACGTTTTTTAATAACAGCACGCAGGGTAGAGGAGTGTTCGAAACGACGATCGAAGACTCGAGTGACAGTAATGCAAAAATTATCACGTCTGTCGGTAAGGTGTATCGTCAGGACGGCACCGTTGATCCGCGCAGTGTCCGCAAAACACGAGCCATTGTCGTGGGCACCACCTCCGAGGGGTACTCTGTATACTCCGGTCCTGGCGGGTTGATCTTGGGCGGCAGCGCCAACATCACTAACTCGGATGTATATGTAAACGGTACACTCTCTTTGTCGGGCGCGGCCAAAATTGGTACCGATGCCAAGCCGCTCAATGTTCATGTTGCGAATATTGCGTGTCCGCCCGGAAACAATCCGGGGCCAACCTTCCCGGTCTTGTGCACCAACACGCAGCCTATCCAGATTCCTGATTGGAGTTCCGTATCAATCGTTGGGAGCGTATGTGCGACCGGTCAAACGCAGTCCAAGTTTCCGAACACGTCAAATAACAATAATAAACCACAAATTCGTGCAGGCACATCTGGCGGCACCGGCCTACAGCTTGGATGCGTCGCTCCGCCCGTGTCATCGCCCACCTACGATCGTGCTGCACACAAAGCCGCCGTCGGCACCACGACAGCAGGCAACAACAATGCCTACACCTGCCAGTCGTGGCCTTATGACCGCACCTGGCCAGCGAACATCAAGCTTACGGGCAACGTTAACGTGAGTGGAAGCTGCAACCTAACCATTACCGGTAACGCCTATATTACCGGTAATCTGGATATCGGGGGAGCGGCGCGGATAACAGTGGCCAATAGTGTGGGTACTACCAGACCGGTCGTGATGGTTGACGGTACAATCAATATAACGGGTTCGGCTCAGATGGTAGCGAATAATGTGGGCACGGGCATACAGTTTATCAGTTTTAAGAGTAGCGCAAGCTGCTCGCCCGAATGTACTTCGCTTAGTGGCAACGACCTAAAGACCTCACAACAACTGCTCACGGTCGACGTGGGTGGCGGCGTCAACTTGCCGGGCATGATGTTCCAAGCATATTGGGGCAAAGCTCGGCTTGCCGGAAGCGGTAGCGTAGGCGCGCTTGCCGGGCAGACGATTGATATGAACGGCGCAGGAACCGTTACGTTCGGTACGCAGCTCTCGACAGGCTCTAAGACCTGGACTGTTAGCGGCTATCAAAGACTTTACCAATAGCGTATGACACCTGCGGTGACTCTGTTGGTTTTGTGGTCGCACTGATCGCGGCAGGTCGTTAGCAATCGCATTACTATTGCGCCCGTTGCGTATGCCACGCTACTCGTATGTACCGATCCCGGCGTATCCTGTACGCTGTAGGAAATTACATCCCGTGGCATTAAGTTTGCGGCCACCTAATGAGTCTCAGAGCCAGTAATCCGCACTTACACGCAAGTAAATCGCCGCTCAGGTGTCTACCGCGTATTCATAGTTCGTAGAATGCGAGTACGTGTGGTCACGCACAGTCATGGGTGTAATGGGCTGCTCTTTTACCATATAAAAACAACGCCCGGTAAACAGGCGTTGTTTTTGTAGAACGGTGAACTTGCTGGTTTAGTTTAGCGAGCTCTTTGTGAAGGTGTCGTTACTGCCTTCCTTGGTTGCAGTCAGCGTGTAGCTGTCACAGTCGACTGCGCTTGTGCTTGGGTCGTTGTCGCAGTTAGCTGGTCCAACAGCGTACGAGTATACGTTTGCTGCAGCAGTGCCAACGAGCGCTTCGCTTGTTCCCTTTGGATCCTTGAGTGCGTTTGCATCAAGACCCTTCATGTTTTCGCCGCGCCATGTGCCGTCGTTGACGTTAGCAAGGGTTGGGTACCGACCGTGCTGAGCGTAGTATGCCTCGAGCTGGCCGTGAATGGCCTTGATGTCGGTTTCGCGCTCGGTGTTGCGTGCGTTCCTCTGGATGCCCGAGAAGGTTGTAATAACCAAGGCGGCCAGAATACCGATAACAACGATTACGATAAGGAGCTCGACGATCGTGAACCCTTGTTGCTTTTTATATTTTTGCAGTAAACGCATATGCGCCATCCCCCTTATAGGTTAGTATTTCACCTCGATCTTAATACCTCAGTAACCGCAGGTATTACTATCTACTACTGATTATAGCCATAAGCGTAATGGCGTCAAGTGTTTTCGCGTGTCACGAACAACGCATACTCATTGGTATGCGTTGAGTGCGTTAGGCACGGCTTATGTGCGATCTAGCCGCTCAGATTCTGGCTAATGGACGATATCGGGCCCATCACGCTTGCGGCGATAAGTCCGACTGCAGATCCTAAGACGATGATCATGACCGGTTCGATGATCGAGCTTAATCCTTCAATGAGCGTGTCGACTTCTTCGTCATAAAAGTCAGCCACTTTGATCAATACCGTGTCAATCTGCCCGGTCTCTTCTCCTACTGCCAACATCTGCGGCACGATAGGAGGGAAGTGTTTGGCGCTGGCAAGTGCGGTCGAGAGCGGCTTACCATTCTGAACCTCTCGGGCGGCAGTAGCCAATTCCTCTTGAATAACCCTGTTGCCGATTGCGTTGCCTGTAACAGCGAGCGCATCCAGTACCGCTACACCGGCCGTAGCTAGCGAAGCGAACGTTCGCGAAAAACGAGATATCGCTACCTTTACAACCACCACTTTGATGACAGGAACACGCAGGAGGAGACCGTGGAACTTGTATTTTCCGGCAGGCGTACGAATATATTTGAGCAAAAAGAATATCGCCCCGATGAGCGCGCCGACTATAAAGACCATGTTGGGAATGCCAGGCACAAGACTGGCCGACAGAGTAAAGTTTGTCGTGTCGAGCAGTATCTGTGTGTAGATTGGAAGTTTGGCGTCCGGACCGCCGACGTCGGTGATAATCGCCCCAATTTTGGGGATTACAAACACCATCAAACCAAAGAATGCAATAACGGTGACCGCAAGAATAACCGTGGGGTAGGTCATGGCGCTCTTAATTTTTTTGCGGATCGTAGCGTCTTTTTCGGTCTGTACCGCAAGGCGCTTGAGAATGTCGTCCAAAATACCGCCGGCTTCCCCGGCGCGAATCATACTGATATATACTTCCGAGAACACGTCCGGGTGTTTGCCAAAAGCGTCGCCGAGCGACTGTCCGGATTCGATATCGCGGCCGATGGCAGAAATAATTTGTCTAAAGTACTCGTTTTCGGCCTGTTCGCCCAAGGTCGAGAGGGATCGCGGCAGAGGTACTCCCGCAGATATCATGGTCGAAAGTTGCCGCGTAAATATGACGAGATCGCGGGATTTTACTTTGGGCTTAAAGAACCCTTTGCGTTTTTTGCCGGAAGCACTACCGCCACTTGACCCTATTTCTTGAACGACCAACGGGCGTGCGCCCTGCTTGGCAAGTGACTCCACTAGTGCGTTGCGGTCAGAAGCCTCGGCAACGCCCGAGAGTATTTTGCCGTCGCGTGTTCTTGCCCTGTAACTAAACTGCATATTACTCCTTAACCCCGACACTAGTCATCGCTTGTAACTCGTAAGATCTCTTCTATGCTCGTCTCGCCGCGGAGCGCCTTTATAAAGCCGTCAATCTGCATCGTCACCATGCCCTCGCGAATCGCGGTGTCCTGCATTTGCTCGCTCGTACCGTTGGCAACAATCAGTTTTTGGACAGCAGGAGAGTTAGCGAGCACCTCGTAAATACCGATACGCCCCTTGTAACCGGTATGGTTGCAGGTGTTGCAGCCCTCGGCACGAGGCTTCCATAGGCGGTGAATTTTACTTGGCGTGGTACTAAGGTCGCTGGCGTCGGCTTGATTGCCGGTAGCCTCGGTTTTACCTACGCCGTTTTTAAGAGCGGCGGTCTCGAGTTCGTGCAGCCGCTGCAGCGCGCCTTCGTTAGAGAGATTAAAGGTCTTAGAGAGCTGCTGCAATTGCGTTTCGTCGGGAGTGAAGTGCTCGCGACATGTCGGACATAGTCGGCGTACCAAACGCTGTCCTACGACCAGGCGCACGGTGCTGGCAATCAAAAACGGTTCGATCTCCATATCCAGCAAACGCGGCAAACAGGTTGCGGCGTTGTTGGTGTGCAGCGTGCTAAACACAAGGTGGCCTGTTAGGGCAGCCTGTACACCCAGCTCGGCCGTCTCGCCGTCACGGATCTCGCCTACCATCAAGATGTTTGGGTCTTGGCGAAGCAAGGCGCGCAAGCCGCTCTGAAACGTCATACCAGCGATTGCGTTTACCTGCGTTTGGTTGACGCCGGGAATACGATATTCGACAGGGTCCTCTACGGTAGAAATATTAACACTCGGCGTGTTAAGCATACTCAGAACGCTAAAAAGCGTAGTGGACTTACCCGAGCCGGTCGGGCCGGTAACCAAAACCATACCGTGCGGCTGGGCAATAGCGTGCTTGAGTCGTTCTTTTGCCTCGCCCCAAAAGCCCAGCTCGTCAAAGTTTGCCGCTTTGGTTGATTCGTTAAGAATACGCATGACGCACTTTTCGCCGTCAACAACCGGCAGTGTAGACACGCGAAGTGCATACATCAGCTCGTTGACCTGCACCTTAAAGCGTCCGTCTTGCGGAGCGCGGTGCTCGTCAATCTTTAGGTTGGACAGAATTTTAATACGCGAAATAAGCGCGCCCAAGATGTTACGCGGCAAGCGGTCGACCTCGCGCAAGATACCGTCAATGCGGTAGCGAGTTACTACCACGTCCTCGCGCGGTTCAATGTGAATGTCGCTGGCGCCAGATTTAATGCCGTATTCGATGATAAGGTTTACAGTCTTGGCAATTGGCGAGTCTTCGGCCAGTGCGCCGGCATCAACGGTCTCTTCTTTTTCTTCTTCGACCGTTGGGATTACCTTGGTAAGCTCGGAACCAATGTTCTCGCCACGGTACAGGTCAAGCGCCCCTTGCATTAATCGCAAAGGCGTAATGTGGATGCGAATGTTGTTACCCAGTTGCTGTTGCAAGAAGGTTCGCGCTTGCACGTCGTCGGGGTCTTCCATGGCAACCTCGCTCGTGCCATGCTCGTCTACATTAAAGACGACCGCGCGATATTGCCGTGCCAAGCGCTCGGGCAGCAGATTGAGCACCTCTTTTTTGATATCTTTAGGATTAAACTCTACAAAGGGGACTTCGATTTCTTGGGCGTATAGCTTGGTCAGCTGATACTCGTTGATCAGTTTGGCCTTGAGAGCCATCTCTTGCAGCGTTTTTTTGGCCGTGGTTGCCTGCGATTGCAGGGCGGCAATCTGAGGGTCTGCAACGCCATTCTTTTGCAAAAGACGTACCATTAACGAATCGACAATATGCATATACACCTACCGTAAATCGATGCTTACGTTTTTCTTAGCATTCATTTGTCTGTATTGTACCAGTCTGCGAAAAAAAGCAGAAGCGGTATAAAAAGCTACAGTTACTACTAGGAAAGCGACGTTAAAGAAGCGAGCATATCACGGACGGCAGCAGGGTCGGCAAGACGATAGAGCGCCGCTGAATCGTCCGGTCCGACCTTGTACGTGAGGGCGGGTGGCGGCAGAGCTATAAATAAATCCTCATCAGTTACATCATCGCCAATCGCAAGCACAAAATCGTACGATGACGGCTCGAGCCATCGATGCGCCTGGCTCCCCTTATCGATGCCGTTTGGAATAACTTCGACTAGTTTATTACCTCTTAAGACACGCAAATTGTGTTGATTTGCAATTGGCTCCAGATCGGCGATTAGAGCACGCAACATCGTCTCGATGGGAGTTCCGTCCTTCGCTGTGCGATAATGCCAGACTAATGAGGAGGGTTTGGTCTCTATGTGCGATCCCGAAACCGATGCAACACTGGACTCCATAAGCTCGCGAACCTGCGGCTCCCACGACATGTCAGGTGTAGGGATGGTTTGCCAGTGCTTGCCAGGGAAGCGGTGCGCCAGACCGTGCTCGGCGATTAAATGTATCGGCAGTTCGCCCAGCCACTCATAGAGTGTCGCGCGATCTCGACCACTAATGACAGCTACCGTGTTTTTTGGGTCGGCGGCGAGATCGCTCAGTATTTTTATAGTCTCTGGCGAGGGTGACGCAGCGTCCGGTGTCGGTGTAAATTCGCGTAGTGTACCGTCATAGTCAAGCAAAAAGAGTCGTCGAGCGCTATCCAAATACGACTGTTTTAGCGATTGATCCATATATTCATGGTAGCACATCTGTTAACTGAGGTTCCGAGCACGTTAAAGCAACATATGCTATAGTGGACACGTATGAATCACCTTAGGCAAACGCTTATAGTGGTAATGTCAGTGGTGGCGATTGTTTCGCTCGTCACCTTTGGATTTACTTTTAGCCAGGTCGGGCAAGAGAAGCAGAGGCTTCAGGCAGACCTGGAATATCGTTCGTCGTTGCTCGCGACATCCGTAAAAGAACCGATCGAGACCGACTTTAGCGGAAAAGCGACAGAAGATCTTCAGAAGGTAGTTAATCGTTTTAGTGACGACCAACGCATAACGGGCTTAGCGATTATAGACGGCAACGAGAAGACGCTCGCAACCTCAAGCGACTCGATTAGCAACGCCGCAGCAGTGCGAAAAATTGCCGTCTACGCAATGGACTCCAATAAGGCCACAAGTGAGTTTATAAGATCGAATGGCCAAAACCTTCATATTTTTGTAGAACCGCTCCGTAATCGACAAGGTGTTATTGGCGCCATAGTCGTGGCACAGAATGCTGCGTTTATTGATAATTATGTAGCCGGAGTGTGGCAGCGCAACCTGCTGCGTTTGACCATCCAGGCCGTTATATTCTCGGTTGCAATCTTGTTCATACTTCGCTGGGTTGTGCACGCGCCGCTTCAACGACTCATTGCTTCGATGCAGTCCGCCAAATCAGGCAAGTCGAGCGGCCGTATATCACTTGCAGGTGTCGGTTCGATGTTCGAACCGGTGATCCAAGAATTCTCTAACATTAACAAGAGCCTCGCGCGCGCTAAACAAGAGGCCCGTCAAGCAACCAAATCAAGCATCGATAAGCTTGATTCGCCATGGACGGCCGAGCGCTTGCATCAATTTACAAAAGACCTGCTCAAAAACCGCGACATTATTGCCGTATCCAACCGCGAACCGTACGTACACTACAAAGAAGGCGGCGAAATCCGTCACATGGTTCCGGCAAGCGGTATGGTAACCGCGCTAGAGCCGGTTATGCAAGCGTGCGGCGGCATGTGGATCGCGCACGGTAGCGGCGACGCTGACATGTTGGTCACCGACGACGAAGATAAAATTGCTGTTCCTCCGGGCGAAGGCAGCTATACCCTTAAGCGTGTATGGCTCAGCAAAACAGAGGTAGAAGGGCACTACGAGGGCTTTTCTAACGGCGCACTCTGGCCACTCTGCCACATGGTACACACCCGACCGAAATTCCGTCAAAACGACTGGGAGGGCTACAAAAAGGTCAACCGCAAGTTCGCAGATGCCGTCCTCAAAGAAATCAAAGGCAAAAAGAACCCAATTGTCATTATTCAGGACTACCACTTTGCGCTGTTGCCGCAGCTTATCAAAGAAGCCAGGCCCGACGCCGCCGTATGTATCTTTTGGCATATTCCATGGCCAAATAGCGAGGCGTTTAGTATCTGCCCATGGAAGAAAGAGTTGCTTGACGGCCTACTGGGCGCAGATATCGTAGGGTTCCACACGCAGCTATTCTGCAACAACTTTATCAATACCGTAGGACGTGAGCTCGAGGCATTGATCGACCTAGAGCAGTTCTCGGTCACAAAGGGCGGCCACACCAGCTATATCAAGCCGTTCCCAATCAGCATCGACTTCACCGGCCAAACCGTGAGCAAGGCAGATGTCGAGGCCGAGAACGAGGCCGCCAAAAAACTACGCGAGGAGCTTGGAATCAAATCCGCTCATATCGGCGTGGGCGTCGATCGCCTGGACTACACCAAAGGTATCCTGGAGCGCGTAAAGGCCATCGAGCTGTTCCTAGAGCAAAACCCTCAGTACCAGAGCGAATTTACCTTTGTGCAAATCGCCGCGCCAAGTCGAACATCCGTCGAGGACTACCGCGAATTCGACCGTCGGGTGACCGAAGAAGTGGACCGCATAAACAACATCTACAAGCAGGGGAACTGGAAGCCAATCATTCTCATTAAAGAACACCGTAACCACGACTACCTTATGAACCTCTACAGACTGGCTGATTTTTGTCTGGTTACACCGCTACACGACGGTATGAACCTAGTCGCTAAAGAGTTTATCGCCTCACGTAACGACGAACGCGGCGTGTTGATACTCAGTCAATACGCCGGCGCCTCACAAGAACTGCGTGACGCGCTGATCATCAATCCGTATGACGGCCACCAATCCGCCGAAGCAATTCGCCAAGCTATTGAGATGCAGCCTGCAGAGCAAGCCCGCCGGATGAAGAAGCTCCGCGAATCAATTAAGACTCACAACGTGTATCGCTGGTCGGCCGAGATGCTTAAGCGCATCGACGAGCTAGATTAAGACCAGGCAACAGAATTATCGCGTTATTGCCGTGTCCAAGCTAAAACCGGCGCTCTCAAGAACTATGAGGTAAATTTCTGTCAGATCTATGATATGGCAGTATGGTCAATAATATGTTACTATATTAAATTCGTAACATTTTGTAAGAGAAGGTTGACTGGAAACGCTGTTATGTCGCACGCATTGATGGAAGGTACGCCCGAAAACATCCTCGCAGAAATCAGGGGTGCTTTTCCGGAGCGTATCTTAGATAAGCTTATTGTTGTGGGCAGTGCGGCAATCGTTCTGGCAATGGGTAAAGACGCGCGACCTGCGCGCGATTATGACGCAATGGGCCCTGCGGAGGTCGTACATGACTTAAGCCGCCAACCGGAATGGGTTCCCTCTATGCAGTCGACAGGCAAGAGTCAACTTTACAGTAAAGGGCGAGTGGAGCTAGGGAGTAACGACGGCACTTGGCCAAACATGCAAGCCATGATGAGCCGTGGGTGGAAGACCGAAAGCGGGCTGATCGTAGGCGGCTTACCAGATGTGTCCTCGTGGAAAGAAAGCCAGCGCCGTCCGCACGACACCATCGATCAGGACCTAATACGAAAGCGCTTGCTTGACCCGACCAAACCCCCGCTAGACCCATCGGTTATGCCCTCCGAAATAGAGCTGGCGCGGTCGATCCTCCCGGAATCAGCGCTTGACCACCCTGACGCAGAGCGCGCAATACGACTTATGGGCAATGCGCTCTTTACCGTATTCACCCTCTATGGCGACCCGCGCATCGGCACTATCAACCGCATTGTCGGCCAGCTCGAAAAGCGGGAATACGGCACGCTCGCTACATACCATAATGGGCACGGTCTTGTTAATAATAGCGGCTATCTCCAGCGCTATTTTGATAGCGTAGAAGGAATTACCGCCGAGGACAGACTGGTCGGCGCAATAGCCGAGTTGTATAGTGATATCAACTACGGCGACGGGCGCGAAAGCGACAAAATGCCGGGAGGCTATGACGAGCTTCGCTCGGCGCGCTTGGCGTATGCCCACGCAATTTCCGTTGGCTTTAGCGAAAGAGTGGCACGCAGAATAGAAGCCGCTGTCATGGGCACAAAATACGACGAAAAGACAAAAACGCAAGCAGGCTATGCGAGTGACGATCCTGTTGTTCGCGGTGTAACAGGCGTGGACATGCAGCCATTAGTAGAAAAAGAGTCTGTTGTCGAAGGATTCAATCTGATCCCCGAAAATCTTAGTTCGAGCCGTTGGAACACAAATATCCCACTCAGCCGGGCAATGGCTCAAGAGGGGGCGATCATACGCACAACCAGAGGAGCTTACGAATTTATTCAAAGCCACCGAGGCATGGTTCCACGCGGAAGCCGGACTGGCCTCACTCTGATGGAGGAGACAATTCGCCTTGTAGACGACGTAGCCATGTTCCGCGACCCTAACGTTTCTTGGGGTTACAAACCAGTACGTGGCTGGAAGTTCGACAACCCGGCTGCACGCGCTGGGCACGCCGCAAAACTATACACTGCAGCCGACCAGCTAAGGCGCGGCCGACCTGTCCTCGATATCTACGATGACGCGGTGTACCAATTAGAGCAAGCCTAGGCGCATCGAGGATAGCTCTCCTCCTTGAGGTGCTAGTGCAGCAGACTGCAAGATAATGGGGCGTGTCTGAGCGCGCCGTGGCAATCGACTAATTACTGGCAAATACCTCTAACATATTGCCCTCGGGGTCTTGTGCCAAAATAAATGCACCATTGAGGGTCTTCATCGGGATCTTCTCTGACACGACCATGCCGCCGGCTTCCTTGATTTTGCGTGCGGCTACATCCAGGTCATCTACCTCGATTAGGACTATTGGCCCTGTGATGCCGATTGACTTCTTGATAATACAGCCGTTTATGATCGATGGTTTCGTAGGATTAAACTCCTCGTCGTTGTTTGGGGAGGTTAGTGCGACGTTAAACGAATATCGGTCGTCGTCCTCTTTTGTCTCGGGCTGAATATCCCAGCCAAATGCTTGATTATAAAAGCGCTTTGCGCCCTCTGTGTCTTCTGCGGGGATACTAAACCATGTTACCGGGTTCATAACTGTGCCTTTCTGTTAGTGGTTTGTAGTATTAGACCTTACTGATATAAAGTAAAGTACCTACTTTTTAGTAAGTATGCTACAATCTCTGTTATGACCGATAAAAAACAGCTTGATAAGCCTTACTCCTGTGGCCTTGGCCCCGCATTCGACGTGATTGGCGGCAAATGGAAGGCGGTTGTTTTATGGGAACTGCACGATAGGCCTTTGCGATTTGGCGAGTTAAAGCGGCGCATACCTGGCATAACCGAAAAGATGTTAATCCAGCAAGTTCGAGAAATGGAAGCCGACGGCATTGTAATCCGTAAGGCCTACCACCAGGTCCCGCCCCGCGTCGAATACTACTTATCCGACCTCGGGCATACGCTTAACGATTCGCTCGACGCCCTAGCAGACTGGGGCAAAGAGTACGCTACCGAGCGGGGCATTGTCGATCACTATATCCCGTCTTAGCGCCATACTCGGGTGCGCAATAAACGAGAAGTCATGTCGATGGTAAAAACCGTCTAGCAAAACGGGACGGCTGATTTACGCAGTGCTTGCACAAAGCTTCACTACAAACCGCCGTGCGGGTCGCCCACAAGTCGATGGCCTTGATAGCAATATAATGCAGCCGTCAACGTACCCTCTCTGCGATCGGTCATACTAAAGCTGCAAAATACCCCATCAATTTTCGTATCGTAATAATGTACGATCGGAAAATGTTCGCCGTTATCAAAATCATTAGCATTAGACCAGCTGAGTGACTTCAGCGTTTGACCACTTGCTGCTACAGTCTCCTCGATTTGTTCGCGGTTGTCGTATTGAGCACTACCAGCATAGTTTGCAGAGCAAGAAATGCTCGTCATCAGATATACGGCCGAACTAAGCTTGCATTCGGCGCTTTTGACCGAAATCAGGTGCAATCCAAGATCATCAAACGTGGCGTTGATTGTGAGTGCTTTGTCATCAATAACACGCTGAACCTTTGGTGCAGTCGTACGATTGTAATAGCCGGGAATCACCGTATTACGTAGCCAGCCGCGCGCCAAATAGCCCGAAAGGCCAATCACAAGTAGGACACATGCCGCCGCCAGCACCAACAGAAGTGCGCGGTGTTTTTTATTTGCCCAGATGGTAGCTATATTCATATGATGAAGCGTCACACTCGCTCAGTGGGTAGTAGGCTTATTTTAGCTATAGCTTGGTCAACAAATTGCTTGTGGCCGATCTGCAACCGATGGAGCGTTGCATCGTCTAGCCCCCAATCTGCCATTTTGCCGGCCGGGCGCAAAGAGGCGCAAAGCTCCCAGTACGGAAGATTATCGTAGTTCAGGTGCGACATGAGTAACGTGTAGCGAGCAGTAAATGCTTCCATGGCTTCTGGCCCAAGCAGCATAAGGATCTCGAGCTTGCCGTTCCCCAAATCAGCCAAAGGATCGCCTGTCGCCGCATCCTCCCAGTCGATAACACCGGCAAGTTTGCCATCCTTCCACATAGTATTGCCTGGCCAAAAATCGCCATGCAGCAATACCGATTTATTCTGCTGTTTTGGCGGCCAATGTACTGCCAGCGCATCTCTGATCCGGCCTTCACTGAGCGAATCGTCAAGCTGCGCGGGCCTCAACGCCAACTTCTTTGTAAACGCCTGCTGCTGATCCGGTAAAAAGGTGAGTTCGGCACCTGCGTCAATCTGGTGGATCTTGGCTAGGACGTCCGCCATTTGCCAGGCAAAGTTAACCGCATCGGTAGGCTCATCAACTACTTGACCATCAATAAACTCCACTACAATATAGGGGCTTGGCAATATTTTGCACGACTCATCCACGTAATAAGGCTCGGGCGTCGGCAAACCTCGCTCCTGTAATATACGAAGCAAAGCAAACTCGTGCGCTGCTATGTGCGGGTCAGCGTTTAGATCTGCTGCACCATATTGTCGCACTACCATCTTTTGTACGCTGTCGTCCGGCAACGCGACCTCTAGGGCGTAAACCTGTGCGGACACGCCGCCCTCAAGTTTTTTGTAGTCAATAAGTTTTGCGTCCGGATAAACGGTGCCTGCTATCTGCTGGAAGTTGTTAATCATATGTCCATCAATTGTAGCAGAGGTACATCCTGTTGCATGCGGGTTAACCAATAGTGGGCAGAGTCTTGGTAAAGCGCAAGCTGCCGTTCTTCCATTACTGTTCGCCTTTAAACGACCAGCGTATCGTAGGGTTTTTCGAGCAGTAGCTTTAAGCCGAGGATGTTTGTGCTGGTGCTGATTGGCACGAATAGGAGGTGCACATCTTGGCCCAACCCTGATTTAAGCAAATCTAAGGCCTGTGCGGTCACTGAAAATCAATGTTGACAGCTGCTGCAGCGTCGTTCCCTTTGGATGGAATTTTGATAGAGTCGACGCGTAAGTCTATAGTCTTATCACCGAGCTCAAGCGTATATACCTTACCGGTGTCTTTGGCAAAAATGCCGTGGTCGTATTTATTGCTACCTATAGGCAACAGAAATGATGACGGTTGCCTGGCTTCTTCATCCACCAGATAGGCTTTTACTTCCTGATTCGTGACCTTATCCCCATCTGTAAGCTGCGGGTGTGAGAGCTCAATGTACAGAGCTGCCGGCTTTGCAACGTGTGGCTCGGCGCTATCAAGCGGTTTATCGGTGACATTATTAGGGAGCGTCGCAAGTCCTTCTACCGGAATTCGTATGAGCTTGGTTCCTTCGTTGTCGCCTGACAAGGCCCGCAATTCTACCGTCGTATCGTTCGTCACTATCTTAACCTGATTTTCGTCCAGTGTGCCCAACATGCGACGCAAAAATCCGTTTATAGGATCTGGATCATACCCCGTTTGTGAGTGCCCCGAACCAGGTAACGTGCCGCTAAACGCATAGTTAGAGACTCTATTGCACATCGCTGCAACAATTCGGCCAGTGTCTTCGCCGCGGCCCCCAAGAGCGCTATCGTGGCCATAGCCGCTCTTAGTATCGTAGCCCATGTGAAGGATTTTATGAGCGATAAGCTTTGGACCCGCGTCCAATAGCAATTCGCTGCCCGCTGTGACATGTATGAATTGGCGGTCGCTGTGAGCTTGGGCCCTCGGCATCGTTCCACCATTTTCGCAAGTCCATACCCCATCAACATTGAGGACTGAAACATGTAAGTCATTGCTGCTACCCTCAGACACAACTTCTCGTTGAATTTTAGCAATCGTTGCATCGCGAACTTCTGGATCACAGAAGTCGTCTAGCGTAACGCCCTCTTTGCGTAGATCCTTGCCTTTACTCATTTCTACCGGCATACTCGGGTACTTGCCGCCGCTTATGCTGTGCACCATATCAATGCCACCTTTTACCGACTCCACCACTTCATTCTGTTGCTTCTTCGTGAACGGCTGTGCTTCGTCCAAACTTACGAAATGGACGATAGCTTTGCCTTTTGTCCAATCAACCGGAACAGGCGCAACGTTAGGAACCGAAGCCTGAGACTGCGTTGGTGTAGGCGCAGTGACGCCAAAATTATCGGAATTCTCGTCATGTGCAGGCCCTACGCCTGCAACAAAGCCGGCGCCAAGCAAAGTAGCTACGGCCCATACGGTGCGGCGCTTAGGGTGTGGGGCGCGAGCAATAGGCTCACCAGGCTCTCGCAGAGCAGAGACAGGCACTGCATACGGACGATAAGTTTCATCAAGAACCTCTTGTGCCGAAGGAAGAGGACCACGTGAGTCATGATTAACACCCGTGCTGGCATCAAAACTGTCTGCCATCCCGGTCATATCCTCAGGGCTCGTGGAGAGTCCGTAGCGTACACCTGCTTCTGGGTGCTGTGACGGCAATGGGGTGCCCACTCCATCCAGGCAAAAGTCTTTCTTCTCTGTACTCATATATCATCATTATAACATAATGGTTATGTTTATTCAATATCTGCTCTGTCGCAAGATACTGTCGGTGCGGGGCGGTGAATTGGAATTTATGGTAGGGGTTCGTGGACAACTATAGAACTCTTGTGGCGGATATCAAGTGCGATATAAAGCAGGCTCGGGAACTGCAAGAATTATTTGACGAGAACTAGGTGTCAAAGCTTCTTTGATAACTCAAAGATAGTTTTCCAAAAATGTACATAATTGTTATAAATACACAAAATATATTGTTTTTGGAACATATACGTGCTATTCTTGAATTATCAATAAAGCTAACAGGAAGAACGAGCGCATGCGTCTAGTAAGCTTTAGTGTTACCAATTACAGATCGTTTTTTAGTGAACAGACTATAACGTTCTGCCACGACACTAAGAATGTTGATGCAATTTTTGGTCCCAATGGCTCAGGTAAATCAAACCTATTCATGGCTATTGGCTTCTTCCGTGACTTCATTAGGACCTCTACACAGTTTGATGGCCAGAAGATGGGGTACCTTTCTTTTCTACTTAATGATGAAGCTATGAAACTACCTACAAGTTTTAAGGCTGAAATGCAAACCGCAAAACACATATACCGCTACAGCTTCTCAATATTAATGAACGAGGTAGTAGATGAGATGTTAAGCCGCAAAGGCTTATCTGCCGATGACAACTACGACACTATATTCAGCAGGAGATCGCTACGGAAGAACTACTACGAGAACCATGGCTTCGACAGCTCTATACTGAAGAATACGCGAAACGATGCTCTTATTTTGACTAAAGCATGGGAGAACAACAATAAATATGCTCTTGATATTTTCGAATGGCTCGATCATCTGAACCTAATAAGCGGCGACCAGCCACTTGGCCAGACGGCTCAAAAGGTTGCTGAAGATAATGGATTTAAAACGAAGCTTTTGGATTTGTTACGTCAAGCAGATCTATATATTCAGGATGTAACCTCGACGAAAGTTAATTTGCCTGACGAGATATTCAATAGCCTGCCGATAACTGATGATTTTAAAAAGAGCTTGGGGCGTACTGGGTTTAATGTGACTACTACTCACATGCTCCGCAATGAGAAAGGCGAGATTGTTGGCGTAAGGCAGCTGCCCATAAATCTTGAGTCTGATGGCACCAGGCGCATCTTTGAGCTAGCTTTTCCATTGATCGACACTCTCGAGAACGGCAACATACTATACATCGATGAACTTGAAACCCATCTACACCCTAGAGAGTGTGAGTTTATAGTAAGACTGTTCACGAATAACACTACAGATGCTCAGCTAGTTGTCAACACGCACAATACGCAACTCATGGATCAGCTGGGGAGAAATAATATTCATCTATTCGGCAAAAATAATCGTGAAGAAACAATTATTGGCAGCATACCTAAAGACATCCGCACTGACGATCCAGCGCTAGAAAAAAAATACAATAAAGGAATGTTTGGTGCCGTACCAAACGTAAGTAAATAATCGTGATATTCATGCTGATATGCACAGAGGGAGATGTCAGCGAGCCAGAGTTCATAGAGGCTCTCAGGACGACTGTGGGCGGCCAGGCGCCTGCTAATCTTAGTAGGAACATAGAAGTACTTCCGCTGCCCCTAGGCGGCAATCATGGACATGCAAGACTAGTAGCAACGGCGAATGAAGTCGTTGCCACATATAGCAGAGATGGGGTGATTAGCTTGGCGGGTGATGAAGACGTCATAGAAAGATGGATTGTAGTAGATCACGATGATATGGAGAAATATGGCGTGACCCCTGAACAGTTGCGCGAGGAAGCGCAGAGTGCCGGTTTTACGCTCATTATTAATAAGCCGAACTTCGAGTTTTTTGTATTGGCCGTGCTGTCAGATTTAGATACCGCCCTAACTACAAGTAAAGAGCAGTTTAAGAGCAAGATCAATACTCTCATAAAGTCCCTTAATGAAAGTGACGAGAGTCAAAAGGGCTTCAGTAAAGAAATGTTTATGCCCAAATACTCGAAAAAGAGGCATGTCGCTGAGAAGCTGTTTGGCCGCATGCTCGGGTACCACCCGGAACTAATAGAAAAAATGAATTCCTTGGAAGTCAATACGAGAGCGGAAAAGTATTCTGAAATGCCTAGAGTAACACAGCGAATCACCGAGTTATATAAAGGGACTTCGGACGTAGAATGAGCGGTCGAGGTCGTATCTCAAACAGGGAGAGAAAACGTGAGCTAGGCCGGCAGGGAAGCCAGGATCGCTCCACTGCGTTGCGCTCCTCCGCATAGTCATTCTCGGAATGGGATTCCTGTGCGCGTCCTCGCTCGCCGAACCTGCGACTACACTATTTGCTTAGCAAATCTCTGGTCGTAGAACCGAGTCTTGTGACCCCAGCAAAGAAAATGACCCACCAGCCTTTGACCGTGGGTCATTTTCTTTTGGCAGGGGCGACAGGACTCGAACCTGCGACACCCGGTTTTGGAGACCGGTGCTCTACCAACTGAGCTACACCCCTATGTGTAACAGAGACATGATACGTTAAAACGCGCATTTTGTCACCTCCTATCTTTTAGATAGATAACAGATGTGGCATACTGTAATCACATGACGAAGGTAGTGCCTACAAAACCGTTATTGATCATGCTGTATGGCTACCCTGGGTCGGGCAAGACGTATTTTGCTCGGCAGCTGGCCGAACACATACAGGCAGCGCATGTAAGTTCCGATCGCATTCGCGGCGAGCTGTTTGAGACTCCACGTTACGACCGAGAAGAAAATAGTGTGGTGGGCCAACTGATGGATTATCTGACGCACGAATTTTTGCAGGCCGGATTGAGCGTTATCTACGACGTTAACGCCAGCAGCGCCAACCAGCGCCGAATGCTGCGCGAGATGGCGCAAAAAACAAAGGCCGTGCCACTGCTAGTGTGGTTCCAGATTGATCCAGAGACCGCTTTTGCCCGTCTGGCCAAGCGCGACCGTCGCCGCGCAGATGATAAATACGCCGGACCTGGCGACCGGGCGACGTTTGAACGCATCGCCGGCAGCATGCAAAACCCTCACAACGAGGACTACACTGTTATCAGCGGCAAACATGTCTTTAGCTCGCAGTACAGCTCGTTTATCGGTCGTCTGCGAAGCCTTGGGCTGGTACCGATCTCTAATGACACCCGCGCAAACGTCGTTAAGCCCGAACTTGTTAACCTCGTACCTAACCTGATGGCCGGCCGCGTAGACCTGACTCGCCGCAACATTAATATTAGATAATTTCTAACGCAAACTATGGCAACAAAGACAGTAGAACTTCCGGATATAGGAACAGTGACGCTGTACAAACGGCGCGGCAATCGCTCGCTTCGCCTAAGCGTGGGCGCGGGCGGCGAGATCCGTGTGTCGCTGCCTTCGTGGGTGCCGTATAAGGCAGGCGAGCAGTTTGTATTGTCTAAGGCGGCGTGGATTATGCAGCATCGCCAGCAAACAGGCGCAGGGCTGACACATGGACAAGTGGTCGGCAAGGCGCACCGCGTACGGTTTGTGCCGACTGCGCAGACAAGCCGCGTTTCTACCCGGCTCCATCAAAACCAGATAGAGATAACCCATCCAACGCAGTACGAATCGCACCACCCCGAGGTGCAAAAAGCCGCCCAGTCCGCCAGTATCCGCGCGCTGCGAAAAGAGGCCGAGATGCTTTTGCCGCAGCGTTTGCGTAGCCTGGCCGAGAAGACAGGTTTTACCTATAACAGCGTGGGCGTGAAACAGCTCAAAAGCCGATGGGGCAGTTGCACGGCCGAAAAGGATATCACGCTCAATCTGTTTTTGATGCAGCTGCCGTGGCATCTGATTGACTATGTTTTGCTGCACGAACTGACGCACACCAAGGTGATGCGCCACGGTGCACCATTTTGGCACGAGCTAGAAAAACATGTGCCGCGCGCTAAGCAGCTCCGCAAAGAGATGGCAAAACACCAGCCGGCGCTCAAGTTTTTGCCGGCAACAGAAGAATAGCCCCTTCGCCTGCGGACTGTTAAAATTCTGGCTCAAAAATAAGCATAGTATCTTATAATGGTGCTTATGATTACAAAAGTGCTGCGCAAATCTGCTGCCGCGCGCCAAGCAAAACTCGACCACGAACGTCTAACGAGCCTCGTTAACAGCATGGCCGATGGTGTGTTGGCCGTGGACCAGAGCATGGAAATCGTGCTAAGCAACGGCGCAGCGCTTAATATTTTAGACAGCAACAGCACGCTCAAAGGTCGTCGATTGGGCAAAGTCATGCAGCTGGAGGACAAAAACAGGCAGGCCGTTAAAGTAGAAGAGCTGGTAAGCGGCACGATCGCCGCCAAATCCTCGCGCGATTATCTGCTTCGGTACGACGATGGCAGCACAATCAACCTGTATCTCAGCATCGCACCAGTACACCTTGGATACGGCGGCGGCAGCCAAAAGCAGGGATATGTACTGTTGCTGCGCGATATCACCCGCGAAAAGTCTCTAGAAGAAGAGCGCAACGAGTTTATTAGCGTAGCCAGCCACGAGCTACGCACGCCCATCGCCATAGCCGAGGGCAATATCTCGAACGCCATGTTTATCGCCGAAAAGTCCGGTGACCCGGCTCAGATCAAAGCCGCGCTTGCCGAAGCACACAAACAGGTGCTCTTTTTATCTGATATGATCAACGACTTGTCGATGTTATCGCGAGCCGAGCGCGGCAAGCTGACACTCGAAATAGAGAATATCGACATTCAAGAGCTTATTACCGACCTCAAAGCCACCTACGCCCCACAGGCTGCGGCCAAAGGGTTAACCATCAAAACAGAGATTGCTGGTGACGCAGGATCACTCCAATCCTCTCCGCTGTACGTCCGCGAAATCTTGCAAAACTTTATGACTAACGCTATCAAATATACCGAGAAGGGCTCGGTCACTCTTACCGCACGCGACGCGCCAGGCGGCGTCAATATCAGCGTCGCAGACACCGGAATCGGCATTAGTAAGGGCGACCAAGAGCGTCTGTTCGATAAATTCTTCCGCAGCGAAGATTACCGTACGCGCAAAACGACCGGCACCGGGCTCGGACTGTACATAACCCTCAAGCTCGCGCACCTTTTGCATGCAGAGGTAGACGTGCAAAGCGCGCCAGATCAAGGCTCTACGTTTACTATCTTTCTGCCCGATTTGGGCGAATAGCCGGCTGGTCGTCATCGAGCGGCGGCAAGTGAGGAATAACGTGCATAATAGGAATGCACACGTTGCGCCCTTTCCACTCTATCTCCGAGAATTCGTATTTCCACATCGAGACATGCACCATGATAAGGTCGTACATCAGGCCGACAGGCAGAGCAAACACGCCGAGCCAAACACTACCCGTGCGCGTTACGGCAATAACGCGCAGGTAGGCTACCGAGTTAAGTAACACCGCAAGCGCTGCCAACACATGTGCCGCCAGTCCTATCGAGACCCAAAACCCGGCGACTGCCATAGCATAGGGCATCAGCATAAAGAGCACGTAGGCCTGTCCCAGCAAAAAGACGTTTTCGGGGCGCTTGCGCAATTGCGGGTAGCGCATGCGAATGGCGGTATGCCGTTGTTCGCGCGCGGGCTTAACACTCTGTATGCCGAGCGGTTGATTGGCTCGCATAAAACGATACGCATCATCCTTTTGCGCAATCACCCGCGCAAAGTGGGCCTCTGGCAAAATAGTGCGTGCGACCGCCGCAAATCCGCCCGCTTGCATTAATGCGCTGCGCTTGGCTACCCAGCACGTACTCAGCACCGGCGGACGCCCAAACAACTGCCGGGGCGGCGCCAACTCCCACATATATCGTGCAGCTTGCGCGACTGCAAAACGACGCTCGGCGGCTGCCGCTCGCCATGGCAGCAAGCTCATCATGCTCTTGCGCTGGTGCAGCAATACTTCGATTAGTCGCCGCAGGCTTTGAGGATCGAACCGAACGTCCACGCCGCAAAACAATACGTACTCGCCGCTCGCCTCGCGCAGTAGATGATCGTACGCCTGATTCTTGGGCTGCCACACTGGGTTGTGCGGCCGACCCTCTATAAACCGCACACCGGCATGCGCAAAGCTCCGTATAATCTCGGGTGTTTTGCGTGTCTGCGAACAGTCGTCCAGTACCAGTATCTCTAATTTTGGATAATCACTGGCGACAAGCGACTGCAAACAATCGTGCAAATCGGTTGTCTCGTTGCGCGCGGGAATAGCGATGGTCAACGTAGGCAGTTCGCTATCGGACAAATGAGGTGCTCGCCTTGGCCAGCGAGAGTCCCTTAGGCGTCGAGCAGTTGACCACAATATTAAGATTGCCGCACCCAGTTGCAGCAGTCCGACCAACAGCCACACCAAATGCCCAGTCTCGTGCCAATAATCCCATGCTAGCCACAACAGCGCAAAGATCGCTTGCAAACTTGCGGTTGCGAGCGTTGTGCGCAGCGTAACATTCCGCAGATAGCCCTCGTGCATGCGGCCCTCAACAATACGCATCGTATTAATAGTGCGGTACACGCTGGCGAGCACAATCAGCACTGTCCACAAATTAAAGTGTCCGACAACCAACGCTCCGCTGGCAAACATCGTAATCATCAGCGACGTAAAGGCCAAAACCTTGCGCGAGCGCCACAACAAGCCTCGCACATGCAGTAGTACGTCCAATAGCAGCCCCACCCCAAAGAGCATAAGCAATAGCGTCATACCCAAACTATACCAAGCCTCACTCTAGTGCGCCATGCCCCGTACGCCCTATATAATCAGTTAATACGACCACTTGACCTTTGCTTGGCGTTATCATACACTTGACTTTGACGGAGCTTACTTTTTTGTAAGCTCTTTTATAATTTGTGCGAATAGCCAAGTTATACCAGTGCCATCACAGCGAAACGCTAGAGTAAGGGAGAGACATGGCGGAACCAAACAAACCAAAACGGCGAATGGTCAAAAAGGCCGAGACCATCCGCGAGAAGGCCGAAAAGCTTAATCAACCAAAATCATCCAAAAAGAATAGCGTAATCAGCCTTGCGCTCGGCTATATTGCCAAGCCCTTCCGCTGGATTGGCCGTGGTTTTGCCAAAGTCGGACGTTTTTTGGGCAAATACAAAGCGTTTAGGGTTATCGGCAGAATCCTTTGGCCGGCATACTTCCGCAACAGCTGGAAAGAACTGAGGCAAGTAACATGGCCGACCGGCCGCGAAACACGCCAACTCGTGCTCGCTGTTATTATCTTTTCCTCTGTATTTGGAATCCTGGTCGCCGTCGTAGACTACGGCCTTAACAAACTATTTAAGCAACTAATAATCGGGTAACGCAAAGAATGAACGCCAAACGATACGACACAACTAAACAGTGGTACGCAATCCACACTTACAGCGGTTACGAAGAAAAAGTAGCCGAATCCATCCGCCAGCGTGCGGACTCGCTGGACATGAAGGACAAAATCTTTCAGGTTCTGGTCCCTAAAGAAAAGATGATCGAGATCAAAAACGGCAAGCGCCGCGTTGTCGAAAAGCGCATTTTCCAGGGCTACGTCATGGTCCAGATGAAGATGAGCGAAGACGCATGGTACATCGTGCGCAACACCCCATCCGTAACCGGCTTTGTGGGTAGCGGCACCGAACCTACACCTGTAAGCGACGAAGAAATCGAGAAGATTCAGAAGCGCATGGGTCTAGAGCAACCCAAGCACAAGATAGACTACCGACTGGGCGAAGTCGTTAACATTGTCGACGGTCCGTTCAAGGGCTTTGACGGTAGTATCAACGAAATCGACCCAGCCAAGGGCAAGCTCAAGGTTTTGGTTAACATGTTCGGCCGCGAAACACCGGTCGAGCTGGACAGCCTGCAAGTTAAGCGCGTCTAAACTTATAGCAGTTTCAAGCCGCTACATCCGTATAAAAATATAAAAATGTCACTGTCTGCCGAACGACCACATTCAGAACATATTGACCCTGAAATACATTGCGCTCTCGCACGCGCAGGATTTTTATCGTACAGCGCAAACCCGAATACCCCACGCTCACCGGTCGGCTGCTTAGTACTCAATTGCAGCTCGCAGGCTCAACCCGTAGGTGAACTTGGTGGCGCTCGGTTAGTAGACCCTGACGGTGGCATATATCCTGTTGCGTCCGAATACCACTGTAGCGTCATTCTCCAAGGTAGAAATCCCGCCACTCCAAACTAGACAAAAGTCTTCCTCTGCGCTATAATCACCCCTGTTACGCACTACTAAAGGTAGGAGAGCGCCGGAGGCTTCTAACTCTGGGCTCGTTAAAGGAGAACTATGGCAAAAGCCGTAAAAGCAAATCTAAAAATGAAAATCCGTGCCGGTCAGGCCAGCGCAGCGCCTCCGGTAGGTAGCTCACTTGGTCAGCACGGTGTGAACATGATGGACTTCATCAACCCGTTCAACGACGCGACCAAAGAGCGCCAGGGCGAAACCCTGACCGTTCACATTACTATCTTCGACGACCGCACCATGGCGTGGCGCGTTGTTGGTGAACCTACCGATGACAAGATCCGCAAGACCTTGGGCATTGACAAGGGTTCCGGCCGTCCTAACAGCGAGAAAGTCAGCAAAAAACTGACCGACGAGCAGCTGACCAAGATTGCCGAAGAAAAGGCAGCCGACATGAACGCCGACGACATCGAAGCTGTCAAAAAGATGGTTGCAGGCACTGCCCGCAGCATGGGTGTTGTAGTAGAAGGCTAGAGTCAGCACACTACATTGTCTAACGAGTAAATTCTAAATATTGTGGGAGGCTAGCCAGCCGTCCGTACCACAAAGGAGATAACATCATGGCAGAAGAAGCCAACAAACCAGCAGAAGAAAAGGTAGAAGCAGTTGTTGCCGAAACCCCAGTAGTAGAGACCACCGAAGAAAAAGCTACCGCTAAAGCCGGTAAGCGCAGTGCCAAGGGTCTTGCAGAGGCAGAAGCCAAGGCAGCCAAAGAAGAGCGCAAAGCCAACGCCGCAGAGGCTAAGGCCGAGGAAGGTGTTGCTAAGCCAGCTGCCAAGCCACCACGCACTCGTCTAGAGCGCCAGGGCAAGAAGTTTCGCGAGGCAGCTAAGCTTATCGACAAAAACAAGCAGCACACTCTGGCAGAGGCCATTGAGCTGGCTATTAAGACCAGCCCAGTTAAGTTCGACGCCAGCGCCGAGCTGCACATCAACCTGGGCGTCGACCCACGCCAGGCCGACCAAAACATCCGCGACAACCTCGTACTGCCAGCCGGTACCGGTAAGAACGTTCGTGTAGCCGTTTTGGATGACGCTAAGGTAGAGGGCGCTGACATCTCTGGTGTTGAGACTATCTTGGGCGCACTAGAGAAGGGTGAAATCAACTTTGACATCCTAATCGCCACCCCTATGCAGATGGCAAAGCTTGGTAAGTACGCACGTCTTCTTGGGCCACGCGGTTTGATGCCAAACCCAAAGAGCGGTACCGTTACCACCGATGTCGCCAAGGCCGTGAGCGAAGCAAAGGCCGGCCGCGTAGAATACCGCGTCGACAGCACCGGTATCGTACACGTTGGCTTTGGTAAGCTCAGCTTTGGCAACCAAAAGCTCGAGCAGAACGCTCGCGCTGTCTTGCAAAGCGTTAAGGGCAACAAGCCCGGCAGCATCAAGGGCAGCTTTATCAAGGCTATCCACGTTGCAACCACTATGGGTCCGTCTATTCCTGTCGCTGTTAGCGAAGCCTAGACATACGCACCTTATTGCAAAAAGCACCGCACCTACGCGGTGCTTTTTGATTGCATGCCATGTAAGAGTTTGTACAGACGACCACAAAAACATTACCGCATACTGCCACTATTATGCTACTGCCCGAAGTAATCGACCGCACAGCCGCCGGCATAGCCGTTGCACACCTTAATCCCGAGAGTAACCGAGCAATCGACAGGAGCGTATGCGCCCCCTTGGCGGTACTCGCCATACGCAATACCGATGGAAAGATAGCACTCCAAAACCGCAGACCACGGCGCGGCCTTACATTGCCGATCAGCCACACCGAGCTACCGCCGATAGACAGTCTTGACCCCGACCTTGCGGCCGAAACAACGGCAGAATTTATATCAGAAATAACCGATAGGCTACGCGTGAGCAAGTACGTGCAGAATGTGAGCGGATTGTGGAGACCTGATGGCAGCGGTACCTTTGTCTCATCAGACAAAGACAGACTGCAAGATGGCCGCAGGATCGTGGTCATACCGTTTATGGCCATGGTGAGCTCCGACTGCCGACCGCGCGATTTGCCGTGGCACAGCCCGACCGCGGCCTCGCAGCATTTGATAGGCAAGCATCCCGGACTGTCATCGACCGTCAAGCATGCCATCCTCAATCTCTCGGAACGTCGCCTTGAGTCAGAACCCAGGTTGCCGTATTTACAAAACGCTCAAAAACAGGCATAATTTTAGTATCTGAAAGGGGATACATTATGCAATCGGACAACACCAAAGCCGACGTTGATGCGTACTATGGCGACGACCACGCGGGCGACGAAGAACTCGACCTTAGCTTTTTGGACGAAGACGACAAAAAGTAGACCATGCGCGTGGGTTTAGTCGTTCCGCATATCTTTATGCACCAAGATATCCTGCCTGGCGTTATATTTTCGCCAGGCGTTTTGGCATTGGATTTAGCCAATGAACTGACGCGGCTAGGCGCAGACGTAACACTATTTTCGCCCGGCCCAGTAGCCACACACGTCCGGACTGTTGCCGCCGATCTTAGTCTGTTCGAACAAGAGCTGGAGGGGCGCGGCTACGGCTATCTGGAGCTACTCAAAAAACATCCGCTTACCTTTGTCTCGATGGCGCGGCAAGTACAGGCCGAAATCATCGCCAAGGCGTATGCCACGGCCAATAACGACGGGTTGGACATCGTACACATTTACACCAACGAAGAAGACATTGCGCTGCCATTCGCGCAGTTTTGCAAAAAACCAGTCGTGTTTACGCATCACGATCCATTCCAGCTACTCGTCAAATACAGGAGCGTCTTTCCTAAGTACAAAGACCTTAACTGGCTATCGATGTCACATGCACAGCGCGCTGGCATGCCGACAGACACCAACTGGGCCGCCAATATCTACCACGGTATCGACGAGGCGCGCTTTACGCCCAATTACTCGCCGACCGGCGGTTATGTCGCATATCTAGGCCGTATTATCGAGTCCAAAGGCGTCCACTTGGCAATCGCGGCAGCAAAAAAAGCTGGCGTGCGACTAAAGATCGCAGGCAAGCATTATGCTGGTCACGGTAAAGACGCCTATTGGCGCACAAAGATCGAGCCGGAGCTAGACGGCACCGTCGAGTATGTTGGATTCCTTAAGACGGGCAAGCAAAAGCAGGACTTTCTAGGAAACGCTTCGGCGCTTATTATGCCCTCGCTCTTTGACGAGCCGTTTGGCATGGTCGCGATAGAGTCTTTGGCCTGCGGCACACCGGTAATAGGCGTAGGTAGCGGCGCAATCAGCGAAGTTATCACACACGATCAGACAGGCTTCGTAATCCCAAAATCAGATAACGAAGCAATGATGATAGGCGGCATTGCGAATGCTCTGGACGATATCAATAGAATCGACCGCAAGGCTTGCCGCGATGACTTTGAAGCCCGCTTTACGCTCGCACGAATGAGCCAGGAGCATCTAAACGCCTATCACACGCTAATCTCGCAGCACAAACAATAGTAAACTCTACCGCAGCACACTCAGAGATCACACGATAACGAGATCGGTTTTGATGCGCGGGTGCGCCTGGTAGCCCTCGAGTACAAAGTTTTCTTCTTTAAAGTCATCGATGTTTTTGACATCACCGACAATCTTAAGCTTGGGGAAGGGGTATGGTTTTCGCACCAACTGCTCTTTGGCTGAGTCGATGTGATTCGTGTAAAGATGGGCGTTGCCCGCTGCGATAATCAACTCACGCGGTTCGGCGCCGACCAAATGCGCCACCATATGTAGCAACAAGGCGTACTGCGCAATATTAAATGGTGCACCCAGGAACACATCCCAACTACGCTGATACAATTGCAGACGCAGCTTACCCTTAGTCAGGTCGAATTGGAACATCGTGTGGCATGGCGGCAGGCGCATATCACCAAGCTCACCCGCGTTCCAAGCGTTGACGATAATACCTTTAGAATCCGGGTTATTCTTTAGTTCATCGATCGCCCACTGAAGTTGATCAAACTCTGGTCGGCCATCTGGGCGCTTCCAGTGACGCCACTGCACGCCGTACACACGACCAAGATCGTTGGAGCCCTCGTGCAAAAAACCATCCCAGTACTTTATCCCATGTTCGTGCAAATATGCGACGTCGGACGATCCCGACACAAACCAAAACAACTCGTGCAGCAAGATCTTAAACGGCATCTTTTTGGTAGTCAGCAGTGGAAACCCAGCGCGCATATCAAAGCGCAGCTGACGGCCAAACACAGATTTAACAGGGTGGATACCACGCGTCGGCTTGGTTTTGCCGTTCTTCATGATATCGGCCATTAATTCTAGGTATTCATACTCCGGATGTCTCATATCCTCGCCAGTATAGCGTAAGCGTCGTCTTGCTGTACACTAGATCTACATATGGCTAAGGAGTTAACGGCAAAAATTCTACAACAGTACGGTGTAACGGCCGATGATATTGCGCCCGTCCAGAAGGGATATCGCAACGAATCCTACGCGGTACGCACAGCGGATAATCGGGTACTTAACCTCATCATCTACAAACGCGAGCCTGAAATTGTAGACAAAATCAAAAATGCTAACTATGTGGCGGATTTTTTGGCAAAGCAAGGTATGCCAGTGCGCCGTACGGCCGACCCTCGAATCACCAGACTCACACGACCCTCATCTGACACCATTAATACCGCAAAATATGCAGCACTGTACCACTATCTGCCGGGCGCAACTATCCCGTGGGACGCGTACACCATGCGCCATATCAAACTACTTGGCCAGATGATGAGCGACATGCACGCCCAACTCATCGACCTGCCTCGTGCAAACTTGCCAAATGTAGACGATGAATGTCTTGCACTACTCGACCGCATGCAAACATACTTTGATGACAAAGGTGTCCAAGACGCGCTTACGCGCAAACTCGATCTGGCCGTACACGATATTCACCGATTCCGCTCTGTAATTATGAATGCCGCGCGACTGCCCGGGCAGGCACTGCATATGGATTTTGTACGCGGCAATATCCTATTTGACGGCGAGGGTGAATCACTGCATGTGTCGGGAATTCTGGATTTCGAGAAAGCTGCGTGGGGTTCGCCTGCGTTTGACATCGCTCGCACGCTGGCATTCCTCATCGTCGACTGCAAGTACAAAGAGCAAACAAAAGTTCGCAAATATTTCGTGCATTCAGGATATAACAAGCGGGGCGGCAGCACCTTTACGCCAAGCGACACATTCGAGCAACTGGTGGATTTTTTCTTGCTGCACGACTTTTACAAATTTTTACGCCACAACCCGTTTGAAGACCTTGAACAAAACGAGCACTTTTTACGAACAAAGGACTTTTTACTAAAACGCAATATTCTGTCCAAATCCAAAGTGTTACAATAGGATTCAAAGAGAGAGGGAATACAAGTACATGGGATCTACTACTACGTGGAAAAAACGACTGGTCGCGATGAGCGATTTGATGACACTGCACGACGCGCTAAAAGAGAAGGGCAAGCGAATTGTCTTTACAGCTGGCTCGTGGGACCTGCTCCATGTCGGCCAATGTCGCTACATGGAAGAGGCCAAGCGCGAGGGCGATATTTTAGTCGTCGGCGTATCCAGCAACGAAGCTATCCGCAAAGTAAAGGGCCCCAACAAGCCCATCTTAGACGAAAAAATCCGCGCCGAAATGCTAACCTATCTGCGCAGCGTCGATTTTGTGACTATCCTGCCAGAGCCCAGCTGCGTGCCAACACTCGGCCTGCTTAAGCCCGACGTGTTTATTACTGTCAAAGAGGACTGGGCGGCCGCCTACAAAGAATCCAAAGAGTACAAGATCGTCACCAAATACGGCGGCGAGGTAAAGGTAGTCGACCGTCAGTCAACCGCACTCAGCACCACCAAGATCGTCCAGCGCGCCATCGGCGGCCAGCTCGGCGATATCTTTAAAGACTTTATGGAACTGCGCAAAGATCCACTCAAGGAACGGTAATGAACCTCACGCCCGAAGAACAAGAAAAGCAAATCTACTACCGAGACGCGCGCACAGGCGGCTACTACGGTAAGATCTGGACGAGCGTGGGCAAGTGTGTCTTTTGCGACCTGCGGGACAAGTACATCGTCTACGAAGAAAACGGCATGGTAATGACGGTAGCGCTCTTTGCCTACATCGACGGTAATTTGATGATTATGCCTCGCAGACACATCAAATCCGTAAAAGAGCTGACCGACAGCGAGTGGCAAACGGCTCGCAAAATGATGTACATAGCCAAAAAGATGATCCGCAAAATCTACGATATTAAGGGGCTCCAATACATTATTCGCGACGGTGGTATTGAGGCGCAAAGCACCGTGAGCGATCACCTACACATCCACGCCATACCGTTTGACGCGCCGGATCTGAGCACCTGGAACTATCGCAAACTTAAATACACCCCCCTCGAAAACGCCGAGCTATTTAAGCGGCACAATAAAAAAATCCAAGAACTTTCTGGGAAGTTCGACGAAAAATATGGAGACAAATAATGGATTTTGACTGGAACGAGCTGGCATTTGCTTCTAAAAAGCCGGTAAAAAACCTAAGGCCCATATTTATTGCCGCGCCTCGTGAAATGTCGCTTGCTCGCTTTAAAGAGCTTGTCAAAATATACCTGCCCAAGGGCAACATGCTCCTAGGCCTTGCCAAAGAGGACTACGTTCTGGGATTTGAAGACCAGCCACAATTCCGCACTTTGCAACAAGCAACCGTACAGACCATTATCGATAAAGTAAACGGCAGCCCGTCCGCACACAAAATTGCCACGCTTACTTACGCACAGCGCGATTTGGTGCACGTGATTAACGGGCTGGATATCAAGCATTTTGTCGGCATCAACGGCTCCTGGAAATATTCGTTTCACACACAACCGCCGTACTATGCACTCATGCAAAGGGGTGTTCCGTACGAGTTAGTTTCGCCGTTCACAAGCGATACAGAGGCGCAGCAATTCGCATCAAAAACCAAACTACCCCAGCTTCCAAAAACGGGCAACTTTACTGAGGCAGAGATGCTGGACGTAGCCGCGCAAGCCGCCACACATTCCTACGATTACAGCTTTCAGACGGGCGTGGCGCTTGGCCGCAAAAAACCAAATAAGTACAGCTTGCTTGCAGTTGGCTATAATAAAGTCGTGCCCTACCAAACCTACGCCATGCACCACGGTGCGGCGCGCGAAACACACTTTTCGCCCCCCAACGACCTCAATCACTACGACACCGCCCATGCCGAGGTCGAGCTGCTCATTAAAACCCAAAAAGAAAACATAAGCCTCAAACACACCACATTGTTCATCAACCTGCTACCGTGCCCAACCTGCGCGCGCATGCTGTCCCAGACCGATATTACAGAGTTCGTGTACAAAGAGGATCATTCCGACGGGTACGCCGTCAAAATGCTAGAACTGGCAGGCAAAAAGGTAAGGAGAATCGTACCATGAAAGTGTCAATCATAGCTGCGCTCACGGCCGACGGCTACATCGGCAAAACACCCGACCAAATAGCAACCGAGTGGACCAACCCCGAGGACAAGTACCTCTTTACCAAATACGTTCGCGCCGCCAACAACATGGTCATGGGTCTTAACACCTTTTTATCGACTGCGCGCAAATTTCCAACGGTCTTTAACAAATCCATGCCGGGCAGGCGGCTGTTCGTATATACACACCGTCCCGAAATGATTGAACAGTATCCAAACGTCGAGGCGGTCACCGAGCCCCCCGCAGAATTGATACAAAGACTCAAAAGCGAAGACGTGCACGAACTGGCCGTTTGCGGTGGCTCGCAGGTCTACACCATGTTCATGCAAGCCGGAGTAGTCGACGACCTTTATATCGACATGCAGGCCACAATTTTTGGCGCCGGCGTGGGGCTATTTAATGCCCCAATTGACGTCAAGATCAAGCTAGAAGAGACAAAGCGCATCGGCGACAACAACATGCTGCTGCACTACAAAGTAACAAAATAGTAAATTATCAATAAATGTTCTTGCCTTAAATTTAAGCATCTGGCTTAATAGTAGATAATGGATACGAAGCGAGGGACGTTTATCGTAATCGAGGGGAGCGACGGCGCCGGTAAAACGACGCAGCTAGATCTTCTAAGAGAGCGACTAGAAGAAGTCGGCCACGATGTCGAGATTTTTAGCTTTCCGCAGTACGACCAACCCAGCAGTCACTTTGTACGGCGCTATCTAGAGGGCGGTTACGGCTCAATTGATAGGGTCGGCCCCTACACAACCTCGCTATTTTACGCATTGGATAGATTTGAGGCGGCGCCTCGCATCTACCAAGCCCTTGCCGAGGGCAAGGTGGTGCTGGCCGACCGCTTTACCGGCTCGAACATGGCGCACCAGGGCACAAAAATCCTCAACGCCGAGCAGCGGCGCGGCTTTTTTATCTGGCTCGACAACCTAGAGTTTGAGATGTTGCGCATTCCGCGGCCGGACGTCAGCTTTATTTTGCGCGTGCCCGCAGACATCTCGGAACAGCTTTTGCAAGAATCCGGCAAAAAGAAAGACCTACACGAGTCCGACCGCCTGCATTTGGCACGAACAGTGCTGGTGTTTGACGATTTAGCGCAACTCTTTCCCAAAGATTTTCAGCGCATCGACTGCGTACGCAGCGGCGAAATGCTTGATGTTCCGACCATCAACACCATCTTGTGGGAAAAGATCAACCCGCTCTTGCCGCCGCCATCGGACAAGCCTAAACCTAAAAAACCTAAGGCCTCGGCAGCAAGCGTAGAGCCCACGCCCACAGCACAAAAGGCAATAGAAGCAACCGTACCGGCGTCAGAAGAAACCGCAACCGCAGTCGCCGTAGAGGATACTGCCCCAGCAACATCGCACGCCGAGTCCACTCCACAGCCATCAATGCTGATACTCGAGGACGCCAGCGGACTGCTCGTCAGCCGTGTCGAGCGTCTTATCCCAAACGCACAAGTGCAATATCCTGCCGACCCCATGGTGTACCAACCGCAAAACCTTGTGCCCACCGCTAAAAAAGCCTACGAGGCAAAGATCAAATCGCTTATCAGCCTGCATGCCAAAATCGTAGCCGGCCTTGTAAAGCGCAAGCTCGACAAAGAAGTCGCCCTAGCGATTGCCAGCGCCGTACTCCCAATAGGCGCGGTTGCAAATATACATATTCCGGCCGGCGACTCGGGCATAGGAGACCTTATTTCTGACCTATTACAGAGCGACATGCCCGAACTGCAATCTGCTGGCGCCAGCTTGCTTTCTCAGGCGGTGACCATGAGCATCGAGCAACTCAAAGACGCAAAGCGCCCCGTTAAAAAACCAAAGACTGCGATCGTCAAAGATATAGCGGAGGAGTTCTTAAGCCAGAACCACATCGGTCAGCAAGATCCTGTGCAACTTGCTGGTGTATGGCCACGTAACGAAAACGACCTTATTGCCGACATGCTCTATATACATACAGGACTACCACTCCGAACAATCCAAGAACGTATAAGCGATTGGCCAATGAACCGCAAACTGGACGTTCTGGACGCCTATCTGGAGGGCGAGCGCCCAGGCACAGCTCTTGAGCGCGTGCACTACAGTTGGGATTTGGTCACGCCCTATGCAACCTTCCGCGCCATGCAAAAACACCCCACAGACGCACTAGAAATCCAAACCCTCACGCCTCGCCACGGCTATGACATCCCCGAGGAAATTGAGCAAGCCGGTCTGGCCGACACCTATGAAAAGTGCTTTGACATCTCGCTCGGTCTGTACAGCGACCTACAGCAAGCTGGCCATCACCTAGAGGCGCAGTACGCCACACTTAACGGGCACAACCAGCGCTGGAGGCTGACCACCAATGTCGGGCAACTGGCCGCATTATCCCGGCACCTGCCAGGCAATCCTACCCTGCAAACAATGCAAGCAAAGCTCACAGAGATCCACCCCGCAATTGCAGAATCCTTGAGCCAGTAGCCCACTCCAGACACACCGCGGTCGATGTGTTTATTACGACATAATATTGACCGCCCCTGTTATGCCTGGTATTGTAACCCAATATTTATGAGTGCTCCCAAGAATCCACATGAGGCGGCGCCAACACCGACCGAACCCACCTTGTCTCGGCGCGGACTATTAAAGGGTGCCGCCCTTGCAACCGCATCAGTTATCGTCCCGGGTGTAGTCATAGGTGGTATGGGCCCTGTACTCGGAGAAGGTAACGCGCATCACGAACCACCACACACGCCAGAGTCCCCCCAGCCATCCGGCGGCGAGCAAGACCACGGCACCCCGACTCCGGAAGAACATTCCGAAGGGATCTCGACACTAAACTTCGCTACCGCACTGGGCGTTGTCGGCGCGTTTACAAAACAGGTAGTGCTTAATGCGCAATACGACCCCGCAACCGGTAAGGGGAGAGCTTTTGGTCTAAGGTCTTTTGCCGAGATGGGCGTGGTTGAAAGTGCTCGCATATTCGCACTCGAAAAGTTTGGCAACGAAGCCGACAAACATCAAGCTGCGCACGAGCTAGCCGACATCAAGATAAGTTATGGCCTAGCCGGCGGCCTGGTAGCACTTGCCGAAGCCACAGCCCACATTGAGGCTGACGAAAAAGCACTCTTTGACAACGTTGCTACAATGTTCGAACAAGAGGCAGACAGCGCCAATGCAGCCCCAAACGCACTTGAATCAAACGCACAAACATGGGAAGAACACTATCAAAAGACACGTTCGCGCGTGGCCGAATTGGTCGCCGAAAACTTTGCGGTCGGCATGACGATAGCCCCCATCGCCACAACCTACACTAGCGCCTCGCTCATCAACGCCATGAACAAGCGTGTCGCATCCGCGCTCGCAGAACATTCGTATGCCAAACTCGTCAACGAAGCAAAGCGTAGCGGCGTAGAGCTCAGCGAGGACGTGCTCTTAGATTACATGTCACAAGCAGCGGCAGAGGCCAATCAACAAATGAATGGTCCGCTTGGCTACACTAAAAAGACACTACTAGAAGGTGGGAATATTCAGGGAGCTAGTATGCTCGGCGACCCGCCCAACTTCTTTTATCTACAGCGGCACGGCGCCGGAGAATGGCTTAAGGCAAGCGGTCAGGGATTTGCAACCATGAACACATTGGCTCTTGCAAACACAGAGGTCTGGCTCGCTGCGACCTTGGGCCTCAAGAATGCTGGCGCCGAGCAGGGCACACTTGCAACCTCAATCGCTAAGGCAGTGCAAAAGTTGGGGCAAGGCGCGTTTAAATCGGTAATGCAGCCCGACTACTCGCTGCTGCGCTTTAACAAAATCAGCGAGAATCTCGACACGATATTCAAGCAACGAGACGGAGAATTTACACCGGAACAAATTACTGCGGTTCGTAAAATCTTTACCGGCATGCCCCGCACAGCCTTTGCGTATGACACAGAAGGACTTGTAGGCGCCTTTACACATACGCTCAAAAACATCAAAAGCAGTAGTGTCTATAACGAAGCCAAGAGACTGGCCGAAATAGCGCACGATCAAGCGCGCAAAGAAGAGGACACGACCCCCTCGATCAACGCGGAGCTGTTCAACCGCTTTAAAGATGATCTCGAGCACGATCGCCCCACTACTCTCATAAAAAGCTTCATCAAAACGTACGGCGAGAAAGAGCTAGACTGGCGCACCGAAAAACTAGCCGATGCATTAGAGCAGCTGATCGGTGGCAAAACGGATGGCGAAACAAGCGCCAGCTCATTAATCTTTGACCTTATTGGTTCCACCGCTACGCCCGAACAAGCAACCTTAGACGCGGACATAGAAAAACGACTGAGGGACGCCATACAAAACGGCACCAAAGAAGAAGTTGGGCAGATTCTAGACGAGCACACCAAAAACCTCAACTTTGCGAACGAAGATATTCGCCAAGCAGTCGTACACATGTGGGCGCGACAAATCAAAGCAGACGCGGTATCCGGCCATGAGCACGAAGGCGGATTGAGCCATGCTGCGAAAGAAGTTTTAGCAGCACTTGCAACCCAAATTCCAGCCGCAAATGCAGCCGCAGTCACCGCTCAAAAATTACTAGAGTCGCTAGACGGAAAATTGCCGTTCGAACGACAAAACGAACTCGTAATGACTATTGCCACCGGACTGTCGGGCTTTGCTGATAATGTCGTTGCGTATGTGTTCTGCGAAAATGTTCTACTCAAGCAGTTCGAGCGCCAATACGGGCCGGACGTCTTCAAAGAAAACCCAGACCTCAAAAACCAGATTACTCGCGCTTCGCTCATGTCAGCAATCGTTGGCGGCGCGCTGACCAAGATTGGGAACGGTCCGAACTTTAAGTTCGAAAAACCTGTCGTCAGCTTTACAAAGGAAGGCGGCTGGAAGGTGGCCATGGAAGAACTTCCATTCAAAGAGACACTTGCCAATCCGATGGCATGGGCGGATTCTGCCGCACTTATTGCCTGGAACTCACACCTGATCCGATCCATGCAACCAAAACAGCCCTCGGCGGCCGAGCACGCAATGCCCAACCAGCCTACAGATAGCTCCAAGAGAGTTCCTTCGTATGCAGGCGCAGCAGCTCTCTTATAAAAGACTTGGTCTCGATAGCGCAGGCCGCATACTCTAGCCTCCTTGGTGTTGACGTATCGGCAACGGTTTAGTATATTTAACGTCAATGTCAACAAATAGCATTATTCTTGGTCTCATTATTCTCGGCTCGATGGAGCGCGGATAGGATTTTGCCAAAAATAAGCTAGACAACCACAATAATAGTAAACAAAACCTAACGGGCTCCCCACAGGAGCCCGTTTTTATATATCAAGGAGTTTCCACATGACAATGGCACCTACAGCAGAAAGAACTAGACTGGACGTTGCAGCACCCGGCTGGAGGGACGTGCTGCACCAGCCACAAAGCTCGGAAGTTACAACAGGGCTTGCTAGCGTCGCACTGCGGCATGGTGAAGAAGAACCAATAGCGATATATCACTCAGTCGGAGATTCGTACGAAGGACTGGGCAAGCTAGAAGGAATCGACTGGTACGACGGACGCACGCTGGTAGCTACAAATCTCGGTGATGAGCTGCGCTTGCCCGCGGAGCTACAAGCAGACTACCCAGCCGCCGCGGCACATTACGAATCGATAGGCTTAGAGGTAACGAAAAACATCGTTTGGGGCGGCTCACTCGCGGATCTCGTCAACCGAGACCCAACTGCGCGGCGTGTGGTTTCGGTCTTTCTCTTTGGCGAAGAAGCAAATGCTGTCGCTCCTAATGAAACTCGATACCAAGCCGTAAAAAGACTCAATAACAAAAACGAGTTTATCCGAGACATGCAAGAGGCCGGCCTCCCTACACCCGAAACAATCACTCTAGAAAAAGGAGTCACACCTCCACAAGAACAGCCAGAAGGCGATTTTAACGGACCATGGTTTGTCAAAGGCGCTGTCGCCGCATCCGGTCAAGAAGTAATCAAATGTGATTCTTGGAGCGAAGTCCTCCAGGCAGCATCCGAGATGACAGACGCCTATCAGGTTCAAAACGGAGTAGATGCCGACGACTTTTTGAACGTACAGTATTACATCAAAGACGGTAAAGCCTACCACGTCGCAACCACCGGGCAGATCTTAGAGGGTAGCGTCCACGCCGGAAACCGCCACCCAAGCGAGCACGACCCTAGAGGAGTTAGTGACAAAGCCGCACAAATAGCAGCCACCATGGGTGCCGAGGGCTTAATTGCGTTTGACGTAGCGGCTATCAAACCGCCTAAAGACGGATCGGAATACGATCCATACTCGTTGATCGAATGTAACCCACGACCCAACGGATCCTCCTACCCAACGGCAACCGCAGAAAAACTAGGCGTAGGCGACAGGGAATGGGCCGCAATGAACATAAAGGTAGCGAAAGATCTGCCACTCAGTGAGGCAATCCAACGCCTGCAAGACGCCGGCTTAGTATTTGACAACGGTACAAAAACCGGAGCCGTCGTCGTAAACTGGGGCACCGCAAAAGATGGCAAGCTTGGTATATTATTCGTAGGCACATCCGAACAACAACAGCAACAAGTCGACTTAACCAAGAGTCTGCTTGGCCCGACCGACAAAGAAATAAATGGTACTACGAGCGAACCACGAACCTAGCACAAACCTAACATAAAGCATCTACAAGGAGATCACATGGATCTACAACACATACTCACCAAGCTCGTCAGCATACCAAGCGTAACGGGCGACCGATCGTCATCAGAGCACGTTATCGATTACGTCTACGATTTACTTAAGCCAACCGGCATCCGGCAGACAAAAGGGGACATTAACGGTTATCCTTACCTGATCGCAAGCACACAAAAACCAAACAGCAATACCGTCTGGTACGTATCACACTTGGATGTCGTGCCGGCAGAGAACGAGTTATTTGCACTAACCTCTGACGATCAGAACTACTACGGCCGGGGCGTGTGTGACATGAAGGGCATGGCGGCAGCGGTGCTTGCGGCGCTGCTAAAAATTCCCAATCTCACGGATGTCAACGTAGGACTACTCTTTACGACCGACGAAGAAACGGGCGGCAAAAACGGCGTCGGAGCGCTTGTCGACAAAGATTTTAAAGGCGCGGCCGCCTTTGTATTAGATCAAAGCGCCGACTGGGTGTTGACCGAGAAAATGAAGGGCGTAATGTGGCTAGAGATCACCGCTACAGGCCGAGCCGCACATGGCGCGCGGCCGTGGCTCGGCCATAGCGCCAACCAAGCGATAATCGATTATCTACACGCACTCCGTAACTGGTACAGCGCTAACATGCCGCAAAGCGCACCAGGCAACTACTACACCACGTATAATCTAGGTACCATACATGGCGGTGCGGCAACAAACCAAGTCAGCGATGCAGCCATAGCAACCGTCGACGTACGCTTTGTAAGCGAAGATGATGCAAGTAAGGTACTGCAAGCAGCCGAATCGCTGGCCGCCACCTTTAGCAGGATCCGCATCAAAGAACTCATGCATGAGCCCTGCGTCATAACCGACAAATCCGAAAAGTGGTATAACAAAACCTTACAACTCATGCAACAACTGGACATTCGGGAGGGTGACAACGGCGAGCCGCTTGGCCATGGATCAACCGACGGACGCTTCTTTGCACCCTACAACATTCCTGTAATCTCTACGCGGCCACCGAGCGGCGGCCAACACGGGCCACAAGAATGGGCCAGCAAACAGGGTTTACAGCAACTCGAACGTCTAACGCTTGAGCTCATGCGGTCTACAGCCCGCTCATAAATAAAATAAGAAGACAGGGACGAGCCGACCGTGGTGCCTCGCCAAGCAAAATTGACTCTTTAATATGCTGGCATTATAATTGACGATCGTGACTACAATCATAATGCCTCACTGTGTAAAAGTTTGCCCTCTTCAGGAGCTTGGCTAGGCGCGAGACGACTAAATACCAGATCAGGCTCCGCTCGACGGAGCCTTTTTTATACAGGATTACCATAATGACCAACGAACAACTACTAGAGACAACCAAAGAACTGATTGCTATTCCTTCTGTCACAAAAGATCTTGAGAATACACGTACAGCGTACAACTTTATGCTGGACTACATAAAGGCACACACCGCCGGCAAAGATGTAACCGTCGAGGAATTCGAACACAACGGCATACCCAGCTTTTTAGCATACCGCGGTAAAGTCCGACCGGATAACTTCCGGGTGATTTTTAACGCCCACGTCGATGTAGTGGACGGCAAGCCGCATCAGTTCCATGCCAAAATAGAGGATGGCAAACTATACGGCCGCGGTGTGTATGACATGAAAGCCGCCGCCGTCATCTTAGCCGACGCATTTTGTCAGTTTGTAGATAAGGTTCCTTACAATCTCGCCTACCAACTTGTTACCGACGAAGAGAGCGGTGGCTATAACGGCGCAGCTCACCAGATAAGTGAAGGAGTGCGCGGCGATTTTGTTATCTCTGGCGAATGCGGCCGGCAAACGCATGTCTACGAAATAGCGAACGAAGCCAAGGGTATCGTCTTTACCGAGGTCGCGTTTAAGGGCGAGGCAGGGCACGGCGCATACCCCTGGCACAGCACTAACCCTATCACAAAAGCAACTGCGTTTATCCAAAAAATACACGAGCGCTATCCCACGCCTACAGAACCGTACGAGGGCACAACAGTCTCTATAACCAGCTTCCATGCCGATGGCGGCGCCTTTACTCGCATCCCCGAGGAGGCGACCATACGGCTTGACGCCAGGTTTGTTCCGGGCGATCCTCATTTTCAGAGCAAAAAACACCTCGAGGCACTGATTGCCGAAATCGACCCCGACGCAGTTCTGCAAAACTGCTTTCTGGACGCACCGCTATATACCGACCCGAACAATCCGCTGTTACTTGCCCTCAAAGCCTCGGCCGAGAAGATCGAAGGACACGCATTCTCGTACGTCAGACGTCACGCCACCAGCGACGGCCGCCACTTTGGCTCGGTCGGCAACCAGGCTTGTGAGTTCGGCATAGCGGGCGAGGATCAGCACGGCGACAACGAACACGTAACCATCGACGCATTCGTCAATTATCGCAACACGATGCACGATTTTCTAACCAGAACCATGACGGATCAGGCAAATTACGAACCTGTATTTAAGGCGACCGCAGACCACGATTCGCCACAATTACAAACCTTGACAAAACCCTAAAGCTCCTATAAGATAACAGAGAACATTACCGAAGACCGCAGCAGTTTGGAAACAAACCTAAGAACGCTGCCGAGGCGATGAAACAAGCCAACTTTTTGTTTTTGAGCACTAGATGAGTCTTTGGTAATGCGAGCGCCAAAGGCTTTTTCTTTTGGAAAAATACCCAAGCGCGCATCCTTAACAATCTAGGTCGAAGATTTATAAAAGTGAAAGCCGTCGGGCATTTTGACTCGTAGCGCACGCGCTATCAAAAACCAAAACAACCCAACAGGCTATTCAACCAAGGAGAAATAATGGCTTTAAGCAAAGACAAGAAGCACGAAGTCGTCGCCGAAGTCGCAGCAGCTCTTGGCTCGTCCAAGATGACCGTAGTCGCTCAATACCAGGGCACCACGGTAAAGGCTCTGCAGCAACTTCGCCGCGAGGCTCGTGACAACGGCACCAAGGTGCAGGTTGTCAAAAACCGCTTGGTACGCAAAGCCCTCGGCAGCGTTGACACCCTCAAGGATGTCGACACCAGCGCCATGACCGGCCAGCTGCTTTACGCCTTCAACCCAGAAGACGAAGTAGCTCCAGCCCAAGTCCTGGCCGCATTTGCCAAGAGCAACCCAAGCATCCAATTTGTCGGCGCCATCACGGCACAAGGCAAATTTATCGGCGCAGATGAAGTAAAGGCACTCGCCACCTTGCCAAGCAAGGAAAACCTCATCGCCCAAGTTATCGCGACCTTGCAATCACCGCTCAACGACAGCATCAGTGGCCTTTCTGGCAACCTGCATGCACTACTTGACGGCATCGAGGCAAAGGCAGCAAATTAATAAACCCGAAACTGAGAGTCACAGCGCATTACACATAATACGCGAGTTGACTTATCAACTTTCAACTAAGGAGATTTATCATGGCTAAAGACCTGAAAAAATTGGCAGAAGAGCTGACCGGCTTGACTGTACTCGAAGTTAACGAACTTAAGACCATCCTTAAGGATGAGTACGGCATCGAGCCAGCTGCTGCAGCTGTTGCTGTTGCTGCTCCTGCTGCCGGCGACGCCGCTGCTGCTGAGGACGAGAAGGCTGAATGGGACGTCGTCCTGAAGGACGCTGGTGCTCAGAAGGTAGCTGTTATCAAGGCTGTTAAGGAATTGACCGGCCTCGGTCTTGGCGAAGCCAAGGCTATCGTTGACGGCGCTCCAAAGACTGTCCTCGAGAAGGCAAAGAAAGAAGACGCAGAAGCTGCCAAGAAAGCTCTTGAAGAAGCTGGCGCAACTGTCGAGTTGGCCTAGCCCATACTCGCTCCTAAAAAACACCCGCTCACAAGGCGGGTGTTTTTTTATTGAGCCGCTATTGGGCAACGCCGCTCTTAAACGACTCGCCAATTTCGCAAAACATGGGTAATGCCTGACCAGCGCACCGAGCCTTAATTTCGTCAGGCACCTCTGTTACCACTGTCGGGGCCTCGTGCTGCGGTTCTCGCTCTCCGGTAGACATATAACCAACGCCAAGCACCGCGCAAACGAGCGTGGCCGCTGCAAAACCGACTCTAAAACGCTCACCCCACAATTCTGCTGACGGTTCCTTAGGATAATCTTCGCGCATACACCTAGCACTATTGCTTACATTATGTCACGAAAATTCCATGATCCAAGGCGCGACGAGATATATCACACGCGATCACACAAAACGTGCAGGTCGCTGACAAAAGAGACATATCACCACTGTAAAATCAAGTTTTCCACAACTGGCCATTGTTTTTTTGACTTGACTTATTTTTCGTGGTAGGCTTATGTGTAAGTGGAGCAAACAAACACAACATTAGTGTAGAGAGACATAGACAGAGATGGCAGATGTAGCAGATAAACAGATCAAACGGCTTCGCGCCCTCATTCAAGAGGCCGAGACCAACCTGGCAGCCGCCAACGAGCTGCTTATTAGCCTTGTCGGCGACGACGAGCGCGTGACCCCTGTTGTCCAAGAAGACAACCTGGGTAAGGTTATCGAGGGCGTATTCGACGGCCAAAACATGGTCGGTTCCGACGGCAAAACGTACCCCGTACCAGCAAACTACGCCAGCAAGTCCAAACTCGTCCAAGGCGACATCCTTAAGCTTACTATCGCCGACGACGGTACGTTCTTGTACAAGCAAATCGGTCCAATCCCTCGCAAACAGGTGGTTGGCACACTCAAGCTAGAGAACGGCCACTACTTTGTAGAGGTTGGCGAGCGCGACTTCCGCGTGCTACTGGCTAGCGTAACCTACTTTAAGGCAAAGCCAGGCGACCAAGTCAGTGTCAACGTTCCAGAGGACGACACACAGGCCGAATGGGCCGCCCTCGAAGCAGCACTGTAAAACATAGACACGAGCAAAAAGATCAAAGAAACCGCGAGCACTTGACTCGTGGTTTTTTTGGTACAAACCAAGGCTCATAAGGAAGTATTGTTGTGGATAAAGCAACGTATTCAACTCAGTCGCGTGTTCGCGTGTATCAGTTAGTCGCACGCTCCTGCGCTTGGTTATCGAGGCAAGTCATGCTACCTTATGTTAACCGATATGATACGAATCCTGTATTTATCCCCTAACGACCGTTGTACGACCGCATTATGACTGTTACATTCTCACCAGAAATTCGTGCAGGCTTTCCAGAACTTTCGCAGCCCGGCGAGCCATTGCCCTTAGCTACAGACCAGATACACCGCGAGATGTTCGTAAACATGCACCACAGCGGGCAGCTTGATCCGCATAGAGACATGATCGACTACATGCGGATAGTACCCAAAGAGGGGCACACTCACGAGAGCATCAAGGCGGCTTACGCGAGTGCACGTACTACGGAGGGTTTTGACCACGAAACGTTCCTGACTGCTCATTTTGACTTTCCAGTGCCCACGGACGGCGAAAAAGTCAGATACGTCCCCGGCAAAGATCTCAATCAACACAGCAAAGAGGTGTTATTGGGTCACGTGAGTGTAGCTGAGGACGGCCCCGTCACCATTGGCCTTCCAAACCCAGCCATAGCATCTGGCGGCCGCTATAGCGACGGACGCGAAGGCAAGGGCATCTTTTATTATTGGGATCAGGCGGCGATTGTTGACTCGCTTGATGCGCTCGGGCTCGATGAGCTAGCGACCGGTATTGTTGATAACATCCGCTCCCAAATCATTAAGTACAAACGGCCGCCGTTTAACGGTAACGCACCAGAGTACGGCGGACGCTCACAACCGCCCGTGTACATCCGCATGGTACGCCGCGACGTACGTATATTTGGCGAAGCTGCATGGAAAAAACACCTTCCTGCATTACTTATTGAACACGCCTACCTCATGGAGCACGCCACAATCGAAACGCCCGATGGCGGCGAACTCAATGTCTTTGAAGCAGAGGGTTTTACGCACGAAGACGGCTCACCCAGGTATCGTCCCGAATCATTTCCAGCCGTCATGAAAATTGTCTCTAAGCTCCGGGAAAGACTCCTGAAAGAGGAAAATCGTGAGCCAACAGTAAAAGAAATTATCGAGATTTGCAGACAGGACCACTCGGGCGCTGGCGCTGGCACGGACTTTAGCGGATGGATGTGCGCCGACGGCAAGAGCCTTGATCAACTGCGCACCACCAAACGCGCCGCCCCTTTTCATCAAGCGCTCATGTTCGAACTAGAGTGCGGCATTGCAGAAGGTCTAGAAGCCTGCGGCTATGAGCCCGAGGCCAACGACTACAAGTTAATGGCCTACAGACGCGCACAGACCGTCCACAACAACAGTTACGACCCCGCGACCAACTACTACTACCCCTACGACGTAGATACGGGTATGGTCACTTTGGCGCCTACGTTGCAGGATGCCGTATTTATGCTGGAATCTGGCATAGCGCTATCCGAGCGCGAGGAAGAAATGCTGGACTTCGTGGAAGAGAATATGTTAACACTCTCGGGCCTGAAAGCCAGTCTCTATAAAAGTCGCTTAAGCTGGGATGAGGGCGTCTGGGCATACTTACAGCAATCTGCTGCCACTGCCGCCTGGTACTACGACCACCCTAGCGAAGGTCCTATTCGTGAGAACTTCACCAAAAACGTGCAAGCCGGCCGCAATGCAACAGGATACACGATCGAACGATACGCCCCTGCCTCTAGCGAAGACCAGCGAGGAAAACCAGGGGGAGGCGGCGAATACCGGGCGCCGCAACGCAACTTTGCTTGGACCGATGCCGTAGACGTCGTGCTGCGCAACCGGACCTACCGGAACGAAAGCGAATACCAAGCGCATTTGCGCAGACGAGCAATAGCCCGGGGGATAGGCATTATCGGCATTACAAAGACTGCCGTCATAGAACAAGGTCCAGCACGAAAACAAGCCCTCCCTGTCCCCGCAAACTAAATGACCCAGCAATACCTACGACCGTTGACCAACGAGATCTACCTATGCGCGCAGAAACCCTCCCTCCAGATCCAGCAAACCCTAAAACCTCCGAACGAGCTTTGACATATCAAGTCGTACGGAACGTTCCAGACTACCCAGGTTACCTCACGAGCACCGAAGTTAATGACATGTTTCATGAGCTGGCCTCTCGCCACGCCGGTAGCAGCGAGGTTTCAGTACGCATAGAACCCCTCAGCACCCCGAGCGGCATCGACATCAACATGTTAGCGATCGAGCCCAAAGGCGTGCGCATTAACCATACCGCCTTACTCAAAGGCAATGTTCATACCAACGAAACTGCCTGGACTCGAACCTTCGACTTTTTGGCAAGATACCCATCACATAACCCGGCATTACTACGTAGACTTGGAGCCAGATTGCTTTTTATCGATGCCGACCCAGGAGGCATGGAACTGAACGGCCCAACGCTTATGGCAGGTAAAATGGGCCTCAGGGGCTACCTCAGAGACAGCTATCGATCAAGATCACAGGTCGACTGGGACCATACCTGGCCATTTCGCGACCACAAAAGCGTCATGCCTGGCGCGCAGGCCACCGAGATCGCGATAGAGCGCTATCAACCCGACGTGTTCATTCCACTGCACAACGCGGCAATGGGCAATTCACATACCTTTCTCACTCACGACTCTCGTAGTCTCAGTATCGACATCCTTCAGCTTCGCAGATATGCACGTCGCTATGGTGACCCTGGCAAATCAGAGACAAGCTGGGCCAAAGAAATATACGCCGGATCGGGTATCTACGCGCCCGTGACCTCGCGTCAACTTTATGACCGCGCAAAACAAAATAACCCCCACCAAGAGCCTGCGTGGCCATATGGCAACTCGTCTATGAGCTATTATGGCGAGAACATGCGCAAGGGGATCGGCATACTCGATGAGTCGCCCTATTTTGCCGTACCCGCCGTCGGCGATAACACTTTAGTCGAGGCCTCGATTCGCGACATAACCCTAGCTATGGACCGTCGAACTCAATCGATCATCGGCCAAGCCAGCAGCATCATAAGCCAACTCGACGAGCACAATATCGATCCGCGCTTTGGACCACTGCTTGATTCGACAAAATTCTTGATAGGCGTATACGAAAGTGGATTTAATATTGCCAAAGAAACAATACCCGATACCCAGGCTACGGTTGGCGAAGCAGCAGACAGAACTATACGCGGCACTTTTTACCCTGCACGAGTCTTGGGCCAAGCCGCACGACTGGCACTTTTAGCTCACAGACCGTCTTTGGCGGAATACGCGCAAGGCACAATAGATCAAATAGCGAGCGACCTACCGCGCCAGCTCGGCGAGATCATCCCCTCTACGCCGCGCGAGATGGTCGGCATGCAAGTTGGCGCAGTACTGCTCGCATTGATTGCGTCCAAGGAGCGTGCTCTTGGTCAATCCCTCGTGCAGCCAGCCGATAGCGCAGCGGGCACAAAAAACAACAGCTACGCGCGCGGTTTGCGCGTATAATAACACCCAAATGGGACAGGCGTTATACCGATCACACCGGCCAAAGAAATTGAGTGAAGTTGTTGGACAGGAGCATGTCACAACAGCGCTAGAGCGCGCCCTTGGCAAATCTACTATCAGCCATGCGTACTTGTTTACCGGGCCGCGCGGCACAGGCAAGACTTCGATCGCGCGCATTCTCGCGCACGAGATCAACAGTTTGCCATACGACGACAGCGCCACGCATCTGGACATCATCGAAATCGATGCCGCCAGCAACCGCCGCATCGACGAAATCCGCGAGCTGCGCGACAAAGTGCACGTGGCGCCCAGCAGCGCCAAGTACAAGGTATACATTATCGACGAAGTGCACATGCTCACCAAAGAGGCGTTTAACGCACTCCTCAAAACGCTCGAGGAACCGCCGGCGCACGTGGTGTTTATTCTAGCAACAACAGAGGTACACAAACTGCCAGAGACAATCATCAGCCGTACGCAGCGCTACGCGTTTAGGCCGGTAGATCTGGCAAAAGTCGTTGCACATTTGCAAAGCATCGCCGATAAAGAGGGGATTGCTATCGACAAACAGGCGCTGGAGCTGATTGCGCAACATGGCGAGGGCAGCTTTCGCGACAGCATCAGCCTGCTTGACCAAGTACGCAACAACAGCGACAAAGTCACGCTATCGGACGTACAAGCATGCCTGGGCATCGCGCCCAAGGATGTTGTCGATTCGCTTATAAAGGCTGTTGCCGCCCATGACGCACCGCAAACCGTCAAGCTTCTGCAAGGCGCGCATGCCGCCGGACACGAGCCCGCACGGATGGCCAAGCAATTGGGCGAGACATTACGCCAGCAGCTTATCAGCAGCAACACAATGTTGTCGGGCGACCAAATTTTAGAGCTACTGGCCAAACTAATCGAGGTGCCGTCATCCGGCAATCCACGCGCTAACCTAGAGGTGGCACTGCTTGACGTAGCGTTAGCCGGGTCGCCTGCCACTATAGCGCCAAGCAAGCCGGCCAAGCCAATGCAGCAAGTCGTAGAAGCCAAACCTGCCGTACAAGTTGACCCACACCCCGAGCTCGCGCGCAAACGCGCCGCCGCAAAACCCGCACAAACACTCGAGGACAATACTTCACGAACCGCCAGCACCGCGCCCGCAGCCGCCGCTCCAGTACAAACTACCCAAGAAAAAGACGAACCATCGGCCAGCCTGTCGAGCGACACACTCGACCCAGCAACCTGGCCAGACATCTTAGCCGCCATCAAGCAGCGTTATAACACTCTGTTCGGCATCATCAAAACAACGCGGCCGACCTTTGAGCCGGGCGTTGTCACTCTAGAATGCGCCTACGCGTTCCATCAAAAGAAACTTAATGAGCAAGCCAGTAAAGACAAGCTCTCAAATCTCATCAAAGAAGTAACTGGTCACGACCTGCAAATTCGCAGTGTAGTAGGCAACGCGCTCAAGCCAGACGAGATGCAGCAACTGCCGCCCGCGCTGCCGCCGTCAGATGAAAAAGTCCACACGGTAGCTGCACCCGCGGCACCACAGACACCACAAACACCTGATGTCGCAGCAATCAGCAACATCTTTGGCGGCGCTGAAATACTGGAATCGTGATATAGTATAAATAAATATGGACGGTGTAAAACAGGGGAGCGTCAAACAAGACCAACCTCACAGCTATGAGCTGGAGGCGAGTGTTTTGGGCGCCATTCTAATCGACAAAGACGGGCTCGTCAAAATCGCTGATATCCTGGATCCGTCCGACTTTTTTGAATCGCGCCACCGCCATATCTACGAAGCGATCCAGAGTCTTTACGAAAGTAGACAGCCGATCGACGTCCTGACACTGAGCGAAAAACTTAAGATTGCCGGCCACCTGGAAGATGTCGGCGGACCGGCGTACCTAGCCGAGCTAACCGGCTACGTTCCCACCGCCGTACACATCGTCGATTACGCCAACCTCGTCGCGCAAAAGTCTTTGCGGCGCAAGCTGTCCGAAGCGAACGCGTCTATCGCCGAGATGGTAAAAGACGAAACAGCCGATCTAAAAGGCTTGATCGAGCAAGCCGAGGCCGAGCTATTTAAGGTAAGCCAGCGCCATATCAAACAATCGGTCGCAAGCATCGAAACTATCCTGACCGAAAGCTTTGACCGCCTAGACGACCTGCACAAAGACAAAGGCAAGCTGCGCGGCATCCCGAGCGGACTTCGCGATCTGGACAATATTTTGGCTGGATTCCAGCGTTCCGACCTCTTTATTTTGGCGGCACGACCCAGCATGGGTAAAACGGCGTTAGTGCTGAACCTCGCGCACAATGTGGCGCTAGGGGCAAAAGAGCCGGTACTGTTCTTTAGCCTCGAGATGAGCAAAGAGCAGCTTGTCGACCGTATGTTGTCGATGGAATCTGGCGTCGACGCTTGGGCGCTGCGTACCGGCAACCTGACAGACTCTGACTTTGAGAAAATCGGCCAAGCGATGGGTACGCTGTCCGAGGCAAAGATCTATTTTGACGACACGCCGGGTATCACTGTCAGCGACCTCCGCACCAAAGCCCGCCGCGAAGCACATCAACACGGGATTAGCATGATTATCATCGACTACCTGCAGCTGATGAGCGGCGGTAGCCGATTTAGCGGTAGCGACAACCGCGTACAAGAAATCTCTGAGATTTCGCGTGGACTAAAAGGGATTGCGCGCGAACTTAACGTACCGCTGATAGCCCTGAGTCAGCTAAGCCGTTCGGTCGAGGCACGGCCTGACAAGCGCCCGCAGCTTTCTGACCTACGCGAATCAGGAAGCATCGAGCAGGATGCCGACATCGTGGCTTTTATTTACCGCGAGGACTACTACAACCCCGAAACCGAGCGCAAAAACATCACCGATCTGCTCATCCGAAAACACCGTAACGGCCCTGTTGGTACAGTAGAGCTATTCTTTGACATCGGCAAGCAAAAGTTCCGCTCGCTCGATACGACGCACCGCGACCCATTCGGCGAATAGCCACTTGGCATAGTCACGCGACCGTACGTCTACACGGGAGCACGGAAAACGCCAAAGGCAATTGTCTTGTTTTCCTTGCGGACTATAGCCGAATCTCCCGTGTAGACGTACGGTCGCGCGTTGAGTACCCAAGAGCAGGATCAAACAATAAGCATGCGCGGTAAGCAACAATGCTATAATTCCTACAGCATGCGCTTCAGCATAGAAAAGTATCGAGACCTAGCACTAAGCTACTGGCAGCCCGCGGTGTATTACGGGATGTTGCTTGTGTTTTTTGGCTTGCTGCTTTGGTTCCGGCTTGGCAGCCTGACCGGCGGCTTTAGTATGCAAGAGGAATTCGCGATGCAAACAAGCACCAGCTTGGATAATATCGCCGCAAATCCCCTTAATGCACCGTTTACACTTCTTGCTTATCTGTTTGGACTTATCTATAGCGGCGGCGACACACTATTGCCAGTACGGGCGGCTGCAACCGTTATTGGGCTTATCACACTCTCGACGTTTTATTGGCTAGTGCGACACTGGCATGGCGAACGAACTGCCATTCTTGGTTCGATCATTTTTGGCTGTTCGGCATGGTTCTTGCACACCGCCCGGCTTGGGACGCCGGACATCATGCTCTTCCTCTTATTAGCGCTGGTCGCCTTTACGGTGTGGTTTAAAAAGACCAGTAACGGACTGGTGTTAATTGCGGGCTTTGCGCTTGCTGGCGCACTTTTGTACATACCGGGGATGCTGTGGCTTTTGGCAATCGGAACGGCATGGAAAGCCAAGGAAATAATTCAGCTCGCCAAAAAACATAAGTGGTATTTTGCAGCTGGCGCGACACTCCTGGTCGCTCTGATCACACCGCTTCTCAAAACCGTATACGAACAACCCTCGACTGGCCGAATTTTAGCTGGTTTGCCAGCAGAAGGTGGCTTTAGCATTGTTGCCGCGCTGGAGCGACTCATACACATTCCACTTAATCTGGTGGCCAGCGGCCCAGAGAATCCCATGGTTTGGCTGGGCAGGCTTCCTGTCTTGGACGCCTTTAGTGTTGCCATGCTCGCACTCGGGACATATCTGTATATTCGCTACCGTCACTTACCCCGGTCTCGAATTGTCGGTGTTGCAATCTTGGGCGGAGCGCTGCTTGTCGCCTTGGACGGGGCAGTAACATTGTCGATCATTATCCCATTTGTATATCTGCTCGTTGCCGCGGGCATCGGCTACATGCTCGACCGCTGGACCAAGGTTTTTCCTCGCAACACCATCGCCCAAGCCATTGGCGTTGCGCTCGTCAGTCTGGCAGTCATAACCGTCAGCTGGTACGGCTTGCGCCACTACTTTGTAGCCTGGCCAAACACACCCGAAACAAAAGAAGTATTTATTGTAGAATAGGTGTTTTAATCTGTTAGAATAGATAGATAAAGGAGTTTTTATGAGCCGATTTGACCAAGCTAAAATGCTTTTGAAGGTTAAAAAACTGCAAAAGGAATTGCAGAAAGAAGTTATCACGATAGAGAAGGGTGACGGTGCTGTTCGCGTCGAGATTACCGGCGAGCAAAAGATCAAGAAGATCCACATCGACCCCGAGTACGTCGACCTCGACGACATCGGCGAACTAGAGCGCTGGCTAGAGGACGCAGTTAAAGAGGCGATCCAGACCAGCCAAAAACTAGCCGCCGAAAAGATGAAGCCAATGATGGGCGCCCTAGGCGACCTAGGCCTGTAGCAGCCTCGCATACTCATGCCAATACTGCCGCCAGCATTAACCGATGTTATCGAGGCGCTTGGCAAGTTGCCAGGCGTTGGACCGCGTACCGCCGAGCGCTACGCGTACTATTTGGTTAAAAACGACCCGAGTAAAGCAGGTGTGCTTGCCGATACACTGCAAGGCCTGCACGCTGGCATCGGCGTATGCAGTAAAACCTTCGCCCTCATAGCTGCCGACGAAGATGTAAGCCAACTCTATACCGACCCTAAGCGCGACAAAACCGTCGTAGCTGTCGTAGCAGAGCCTTTCGATATCGTCGCGCTCGAAAAAACCGGTAGCTACAGCGGCACCTACCATGTACTGGGCGGCCTGGTTTCGCCCATAGACGGCATCGGACCCGAACAGCTGCATATCACGGAGCTGATTCAGCGTATCGATGACGATAACGTACAAGAGATCATCCTTGCCACTAACGCCAGCGTCGAGGGCGAGTCGACCGCGCTCTACATCCAAAAGCAAATGGGCGACCGCCCAGTTAAAATCACTCGCTTAGCTCGCGGCCTGCCAATTGGCGTAGACCTAGAGTATGCCGACCAGATAACGCTGACGCGCGCCCTCGAGGGCAGACAAGTACTGTAGATCCTATTGTTACTGCTCTTTGGTGTGTTGACGATTATCTACGTGGCTCTTCCGGGCCACTACCTTGCTGCGCTTGGGCGCGCAGATGATCTACTTGTCGCCAGAGCGGAGCAAAGCTCTCCGCCCGCTTACGTTTATCGTATGCCCCCGTATAAGAAGCCACCACCAACACCCCACCGTCACGAATCAGGCTCTCTGTCTGCCGTCGATAAAAATTAGCCGATATCGCGTTACCGGCAAAAACGCCGAGCTGCCTTGCGAATCCGGTATGAATCTCGCCAGCGCGGCGTACAGACTCTTCGTCTGCTCCTACAACAAGTTCGACAGCATATCTGGCGAGCCCCATGGCTCGTGCCGTCCGCACAAGACTAGCTCCGGTCGACTCGATGGCTGTAACTATCGGGCTAGAATCAGCATGACTATCTCGATCATCCCCGGCTAGCGCTTTCGCCACCGCGAGACTATTTAGGCCGCTCGCGATGGCTTGTGCCGCCTCGTCAAGGTCAACCGGGGTAGACTCAAGGGCCGCAGCCGCTTCCTGATACACTCGACCTGCATTCAGCGAGCCTACTATCTGTGTATGCGTAATTGTGCCAAATGTGTACTCGGGTCCTCTACTCATATCCGATGAACGCCTATCCTATTTACAATAGCTTACTCTACACGGAGATTTACTATTTGTAAACATTATTTACAACAGTTGTCAAATTGACGGTATACTGTAAGGAATGATTTACGAAGAAGCCGACCAGATCCGGCACATAGTGCAAGACGCGCAAAAGATCGTTATTTTGCAGGCCGACAACCCAGACGGCGACAGCTTGGGCAGTGCCTTGGCACTAGAGCACATCCTTGGCGACATGGGCAAAGAGCCGGTTTTGTACTGCGGCGTTGATATTCCGGCGTATCTGCGCTACCTTGGCGGCTGGGATCGGGTGCAAAAAGACCTGCCGCGCCATTTTGACGCCGCGATTATCGTAGACACCGGATCGGACAGCTTGTTCGAGCAGCTCGAAAAAACCAGCCAAAAGGGTATGCTCAAGACACGTCCGGTAATCGTACTGGATCACCACGCCACCGAGGCCAGCATCGACTTTGCTACCGTCATGTGCAACAAAACAGCTGTTGCGACTGGCGAAGTCATTTACGAGCTAGCTCATCAGCTTGGCTGGCCATTGAGCCACGGCGCAAAAGAGATGATCGCAACCGCAATCATGGCCGACAGCATGGGTCTGATTACCGAGGCCACCAGCGCCCGCAGCATTCACATTATCGGCGAACTAGTCGAGGGCGGCGTATCTTTGGCCGAACTGGACTACGCACGCCGCGAGCTTATGCGCAAAGACCCGGACATCGTGCACTACAAAGGCCAATTGCTTCAGCGGATCGAATATTTTAACGACAATCAAATCGCCGTCATCACTATTCCATGGGAGGAAATCGAGCGCTACAGCGCGCAATACAACCCATCGATGCTCGTACTAGAGGACATGCGCATGACCACCAATACACGCCTGGCCATCGCCTTTAAGACCTACAAAAACAACGGACGCGTCACCGCCAAGATCCGCGCCAATCAGGGTAGCGCAATCGCCGATAAACTAGCCGAGCACTTTGGCGGGGGCGGCCACGCATACGCCAGCGGCTTTAAGATTCAAGACGGCCGCAGCTTTGCCGACATCAAGGCCGAGTGCATCCGAGTCGCGACTAACTTGCTAAATTCCAACCCATCGTAGTAATCTAATGATAATGATCATACGCCAAGCACAGACCGTAATCTGCTGCGCCTCCTGTATTTAGGTGAGGCTGGTTTGTATGTTCCGATCAAAGCGTAATAAACGAGTCTCACCGGCTCGTTTTTATTTACGTAAGATCAGGAATTTTATGAAAACCTCCCCAAGCGAGAAGCTGTTTGGCCTCTCGCCAGACCAAACAGTACTGGTAGTTAACGCACATCCCGATGACCTCGAAATGTTTCACAGTGCCGCCATACAAAAGGCGCAAGAAGAATCACAGGCTAATGTCGTAGTGGCTATCGCCACACGCGGCGAAGCAACTACTCTCAACTTTGCGCAAAACGACTGGCCGCCGAACACCCCAATTGCCGACATCCGCGCAGCAGAAACAGAGCAGGCGCTAGCCGAGCAAAAAATAAAACCAGAGAATCAAGCACAATACAGCCTGCCCGACGGCAAACTACACAAAACACCAAACCGCCTACGCCTGACACTCAAGGTTGCACAAACAATTCTGCGTCACGGCGCGACTGTCGTCGTCACGCCGGGCGAGGAGGGTGTAGATCACCACATAGACCACATGAACGTACACAAAGCAGCAGTTCATGCAGCTAAGCTGGTGCGGCTAGTAGGCAAGCGCGTCACGGTCTGGGCATCAGGCTCAGAGAGTAATCACGAATTGTCAGTCCCAGTCGACCGCGAAAGAAAAGAGGATCTTCTTCGTATGCACGCGAGCCAATTCTCCGAAGAAAAACTAAAGACGATAGACAGGTACTACGCACAGCAGATGCAGCACGAACACTACAGGCGCGTCCTGTAATGCGCTTCCTCCCGACTCCACTCCTACGCTATACTAACAAGAAGAGACAACATCATGAAACTATATAACACCCTCACGCGCGAACTCGAAGAACTAAAGCCACTTAACGCACCAACCGTCACTGTTTACACCTGTGGTCCCACCGTATACGACTATCAGCACGTTGGACACTGGTTTACCTATGTACGCTGGGACACGCTGATCCGCACGCTGCGAGCGAGCGGCTATAACCCCAAGTGGGTGCTTAATATAACCGACGTCGGTCACTTGGTCAGCGACGCCGATGAGGGCGAAGACAAGCTCGAAAAGGGTGCTCGCCGCGAAGGTAAGACCGCATGGGACGTTGCCAAGCGCTACACGCAAGACTTTGTCGAGGGCATGCAGGCGCTCAACATGCTTTCGCCCGACGAGATGCCACGCGCGACCGAGCACATTGCCGAGCAAATCGAGCTCGTCAAAAAACTAGAAGAGAAGGGTTACACGTACACGATCACCGACGGCGTCTACTACGACACGTCCAAGTTTGAGGGCTACGCCGCCTTTGCACGGCTCGACCTAGACGACCAACAAGAGGGCGCACGTGTTGCCGCCAACCCCGAAAAGCGCAATCCGGCCGACTTTGCGCTGTGGAAGTTCTCGCCACAAGATCACCAACGCGACATGGAATGGGACAGTCCGTGGGGTAAGGGCTTTCCGGGCTGGCACATAGAGTGCTCGGCCATGTCGATGAAGTACCTGGGCGATACGCTCGACATTCACACTGGCGGCATCGACCATATTCCAGTGCACCACACCAACGAGATCGCCCAAAGCGAGCCCGTAACCGGCGTGCGTTTTGCGAACGTCTGGCTACACGGCAATCACGTGCTTATCGACGGAGATAAGATCAGTAAATCCCTCGGCAACGGTATCCGCTGGCAAGAAATTGCCGACAAAGGATACGACCCAATGGTGCTTCGCCTGCACATCCTCGAAAGTCATTACCGCAGCCAAAGTAAATTCAGCTGGGGCAGTCTAGAGGCGGCCAAAAACCGCCTACAAGGTTACCGTGCTATGGCTGACCTTCGGTTCCAGGCAAATCCAGATGCCAATCTGCTTGGTGATGACTATTTTGAGAATCTGACGGCAGCCCTTTTGGGCGCACTCGCCCATGACATGAACACTCCCGAGGCGCTACGAATCCTCAGCGAAGCCGCCGACTATATCGAAACACACGGACAAGGAATTCATCCTGCTCACATTCCCAGTTTTGAGTCATTTTTGCAAAAACTTGACGACCTACTGGGTCTAAAGCTTGGCGACCGCCAAGATATCACGCCCGAGCAAAAGGAGCTAATTACTCAGCGTACCGAGGCGCGCACAAACAAAGATTGGGCTGCGTCCGACGCTTTGCGCGATCAACTACTTGCCCAAGGTATCGGCTTGCGCGACACACCGCACGGCGCGGTGTGGTATCGAATCTAGCGTGCAAAAAGCGTACTACTTCTTTTTCTGTGGAGACGTCGCCTCTTTAAAGACAGCGGGGCGTATAATATTTTTCTCGCGCAAGTAATCCAAAAGCACAATGCGGATACAGCCGGCCACAGGGATAGCAACCAAACCTGCAAGTATGCCCCCAAAGCTCAAACCGATGATTACAGACGAGAAGACCAAGAGCGGCGACATGTTGGTAGTATTGGACTGAACTCGAGGCTGCACGATGTAGTTTTCGATCTGCTGATACAAGATGTAGTAACCAAGAACGATGATTGCCGAGATAGGCGCGTGGAACAACGCTACCAGCGTTACAATAGCCGCACCAATCGTGTGTCCGACCATCGGGATCAAACCACAAATAAAGACCACAACCACAAGCGCCGCAGGATACGGTACTTGCATAATCAACAGTACCGGCAACAACATCAGTGCCGCAATCAACGCCAATACGACCTGGCCGTTTACGTACCCCTTGACTACGCGGTACATGTCATGTGTGACGCGCTTGACTCGATCCTGTCGGTCATCGGGCACAACATCCATAAACATCCGGCGCCAACGGGGCCCCTCGATCAGCATCATAAACGTCAACACCAACACCGTCAAAAGCGCAATAACGCTGCTGCCGATTCTTTGTACGCCGCTAATAGCTGTGCTGCTAAAGTCGCCCAGACGATCGGATAACTGACCGGAGAACTTCTCTATGTCGTCTTGCAGTTGGTAGCGCGCTACAAACTTGCCGATACCGGAGTCTTCGTCGCGGACTTGCTCGGCAAGACCGGGAACGGTGCGCACAAAATTAGACGTCTGCTGCGCCAACGGAGGAACGATACTTGCCAAAAAGCCGACAATCGCAACAATAACGACAAGGAACGAGATCGCAGTAGCCGCGGTACGGTTGCTTTTGCGGCGGCCGGGCAGGCGCTGCTCGATCCAGTGAACCGGGGCGTTTAAGGCTAGTGCTAAAAAGAACGCGGTAAAAATAAGTGTCAGCGGATATGCTGCCTGGCGTATTGCGGCCAGGCCGAGCAACGTCGCCACGACAACCAACATTACACGTACAACCGTACGGTTTGGTATATCCAGCGTCAGTACTCCATCTTTAGTTTTGGACTTTAGGTCAGGCATCTTGCGTACCATTATTGCGTAGGTTACGCGCTTATGCAATCCCGATCCGTCCCGGCGATCATTTAGCGCTGGTCGCGATTGCTTCGTGATGCCAGAGCTTTCTCAAAAACCTCAAGCAAACGCTTGCCTACAACGGACACGTCATATTGCTGCACGTAGCCCTGTTGCCAATCGTGCGCCTGAGCGCGCAACTTCTTGTCTGTCAGATACGCGAGCAGCTTGTCGCGGAATTCGTCGCTATTACGCGGGTCAAACAAACTGTCGGGGCGCGGGTTCATCACACTCGCATAACCGGGGTTATTGCCGGCCAATACGGCACCGCGGCTTGCGGCCATCGCCTCGATCAGCACGATGCCAAAGCTTTCGCCCGCAGTGCTCGGATACACCACCACATCGGCGCTGGCCATGTAGCGCGGCTTGTCTTCGTCGGATATAAAGCCCAAAAATGTGACGATGTCATTTAATCCGCGCTCGGCCACCAGCTGCTTGAGCCGCGCTTCTAGCGGGCCGGCGCCGCTCACCAAAACCTTGGTCTCACGAGGCCACAGCCCCTCGTCGTGCAACCGTGCAACAGTGGTTAAAAACAAATGACAACCCTTACGCTCGACCAAGCGGCCGTGGCATAGCACCGTCAGCGTGTTGTGGTACTCTGCAAACTGCTTGGCCGTCTGATACGGCTTGAGATACGAAGCGTTGGGAATAACCTGCGAATCCACGCCAAACGCACCGCGAAAAAAGTCGCGGGCCGCACTGGATACACTCAAAAACGCATCAAAACGACGCAGCGTCGGTTTTACCAACACGCCCAGCGCCCGCGTGCCAACTGCCGCAAGCTGATTGTTGGGCAAGATATGAAAAATACCAACCACCGCAGTTTGCTTGCCGGCCGCAGAGATAATCCGCCCGGCCAAAACGGGACTATAAGGCATCTGCACGTACAAAATATCAAATTGCTCACGCGCTAATAGCTCGCGGATGCGCCGTTTGTTAGCGGGCAAGGGCGTGCTCAGGCGGTTGCCGTTAAAGCGCACCTTGACGTTACTACTCAGCGAGTGGATGTTAGGAAAATCAGTGCGTGTCGTTTCGCCAACTAAATAGTGCACCTCGTGTCCTTGCGCGGCCAGCCAGGGGCCGATCGTCATGATGTACTGCTCGACGCCGTCCGGCTTATCCATGGTGTCGTCGCCAACAATCCCGATCTTCATGCTATTTACTTACGCCTTCTTTTCTTTGAGCGCCTGGCGGTACAACGCCTCGTATTTGTCGAGCATGTGCTCGGTGCTGTACTGTTGCACCTCTTTAGCCGCCCAATCACACCATATACGGCGCAGGTCTTTCTCGAACAAGAATAGCTCCAGTCTGCGGGCAAAATCTTGCGTATCGCGCGGATTTACCAGTGACAAAGCGCCAACGCCCGTCATAACCGAGGCGTAGCCCGGGTTATCACCGGCAACCGTGGGTACTCCGGTAGCCATGCCCTCAAGTAGCACCATGCCAAAACCCTCGCCGTAAATACTGGGTACGCAAAATAGATCGGCTTCGCGCAAGCGTCGGATCTTCTCGTCGTTGTCGCGGAATCCCAAAAAGTGAACATCCTCGACATTCAGATTTTGCACCAAATCTTCTAGTTCGGTGCGGCCGGGGCCATCTCCCAGTAAATCCAGTCGCAATTTGGGGTGACGCTCTTTAAGTGCAGCGAAGGCGCGGATAAGATAACGCACACCCTTGCGGCCCTCTAGACGGCCAACGTACAAGATTGTCTTGTCCTCGCGCGCTTCGTCTTCTTCATCCTGTTCGCGCGGCTTAAAGCGTTCTAGATCAATATCAACCGGCACGTACGCCACAGGCCGGTCGGTCATCGGCGTAACATACTCAGAGCCAGGAATCGACGCCGCCGCAAACACATCAATATACTTGATAATCGACTTGGCAAACGGCCGAAACACCTCTGACATAGCCTTAATAACCAACCCCTCGGGCAGTTTGGCATGGAATGTCGCCACATTGACCGCTTGCGACAGCGGCAGCAAACGCGTACTCAGTGATGGAACCCACGGTTCGTGAAAGTGCAAAATATCAAACTGCTTTTGCTCGAGTAGGGCATCGATAACATCGCTGCCGTTAGTCGAAACCTGTATGGTGGTGCGGGTTGGCAAGCGGACATCCACAGACCTGCCGGCAAACACCGTAAACTCGTCCGGCGGTTCGCCTAAATATCCCGGCGGCCGAGGTGTAATCACCGTTACGTCGTGACCACGGCGGCGCAAGCCCTGAGCTTGAGCCTTCACAATCTCTTGGACGCCTCCGCCCTTGATGATGTTGTAAGGGCACACGATACCAATTTTCATAACTTCTGGTATTGTATCACGCGTTGTTATTAGTCAAAATCTTGCGAAGCTTGGGCGGGACGAACGGTTCGGCCTCTTTAGGCGTGGCAATCACCGTTGGCGCGTGCTTGGTGAGGTTGACCATCATACCCTCGTAATCGGTAAACGTCACGCGCATGTGCTGCTCGATCATGGCATTGCTAAAGAAGTGGTCGTCATTGACGCCCACATGCCACACAGGTAGGTTTACGCGCTTGCGGCAGTTATCCAGATCAAACATCGCAGTCGTGGTGTGCATGTAGGTGCGGACGTCGTTGCAGCGCCACAGATGAATCTCGACCTCAAGCATCTCTTCGGTTCGCTCGGGCGAAAGGTCCGCAAACTTGGCGTGCCCCATTTTGGTATACACGTACCGCAGCACCGCCGGATGCAGACACACGCCGCGGAAAAAGTGCGAGGCAAGCGGCAGCTGGAAAAAGCGCGGCAAATACTTAAACGCCATGTGCTTGGCAGGACTCAGCTGAAAGTCGTCTTTATGAACAAACCCGACCAAGCTAACTAGCAAATCAACACGCTTGGCAAGATCAGGGAAGCGCTGCAACATCCGAGTCACCACCGCAAACCCATACGACATACCCACAATCGTAATCCGCCGCCGCTTGTAGCGCAGCTTAATAAACGCCGCCAGATAATCGGCCATGTTGTCCATGGTCGGCTTTTGGCCAATCTTATAAAAGCTATCCATGCCGCCAAAACCGGGCAAGTCGGGCATCGTCACGGCGCCGTACTTATTAAGGACGCACGTTAAGCCAAACCACCGCTCCAGGCTAGAGTGGTGGCCGTATACCATCAAAATCTCGCGGTTGCGCCCCTTGGGCGCCGGCATGCTAAGCATCCTACCCCGAAGACCGTTCATATTGAGCGGCTTAATAAACTCTGCCGCCTCTACTGTCTGTTTTTTCATATTAGTACCACTGTACGACAAGAGAAGGGCTGTGGGCAATAGTTTTACGAGAGTTAGCCGCGGCCTACGCATTGAATAATTACGCGATTTGCGCTAGAATTACCCTGTTAGTTTGCGCGCATAGGCAAATAGCGGGTGTTTTAGGACACGCGCCAGCCTGCGGCGCAAGTGACAACCCTATTGGGACGTCGCCAAGTGGTAAGGCACCGGGTTTTGGTCCCGGCATTCGGGGGTTCGAATCCCTCCGTCCCAGCCAAAGAAAAAACCCATTATAAAAATGGGTTTTTTCTTTGGCTCGTTAGCCGGGATTCAAACGGGAAAAACCATGCTCTGCGGCCACAAAAAAGTGTATACATAGGGCACGCAAGTCTTAGATTTACCTATTTTATGTATGACTCTATGTAGTCGCCGGTGCCGTGCACGTCGCCAATAATCGCAGCGCTGACCTTCAAAAACCAGCGGGCATATTCACGGGCACCCCGAGCTGCGTCTTTGGGGCTCATGCCGTCATCTAATAGGACGGCCTCGCGCCGCTGATAGACCGGAGATACTGCCTGTGGTATTAACTGTCTAAGTTGAGCATTGAAATAGCCCGGCAAAACATCGGCGTCTAAAGGCAGTGGTTCGGCAATGCGACGAGACACTCGCAGGTCACCGTAGTCACAATCCTTGCCAGCGGCCATGTTCTCCATAAGACGATGTGGCGAAACCTGCGTTACTGATGTGCCGAGATATATCGCAGGCACCTTTTCGCCCCAAGGAAGCTGGCCCTGCAAGCGCTCTCTAAAAACTCTGTGCTCGCCAAAGTCACCCCCCATGTACCCTCGCCCCAGAAGCCAGCTGTAAAGATTTGTCGAATAATGCGCGGGCTGACTCGCCCTCTGTGTACGAGTAACCATGTCATACCAGGCTACCAGGCGGTTTGCATTGGGCAGACGTTTCAAGTCTACACGAGCATGCTGCGTATTGGGGCGGGCAGTCCAGATGGGTTGGCCGTGCTGCAAGTAAGACTTTTGGGTATCGGCAAAGTAATCGCGTGTGGCGCCGAGCGTATCCACATCCCAGTTAGTAAAAATGAGATCACGCGGAACCTTGACCCTCGTCGCCGCGCGATTCTTGTGCAAGATGGCGGCTGCACCAAAAATGCCGTCGCGAATATCGCCTATCGGCACGTCGTTTTCGTAGCCGGTTACAAAGTAGCTGAGTGGCAACCGTGGGTTTTCGCGCTGAAAATTCTGCACTTTGGCAACGCTTTTGGCGACCTGCTCTTCTGAATGCCGATGATATAGGGGATGATTCAACGACAGAACAGCGGCCGGCGGTGTTGGTGCACGCTCAGCTTGGATAGCCAAAAGCGCCAAACTCTGCTCTACAAAGCGGCCGTGGTGTGCGGCGACCGGCACGCCAACAACCTGTAACTCAAACCCCTCACCAAAGGCGGGCGTGCCGTTGGCGGCTAACTGATCAGCGGCACCTTGGATGCGCTCCTCATGGTTGGGGGATATTTTTCGCTGCAGATACTCGTCGATGCGCGGCGCAAGTGTCTCGGCTATGGGCAGTGGCATAGTTACTCTTGAATAAGTAAGATCTATTATACCATAAAAATCGCCATGTTTCCATGCATATGCCGGCTCTTGATCGGCACCTACACCCACCCTCCATGCTAAGCTGTACCTAGCAACGTTGAGACGTAAACAATCGCATAACAAGTATAGGATCAAGCCCGTCCATCATGACATCGCAGCGACTCCCAAGCACCCAGCAACACAACCTCCGATCCAGCGAAGGTCTTATACAAACCAAACATCTTCCGCCGCCGCCGCTGGATGCGTACATCGAGCACGTTTGGACGTTGCGGGCGGATACCGACTCTTATACATCTCAAGAGATACTCGTGCCCAATGGTCGTCCCGGCGTTGTTTTTTGCCTAGGACAACAGGGAACACGAATAGACACGGCCACCGGCGAGGCGTACCGCCACGGTTCGCTGTACTACAGCGTTGCTACGCGGCCATTCGTTATTAAGCAGCAAGGACTGGCGCGGTATGTGGGCGTAGAGCTTAAGCCGTATGGACTTACTGCGTTTGCATCAAGCGCGCGCACACCCAATAGCGTGCGGCCACTGGATGCACTCTTCAACAAAGAGGGCGTAGACAGGTTACTAGAGGATCTTCGCGCGCAGCCCGACCTCGAGGCGACAGCAAAACGCCTCCTAACTTTTTTGGCGGAGCACATAACGCCTCTAGGGCCGACAGACATGCAGCGCTTGGCGATGAGCACGGCGATGATAAAAAGCAAAAAGGGCGACATCCGAACCTTAGAGGTCGCAGAGCAGCTACACCTGTCGCCGTCCACCCTGAGACGATTATTCCACCGATACATCGGTGTAAGCCCCGAGCAGTTTATTGCTATCGTCCGGTACGCGTCGTTTGTCGAAACACTTATCCTGTCATCGCACAACCCAAGCTTGGTCGCTACACTTCATGGCTATTACGATGAGGCGCACGCCGCAAAAGACTTTAAAAAATACACAGGACTCAACAAAAGGGCGTTTTTAAACGTCTGCGACAACCTTACGCGAATTATGCATGCATTGTGACTGAATTTTACAAGTAATCGTGCGGTCACCGCGGTACAGTAGCGTTAGCGGCATCCGCACCTCTTGGTCTGTGGTACGAGTAGGGCGCATGCTTTAGCAACCCGAGATAAAAATAAGGAGCAACATGCGACACCCCAAGATATTACTAAGCGTACTTGCCGCAATCGGCGTAACTGTTCTTGCATCATCCACGGCACTCGCCCAAGAGACTGCTACCGTGGGCTATGACGAGTTTGCACCGGGGCGATTTATCGCAACTGTGTCGGGGGCAATAGGACTTATTAGCGCGATCTTTGCCGCCGTCAACCTTTTTCGCACGCCCAAGTCGCCCGAGAGCCAGCGCCGCCGCGCCAACATCGCAGGCGTAATCGGGCTTGTCGTGAGCGTATACGGCGTAATTCACCTGGCAATATTTACCGGTGATTTTGGCACCGGCGACGGCCGAGCCGGAGCAATCATCAGCATTGTTTTGGGGCTTATCACCGCAATATTGGCCGTTGTAACACTTAAAAAACGTAAAAAGTAGACGATAAACCCGCCACGTGCGACCAACAACAATGACGCGTGCCCGCCACGCGTCATTTGCTTGACCGCCGCACATCTGATGGCGCACGGTTTGCCATGTTCTTGCGTGTATTTTGCTATGATGGAGGTGCTATGCAAAAACGACAAAACCACACCAGAGTGCTCGTGTTTTTTGCGCTAGTGTTGGCGGCCGCCTTGCCACTTACACTACTGGGTTTCCTTGTTAAAACACCGCAAAACACACCCTTGCAGCTTCCGGCCAGCGCCATAATATTCATCATCCCCGCCATCGTAGCCTCTTACTTAGTAGGGCGCAAAAACCTCGGACGTCTCTGGAGCAGAGCGCTCGACACTCAGTACCGCAAACACGCCGGCTGGTACATATTCTCTTTTACAGTTATGCCGATTATTGCCACGGCGGTATATCTACTTTTACCGTTTTTTGGCGTCGAGCCGGGTCCGCTAGAGATCTCGATAGCTGCGGTAATAGCGCTGTGTGCCGTATACGCAATAAGTGCGCTGTGCGAAGAAATTGGGTGGATGGGCTACGCCTTTGACTCTCTAGAAAAAAGATGGGGAGCCGTGTACGCCAGCCTCGTGCTAGGGTTGATATGGGCATTGTTTCATGCGGTACCGTGGGTGCAAGTCCACGGGTGGACATGGTCGCTGGGCTGGGCACTATTTTCGATAGCAATACGCCTGCCGCTGACGCTCCTGTATGTTCGCACCGGCAGAACATTGGCGGCCGTCGTAATAGCTCACGCAAGCATCAATGTCGTCGTTACCTTACTGCCCGGCTTTACCGACACGCTCTACGCTCCGTACCTGTTTGCGGGCGCAAGTTTACTGCTTAGCCTTTGCGTAGTAGTAAGCGGGACACTGAGACCGGCCACACCCGTTCGCGACGTCGGAATGTCCACGACAAAAGCGTAATTGTACGAACGTAAACTGCTCCCTCTTTTGCGAGACACATCTAGGGTCGGGCGTCTTTTTCGCACACCAAGGTAGCAATTCCTTTGCCGGACGATGACATACCTTCTTTACGCGGCACGATCCAAAAATGTAAATGGCCGAGCGTCTGCCCGGCGGGCGCGCCGTAATTAAGCGACAAGTTATACGATTTTGACGCAAGAACCTAAAAAACGCTTGTGGTATCGGCTGCGCTGCCAAGCGTTTTGACGTACTGGCTTGGCGACATGCCGACAATCTTTTTAAAGTCGTTTACAAAGTGCGACTGAGTGCTATACCCGAGGCGAGCAGAAATCTCTGTCCAACTTGGTCGATCTTGCGTATGCGCGAATTCGACGGCCTTGACCAGCCGATTGCGCGCGATAATCCACTTAATCCCAACTCCAACGCGAGCGGCAAACATGCTCTGGAGTGTCCGCTCGCTTAGTCCAAAAGCCTCGGCAATTGCGCGCACGCTGTGGATGTCTTTGTGGTTCTCTATGAAGGTAGCTATGGCCTGTACTTTGGTGAGCATCTCATCTGTAGATGGACTCATCGCAAGCAGCGTCTTTTCGATTGCATTAGCTATCGTCATATCGTCTTGCGCTGCAAGCAGCCGGCCAACCGACGCTTGATCCAAATCCGCAAAAGCTTGAGTCGCCGGCACGGTTGTATCTGTCAAATCAGCCATTCGGCCAGCCCAAAAAGGGTAGAACCCGCCCACTTTAAACCTGACTCCTGCGTACACATCTTGATTACGCAACACCAGCTCGCGCTTTATTGATGCAGGGCCGATTATGTACGAGTTATCGCCAGTGAGCATCAGGTGCACCTCGGGCTGCACCAGCACATCGGACACCGTCAGCTCCTCCAAGCTGGCAGGTAAGCGGACGCGCGCCACAAAATAGTGCGCCACGAGGGACGCCAGGGCAGGTGCGGGCTCAAAAAGCTGCATGCTAATATGCCGTGCAAACTCGTCCGGGCGGAGTATACCTACTTTTTTGTGGGTTGGGATTGCGCTTTTTTGCAAGTTTTTTGCCATGCTGTTTGTTATTATAGCCGCAATACATAGCGTAAACGAGACCGGTGATGAACAACTTGCACTATATAAGCCTTACTCAAGTGGCGGAACTTATCAAAACCAAACAAGTATCGCCGGTGACAGTGGTAGAAGAATGTGTGCGCCGTATCGAACAGTTTAACCCCGCTACAAACGCCTTTATTACCGTCATGGCTGACGAAGCCCGCGCACAGGCAAAACAAGCCGAGGCCGAGATCAACGCAGGCAATTACCGCGGACCCTTGCATGGCGTGCCCGTGGCATTTAAGGATATGTACGACACGGCAGACATTAAAACAACCGCCGCCTTTAAGTATTTTCGCAAGCGCGTCCCCAGCAAAGACGCCGTTGCGGTTGCCAAGCTAAAAGATGCCGGCGCGATTGTCATCGGCAAGACGAACATGCACGAGCTGGCCATGGGTACTACCTCTCTAAAAAGCGACTACGGTCCGGTCAAAAATCCGTGGAACCCAGACCGCATCGCCGGCGGCTCTTCTGGCGGATCGGCAGTCGCAGTCGCACTCGGTATGTGTTACGCCACCGTTGACACCGATGCTGTAGGCTCGTGCCGACTGCCCGCAAGCTGCTGCGGTGTCGTAGGCTATAAATGCACATGGGGACTCATCGACAATAACGGCATTTTGGCGGGCGAGCGTACCGACGAAGTCATCCTAAAGCTTGCCGCCGTAGGAGTTATGACCCGCGATGTATCTGACACAAGTATTATCGTCGACACACTAACCGACGGAGGCGAGACCTATAGCCTAGCAGCAAAGAGCAATCACACTTTGCATCTTGGCGTGGTGGCTAATTTTGAGGCATCACAAGAAGTACGCTACCATTTTGACAAGGCCGTAACCGAACTTGCAAAGCTAGGGTTTAAAACAACCGAAGCTAACGCGCCTTTTACCCAGAACCCTAACATGTCCGCCATGGACCAGGCTCGCAAGAGCGTTGATACAGACATTTTTGCAAATGCCGACGCACTTGTCCTGCCGACCACGACAACCGAGCCGCTCTTAGCCAGCGACGCCAAAAAGGACCCGCAAGCGCTTTCGCCGCAAAATACATTCTTTGCCAATTATTATGGGCTACCGGCAGTCACCGTGCCTTGCGGCTTTAGCGAAAACGGGCTACCCGTCGGGCTGCAAATCGTAGGTAAGCCAGGCGACGATGCAACAATCCTACAGATCGCCCAGCAATACCAAAAGACCACCCCTTGGCCGGAGAAACATCCTGACGAATCAGCTTTATCTGTTTCTACAACTCGTTGGGGTGGCCTGATGAATTCGCTCTTTAAGCGTTAGAGCGGTAAAGCCCGACTACTTGTGCGCCATGCCGGTACTGAGGCTCCGCGCCGCAAGCGCAAACACCCAGACCCACGCGAATACGGTCGCAAAGTAGAACGCGTAACCAACCGGCACGACTTGGCTCATTCCGAGCATAATGGTTACTGGAATACCGATACCGAAAGCAATCGCAGCGGTCCTCCAAGTCTTTGTTGCGTCAGCCGCAAAGCGTCGGGCAAACACAAAGCAAGACGCAATTAGCGAGCCGAACGACAGCATAAACGCTACATTGTGCAGCATCGCAGTCGTTGTAATAACTGGCTCTTGATCAATGGGCGTGCCCGCCGGAAAGCCCAGACCAGCCGGAGCAGGGAAGACCCCAGCCATCGCAAGCCCCACACCGAACACACCCAACAGCAACGGCCCCCACGTACCGGCGCGCGTACCTTTCAGGAGGCGGCGCATGCCGACGGCAAATAACAGCGTCAACAGACCAGAGACGATAAACGTCGACGCCATCAACCAACCACGATCACCAAGACTCAGCATACTAATCGCGTGCTTTGTCAGATCGAACGCAGGCCGGGTAAGGGCGTCGATCGTCACGATGATCAAAAACAACGGACCGGCAATCAAGCCAGCGGTCAGCCACTTTGCGTCTGTGCGCGCGGTAGCTACTGATCCGGCCGCCATTACTGTAATTCCTCTAGTATCTTGTCAAGCTGCTCGCTTGCGCCCTCGACGGCCTTGGTAAAGCCCATAGCCACCAAACCGTTTAGGATTTCTGCCGACTCATACTCACCCCGAATAGTAAGAATAGTATTATCACCATCAGGCGTGAGCGTGATAGTCGAAATCGACGAAGGCTTTGTTTTGTCGAGATTGCCATCGGCGTCCGAGAAATAATCGCGCCATACAATTTTGTTTGGCTCGTCGATTTCGTCGTACAGCACCTTACTCCATGACTCGGCACCATCGGGGCCAGACATCCTAAAATGCCATGTGCCACCGGGCCTAAAATCTTGCTCCGAGATGTCGATTGGCATACCCGGCGAACCCCACCAGCGCGTAATGTGCGGATTCTTAAACATCGAAAACGCCAATTTTTGAGGCGCCTTTAGCGTCTTGGTAAACGTGATGACGTTATCTTTTACGTTGATATCCATGTTACTCCTTGTTATTACTTTCTTCACTTTGGACCTGTGTTAGGTAGTCCTCTAGGCTATTAAGATTGTCGCTCCACAGCCGCCGGTAGCCCTCGAGCCACAGTGTGACCTCTTTTAAGGATTCCACCTCAAGGTGGCGCGGGCGGTATTGGGCGTTTTTGGTAGTAGTAATGAGACCGGCGCGCTCGAGCACCTTAAGATGCTTCGAGATAGCAGGCAAGCTGAGCTTATGGGGCTCGGCAATCTCATTTACGGTAGCATCACGAGTACTAAGCAGCGCCAAGATTGAGCGCCTGGTAGGATCGGCAAGCGCCCCAAAAATCAGGCTCAATGGGTCGTTGCCAGATTCGTATTTTACCGTTTGGTTAATTACCATATTTATAGCATAGCAGGCTAAAATCTTGTTGTCAATGTCATAACAACCAGCGAGGGACAGCAAATAGAATGGCCGTAATCGCGCTAGCGGCTAGGCCGTGACAGTCTGGGCGCATGTTGGAAGCCGCGGCGCCAAGCAGTATAATCAAGATATGTTCTTGGCAATCAACGAACTCCTCAAAGAAAAAACTCGTTTTATCCTAATTACGCTTGTTATTTTTTTGGTCAGCTACCTGACGTTCTTTTTGACCGCCCTGGCATATGGCCTAGCAAACAGCTACACGCAGGGTATCGAAAAGTGGAACGCCAGCGGTATCGCCCTGCAAAAGGACGCCAACGACAACATTGCACGCTCACTACTAACCGAAACCGACTATCAGCAATTTGTCGGCAATAATACTGCGCGCCTAGGCTTTGGCAGTGCCACCGTCGACGCACAAAACCCCGAGGACATAACATTGTTTGGAATCGATATGTCCGAGTTTTTGGCTCCTAACATCACCGAGGGCAGAGGAGTGAAAAGCGCCAACGAAGTCGTTGTTGCTGACGACCTAAAGGACGCAGGGCTGTCACTCGGACAAGAGGTCTCGTTTAAGGGAGTAGGGCAGCGCTACCAGGTTGTCGGTTTTACCGACCGCGCGACATTCCAAACACTGCCGATCGTCTACATGCAACTAGAGGCCTGGCGTACGGCCGCCAGCGATATCGCCGGCATGAGCGGCATGAAGGACGACACAACGGTAAGCGCATTGGTAACCCGCGGCGATGTCAACCCGGGCACATTTGCAAACAGCCCACTGCAGTGGCAGACCATCCGCGATTACACCTTTAAGCTGCCCGGCTTTAACGCCCAGGTCCTTACCTTTGGCACGATGATCGGATTTTTGATCCTGATCGCATCATTTGTGCTGGCCATTTTTATGTATATCCTAACCCTGCAAAAAAAGAGCGTCTTTGGCGTGCTCAAGGCCGAGGGTGTGCCCAGCAGCTATATCGCACGCTCAGTGCTCTCGCAAACAATTATCTTGGCCGCTTTTGGCATGCTGTTAGGTCTTGCATTTACGCTTGCGAGTGGCGCGGCAGCTGGCGGCGCTATTCCATTCTTAGTACAACCTTTGTTCTTTGCCGGAATCGCCGCGCTGTTTTTGATTTTTGCGGCTATCGGCGGTATCGCTTCGGTACTAACGGTCACTAAGATTGACCCCGTGGAGGCCATCGGTTGATGAGAAAGACCATCCTACAACTACAAAACGTCACACGCGAATTCACCCAAGGAGGCGAGACAATCTACGCACTGCGCGAGACCAACTTTACCGCCAAAGAAGGCGAAATCATCGCCATCATCGGCCCGTCGGGATCCGGCAAAAGCACGTTTTTGACGATTGCAGGAGGTTTGCGCAACCCAACACGCGGCACCGTTAAGGTAAACGACATCGACATCACCAACCTGTCGCTCAAGCAGCTATCGGCCGTCCGGCTCAAGCATGTGGGTTTTATTTTGCAGGCATCCAACCTCGTCCCGTTTTTGACGGTCGAAAAGCAGTTACAGCTACTTGATAATGTAAAGCACACCAAACCTTCTGCCAAGCAGGCCGACGAGCTGTTTGACGAGCTATCTATCGCCAAACTCCGCAAAAAGTACCCAAGCGAGCTATCAGGAGGCGAACGCCAACGGGCAGCAATCGCCAAAGTACTCTACAGCGATCCGAGCCTTATCCTGGCTGACGAACCCACAGCCAGCCTCGACACCACGAAGGCGTTTGATGTCATTAAACTGCTGGCCCGCGAAACAAGAGAACGCGGCAAAACAACAATTGTAGTCACTCACGACGAACGGCTAGTCGAATTTTGCGACAAAGTATACGAAATGCGCGACGGCAGCCTCACGCTCCGCAAGCGCCGCTAACCACCCATCGATGTGGTATTGTAGAAGCGTGGACGAGCACTCAACTTTAGCTCAAAATATTCTTCGCGACATCATCTATGGCACCATTGCCACGGTCGACGAAAATGGCGCCCCATGGGCGGCGCCACAATTTTTGGCGTACGACAGTGACGCCAAGATGATATATTGGTGCGCCTCCCGCGACAGCCAGCACGCCCACAATATCCTTCGCACCGGCAAAGCGTTCATTACCATATACGACTCTAGCGTTGGACCAGGCGAGGGAGAGGGCGTATATCTGCAGACCGAGGCTAGCGCCCTATCAAACACGCAAGAGATCACCGAGGCAATGCATAAACTAATAATGCGGCACCGCGGCGTACCCTATTGGACGAACGAAGATCTACTGAGAGACGATGCAGCAGTAGTGGTTTTTCGAGCTAGAATCATCCAATCGTGGGTTAATGCCGGACACGAGGAAGACGGTCAATTCACGATTCGCCGCCAACCAGTAAAACTATAACTTCGGCCAACATCATAGTTAGAATTCTGAGAAACACTTATTGACTGCGACCATCTCTTGACCTACCATGGGTATATTACTTATGCCTACAAAAACAAATAGCCGAACAACCGCACGGTCCCGCAAAGCGCGTAGCAAAAAAACAGCGCCACGGCATGTTAAAGTTGTCCGTCATGTACGGGACTACTGGCATTTCCATCTGAGCGGTCTGGTTGTTCTTGTGCTCGGGGCAGTATTGTTCATGGGAGTCATCAGCAGAAGCGACCACACATCAGCCCTACCGCCGGCACCATCGGGCAAGGAGTGGAAGCAAGTGTGGGCGGACGAATTCAACACGGGACTCGACACAAGCAAATGGAACGTCCTCAATAACAGCAACTTTGGCGGAGGCAACAATCAGGACGAATGCTCGATGGCCGCCAATGTAACGGTAAGTGGCGGAGCCCTTAGGATAACCGGCAAACGCGAGACCGTTACCTGCGGCGGTACCAATCCCGACACCGGCAACAACACCTACTACTTTACGTCTGGGACGGTGACCACACGTGCCCAAGGCGGACCGATGAAGTTTAAGTTTCGCCAAGGGTATATAGAGGCGCGCATGAAGGCACCAAAAGGCAATATCTACTGGCCGGCCTTCTGGCTCGTCGGCCCCGGCGACGGATCTACCCCCGGTTGGCCGGACTATGGCGAATACGACATTAGCGAGATGTACGGTACCCGGCCGGACGCTACCTTTGGAACCATGCACTACAAATGCGAGGGAAAGACCAGCTGCATGACGGCAGCCAACGTCTATAACATGAAGACCAACAGCGCCTACGGCGGTACCAGCAACTTTGGCACTCAAATGAATGATCCTACCACATTCGCCAACTACACAGGTGGCATGACCAACTACAACACCTTTGGCTTGCTGTGGGAAGCCGACCGCATTACCTGGTATGTCAACGGTAGGGCAGTTCGCTACTTTGACGGTAACGAGGTGCGCCGCTACGAATCCAATGGTACAACCACACTAGAAAACAAAGTTTGTACATCAGCAATGGGTTGCCCGTCTATTCCGTTCTCGACCGTCTTTAACTACGAAAAATCAATCATTCTTAACCTCGCGATGGGCGGCAACGGCCTCGCCTACCACACGCACGGCTACACCGGACGCGACACGCCATCCGGCTATGTAGACGGCAACCTGGTGGCAGACCTGCCTGGCACACTCGAGGTCGACTATGTTCGCTTATATCAACTGGCCAATACCGCGCCGCCTCCGCCTCCGCCGCCAACTGGCGACACCACCGCTCCGAGCGTAAGCATCACAGCCCCATCGGCCAACCAAAAGGTAAGCGGCACCGTAACGATCGCTGCTAACGCCTCGGACAATGTTGGCGTAACAAAAGTAGTGGCTTATGTTGATGGCAACCAGGTCGGCGAAGATACTAGCGCTCCATACCATATAGCCTGGGACACTAAGACCGTCGCCAACGGTGCGCGCAATCTGCAGGTTAAAGCACATGACGCTGCAGGCAACGTAGGCAATAGCGCTACCGTAGGCGTGCAGGTCGATAACGCCAAGCCCGCAGACAACGGCGGCAACCCAGCACCAAGCAACAGCACCCCGCCGCCAAACGCGCCCAAAGCACCGGTAGTTACAAGCACGACAGGCGAAAAGGTCGCCGTACCCGCTACCGACGAAACAGTTGTCCAAGGAAACGTTGCGCTTGATTCCAAGCTCGTTACAGACAAAGAAGTCGAGGCATCAGTACAAAAGGTCGAATTTTACGTAGACGGCACTTTGGTCGCAACCAAAACCGAGCCACCTTTTACATTCGACACCACCAACGTTGCCGACGGCAAGCGTACAATCCTGCAAAAAACCTACTACAAGGATGGACGCATCGAGGATCTAGAGCGGGTCGTCTTTGTTAACAACAATCCAGACGCGCACGAAACCACCACAAACCGTCTCGTGCAGATCATTAAATATGTAGTCATTGGCAGTATTGTTGTCATCGCCTCAGCGGTAATCTTTTTACTCTACACAAATCGCATGCCACGCCTTTGGTTCCGTAAACGCTAGCAGCTGTAGACTCCTCAAAAACGCTCCGCCTCAAGTCTATTCCGCGACGCAAGTGTTGGTGCTATTCTAACTACATGCAATCTACATCCTCGATCAAACAGCAACTGGTAGTAGCCTACGACGTGGATGCAAGCAGAAGAAGTAAAGTCTCTGACCGGAGCGGTTGGAAGGCCGAAGCACGGCAAAATTTTGTCGATCATTTAAATAACGAAAACAAAAAGAGCATCCTAGAGCTTGGCGCTGGCGCAGGGGTAGACGCAAGATTCTTTGCCAGGCAAGGCTTTGATGTGCTCGCGACCGACATGTCGCCCGGAATGGTCAAAGCATGTCAGGAATCGGGCATACAAGCCAAAGTGCTCGACCTCTACGATATTACATCGCTCGGTCAGCAGTTTGACGCCGTATACTCGATGAACGTCCTCCTGCACGTACCACCGGAAGATCTCGAGCAAGTGCTGGTTGGCGTACGCGATGCACTCAAGGACAATGGACTGTTTTATTATGGGGTTTACGGTGGCCCAACCCAGCAAGAGACAATAACCGATCCATCGCGCGTCGATCTGCCGCGCTACTTTTCGTTTTTGAGCGATACCGATCTAAAAAACATCGTTCAAAGATATTTTGAAATTGTCGACTTTGCGGCAATCGATATCGGCAATGACCAGTCTGGCCTCCATTTTCAATCTGTGCTGCTCAGAAAAGCGTAAGTATGCGAGAATAAAGGCTACTGCTGGGATTTTCTGGACAGTATTGCTTGCACCGAGGGACTCACTTCCTTGTCGCTGCGGTGGATACAACCCAGCCAACAACAGGGGCGGCGCATGCCGTCCAAAAGCTCCTCGCAGGTTCTTTGTATTCTGCGCGTCCTCGTCTCGATATGTTTGGCGTTTTCGACCCAACAGACATATTCGTTACGCGCCAGCGGCGTGATATCCTCCCATGCCGCAAGCACCTTAGGGTCGGCAATCAGCGCCTCGCGCATGTCTGCCTGCATTTTGTGTACGGTACCATCAGATATTTTTTGTTCTGCCATAGCTTCATTGTACACGTAATAGTAAGACATAAGGACAATGGCAATCCTACCTCCGGTAAGATTACGAACGTTTGTCGTTAAGATGAGAGATCGTGCGATCCAGTAAAAAGAGACTCACGTCATCTTTTGTCTTGCCCTCGTCCTGGAACGGCGTCTTAATCACCTCTATCAATAGCGTGACATACAGAAGTATGAAGACGATCGCTGAATTGATAACCAGACCTCCCCCAAACGAGTCCATCTTGGTAAGCAAAAGAAGTGCGATACAGATAATGATAATTGACCAGGCCAGGACGGTCGCCGACGGGATAAACGTAATGCGCTGGATGTAATTGACTCGAAAAAGGTGGCGAACCAACGACGCCTGCTGTTGCTTAAGTTTAACGATAAAGTTAGCAGGCACCCCGGCTTTTTCCATGCCTGCATACAAAAGGCTCAGTTCATGCAACTGGTGACGGGCAACGTGGCTTTTGCTGTTGCGCAGGTCCGCAGCCAGACTTTTGGCTACTTTTTGAAGCTGCTTCTCGTATGAGTTGAGGTCAAATTTAGGATAATTCTGCTTGATCGATGCGGCATCCTCGCACATGGTCTCTATAGTCGCAGCAATTTCGGCCGGAATCGTCTCGGCCTCTTTGTAGTCGCGAATCGTCGCGGCAAGCAAAAAACCAATCACAAACACCGCGCCCGAGATGACGCTCGTGTGCAGCCGGTCCAGGGCAATTGGCTCCCATCCCAAAACAGACATCATCCATTTAGCGCCGGCAAAAGCACCTGCCAACAGGATTGATATACCAAGAATCCGAAACTGTGAAAGCTTACTCATCATTTGCATATGGCCCAATTATAACAACTATCTACGCTTTGCAAAGTCGACTATCGCGCCTCTACATCACATAGTTTAGGTAGCCTTGTCGCAAACGATAACACACCTGATATAATGAGGCCATGATTGTGCTAGCGCTTCTTTCTTGGTGGTACGGCACCGGCTGGGCTCAGGCTGCCCGACGTGTAAGCGATCGTGTAGGCGCGGTGCTTCGGGCGTTCTCTATTGGCACGCTCGCGCGGACGCTGTTTGCGCCGTTCCGCCAGATTTCGGCCGGGCAGGTGCAGGGGCCGGCGAATGTTCAGTTTCAGGCATTTTTGGATAGATTATTCTCGCGCTTTGTTGGCGCATTCATGAGAAGCATGATGATCATTTTTGGATTACTTACTACGGTAGTCGTTGGACTAGTAAGTCTGATACAGTTGCTTCTCTGGCCGCTTGTACCGCTGTTGCCGGTAGTCGGCTTACTCTTCGCCCTAACTGGATGGACACTCTGATGAACAGCAATTCATTTAACTACAACAGCCCTAGGGCGCAGCGCGCGCGCTGGGCACACCACTATCACTTGGCATCAAAAGACGTATACATACTTTTGATGCTGGCGGGCACGCTAATAGCCATCGCCGGCTTGGCGTTGTCGTTGCTAATGGATGTTGCTTTGGGCTGGCTATTGGCTGGCCTGGCCGCGCCTTTTTGGATGGTCGCAGCCTTTGGTCGGTCGCTGCGCGATATACCGCCGCAACAATCGGCAACGATTGACGGGCTGCTCGACGCCGATATCTTAGGCATACTGCCGCGCGATCCGTCGCCGCGGCAAATAGTCGATGCGCTAGTGCACGTACAAGGTGGACAATTTCTGATTATACGTCTAGGTATCGGGTCTATACTCGCCCAATCTAGCGATCGTAAAGAGGATACAGCGGCAATCTGGCAAGCAGCCGAGGCGATCCGCGCGCAAATCGGCATGCAAAACATCAGCAGCGCAGTCGTTGCCGCAGCCATCGTCGCTGCCTCGCCTACTGCTGCCCAACAACTTGCCGCAATCAAGCTAGACGACAAAGACATTATCGCGGGCGTCCGATGGTATGAACACTTCACGAACCTTATAGCAGACCGCAAAAACAAGCAGAGCGACGGCGGCATCGGCCGCGACTGGTCGTTTGGTTTCACACCCTTACTTACGCAATTCGGTCAGAATATGAGCGAGCACATCAACCTGCGCGGACTGCTTGATACCGACCTCCCAAGCCGCCAGGCCACACTGCTGCAAATCATGCACAATCTTAGTAGCGGTGGACGCCGTAATGCCGCCTTAGTGGGACCACTGGGTAGCGGTAAAAGCAATCTTGTTCGGGCACTGGCCAAAAAACTTCTCTCGGGATCGAGTGACGTTCCAGAAGAACTACGATTCCGACAAATTATCGCGCTTGACCCTTCGACGCTTATCTCTCGCGCACGCGGACGAGGTGAACTAGAAGAGTTAGTGCAGCGCCTAGCGTACGAAGCATTATCAGCCAAGAACGTCATCTTATTCTTAGACGACGCGCAGCTATTCTTTGAGGACGGAACTGGCTCAGTAGACATGAGCAACATCCTTATGCCAATACTTGAGGGCGGAGCACTCAAGATTATCCTTGCGATGGACGAACAACGGTGGGTACATATCGCGCAAGCCAATCCGTCACTTGCGCAATACCTTAATCGTGTTGCCATTCCGCCAACCGACGAAGCCGAAACCATGCTTGCCATGCAAGACGAGCTCCCGATATTTGAGTATCAACACCAGGCGACTTACACGTATCAGGCGCTGACCGCCGCTTACCAACTGAGCAGTCGCTACCTGGCAGAGCAAGCCATGCCCGGCAAGGCTGTCAAACTCCTCGAGGCGGCAGCTGGTTTTGCCGAGCAGGGCATGGTCACCCAACGCTCTGTCGAGCAAGCAATCCAGCAAACTCAGGGGATCAACGTCAGCACCGCCGACACCAGCGCCGAGCGCCAGACCCTCCTTAACCTCGAGCAGCTCATCCACCAGCGCATGATCAACCAAACCCGCGCTGTCCAGGTAGTCAGCGATGCGCTTCGTCGCGCCCGCGCAGGCGTGCGCAATACCAGCCGCCCCATTGGCACATTCTTGTTCCTGGGACCGACCGGCGTAGGTAAAACCGAACTCGCCAAAAGTGTTGCAGCCGTGTTCTTTGGCGGCGAGGACAAACTGGTACGACTTGACCTTAATGAATATACAGGCGAGGGCGACGTTCAGCGCCTGATCGCCGATGCCAGCCAAGATCAACATAGCCTAACCGCTCAAATTTCGCGCAACCCCTTTAGTGTTGTGTTGCTAGATGAGATAGAAAAAGCCCACCCCAACGTCCTCAACACTTTACTGCAAATGCTCGACGAGGGGATATTACGGGACGTAAACAACCACGAGGTGTCATTCCGCGATGCGGTTATTGTCGCCACCAGCAACGCCGGTGCCGACCGCATACGTCAACATGTCGAGGCAGGGCAGCAGCTCGAGCAATTTGAGCGGCAGTTTACTGACGAGCTTATCCAAGCTAACATCTTCCGCCCCGAATTCCTTAATCGCTTTGACGAAATCGTCTTGTTCCGTCCGCTTACACCACAAGAACTACTGCAAGTCGTCGACCTCATTCTGGCGGGCGTCAACAAAAATCTTGCCGTCCAAAAGGTTTCCGTATTTGTCGATGACAACGCCAAATATTTGCTGGTTCAAGCCGGCTACGATCCTCGGCTTGGCGCACGTCCAATGCGGCGCATCGTGCAGCGCGTCGTCGAAAACATCGTGGCCAATCAAATGCTTGCGCAGCAAGTACAACCTGGCGGACAGATCCACGTTACCGCCGCAGACGTGCAGACTATGCTCGCCCGGCAATAAAACACTGGGGGACGCGCCAGCCGACATGTTTATCTCTGTGAAAGGAGATTCGGCTATAGTGCGCAAGGAAAACAAGACAACGTTCCTTTGGCGTTTTCCGTGCTCCTTTTACAGAGACAAACATGTCGGTAAAATAGTCAAAACTTCCCAGGGCTTGCACAATGCGATATAATACGCTTAAGGTAAAAACTATGCAAAAAACAAAACGAAAAACCAAACAACAACCCAAAGGCGTGCGTCACCACGCTAAGCGACTGTATCACCTAACTCCCAAATTCGTTCATGGCATGGGCATCGGCGCTTTTGCCGGCATTGTCCTATTAATGACATTTGGCCCGATTATTCCGGTCAGCGCATTGAGCATTAATTCGCCACGCGACTGCGACACCAACGCCGTTATCCCATGCGGCTCGCTCAGTACCAACGAGCTAAAGAAAGACTACAACAACACCTCGTACAAGGGGGTAAAAGCACTGTACAGCGATTTTGGAATCAGTAGCGCCGACATCAACAACATAGGCAAGACCGCCCAGATCGGCCGCGTCTACAAAAACGGCGATGTCAAAATTGGCAGTACGGTTGTTGCGACCAACGCAGTTACCGCGGGCAGGGAATTCATTGCCGGCAGCACCAAGACGACCGCAGGCGGCAGCATATTCTACACCCGCAAACCAAGCGTTTCGTTCCGCATCGAGTCCATTCCTGCATTCGTCGTCATGGAAAAAGGCGAATTTAAGTACGCTATCCTTGCCGCATGCGGCAACCCCGTCAAAGCCACCGCCAAAAAGAAGGTGACAGTTGTTAAGCCGACCAAAGAAGAGCCCGAGATTGTCCCGGTCGCTACTCCGCCAGGCTCAACCCAAGCCCCAGAGAGTCAACCCGTTCCCGAGGTCGTCAGCGACGCAGAAGTCCTGCCCGAAACCGGCCCTGGTGATATCGTGATGGTCGTCTGCTTGGCGATTGTAGGCGGCTACCTATATCACGTAACTCACCGACGTATCAAACACCGTCGACACGCTAAACACAGCGTCTAGTGCAGCGCCAATCAGGCGAGCGCTAAAGACGTAGATCTTCTTAGAATCGGCTACAGCTCATCGAGTAGCTTATGCGCGCGCTCGACATACACTTCGCGGTCTGACTCGCCCGTATCCTGATAATACTCATCCAGCTCGGCCAATACAGAACCAATCGCCGCACCAGTCAGCTTGTGCTCGCCGCCAAACTGCTTAATGAGCCAATTGCCGTCGATACCCAAGTCACGCTTGAGCGACGGCTGACGAAGTTCTGGCGGCGACGATTGGTACTCATGCCACAGGCGCTCTATCTCTTTAAACTCGGGCTTTACGCCATGAGGATGATCAGGCCGCCAGCTTGCCGCTGCATCTGCACGGTGAAGCTCGAGCAAATCCTCGAACGCAGGATGCCCAAGCATATGACGACGCCGCCCCGGGCGCATATTGGGCAAATCATCGATAGCCATGTGATAATGCACCATCCACGTAATGTCAGCGATGTCACGCTTAGAGAAATTAAGTCGATTAAGGATTGTCCGCGCCATGTCCGCGCCCACCGTGTAGTGCTCGTTAAACTGCAGTCCAGACTGCGTGCCGTCCGGTGAATGTGCGGTCGCCACTTTGCCGATATCATGCAGTAGCGCTGCCCATACCAATCGCCGGCTCGGGTGATCAGGCAGGTAATCAAAGATGAGTAACTGGTGCTTCCATACGCTACCCTCGGCATGATAGTGACGCGGCTGTTTGGTTTGCTTGCCGTCGGTAACCTCTGGCAAAACCCGGTCAAGAATACCAAACGTGTCCAGATCCATTAATGCACGTCGCCGAGTAGGATGGACGAACATCTTAGTTAACTCGTCGCGCAGGCGGTCGGTAGCAATTTTCTCGACCTCGCCGTGTTGCACGGCCTCCGTGATCGCATTGGCTGTCTGTTCGTCATACATAAACCCAAGCTGATTCTTTAGGCGTATGGCACGGACAATACGTAGGGGGTCTTCGGCGATGCGGCGCTCGGGGTCTCCAATGAAGCGAATGGTGCGCGCCTCAAGATCAGCAACGCCGTCAACATAATCGATCACTTGGCCAGTGGCAGGATTAAGCGCTAGGGCGTTGACCGTAAAGTCGCGGCGCATGACATCATCTTGCAGCGTGGAATACTCTACCTTTGTGGCGCGACGCCCCAAATGCGAGTCAATGTCCTTACGAAACGTAGCAATTTCGAGCTCACTCTCGACACCCCTGTACGCATATCGCACCCGAGTCACGCCAAAGGCTTGGGCGGTATCTTTGTACAATGACCTTGCAAATTCACCCATTTTGGCGATTTGCTCGGGAGTGGCATTGGTGACGAGGTCAAAGTCCTTGGGTCGTTTGCCCAAGCGCAAATCGCGCACCGCACCTCCGATGATGTATGCCTCAAAACCATGCTTTTGCAGCACCGCAGCTGCCGCAACCGCCGCGTCATAATCATGAGAATTTGGCGCGTCAAAGTAAATGGGCGCGACCTCGTGCACAAAAATCGCCGCGGTGGTCGGACCAACCCCCCTAAACGCCCGTAGTCTTTGTTCTAGCTCGCGTGCATCTGGCGACGACGCAACAAGTTCTGACACCGAACCATACTGCTCCTTAAGCGTCCGACTTATCTCGAGCAGCTTTGTGGCAGTCGAGTAGTCATAGCGAACGTAATGTCCTTGATCAAGCAGCTCCACCAGATCATCCCACGTGCGGCTGGCCAGAGCATCAACCGAATCTACACCTGCCTCGACCAACACCTCGTACGAACGGCGTGCAACCTGCTGCTGGATCGGCTTGCCAAAAAGCAGGCACGCCAAAAACCAGCGGAACAAAGCCGACTCCTGCTTGGAAGCAAGATCAATTCCCAGGTCTTGTGCGCCGATTGTGTGATGTACCATTATCTAAGTATGTATTAAACCACCTGGCGGCTGCGACCGCCACTCGATCTAGGGCGCTGGACTTCTCGAGCAAATGTGATGTATGCGGCAATACCGCTAGTTCCTTTTTGCAGGTCATCTTTAGAAACGCCTCTTGGTTTGCCTCGAGCACGCCGTAGTCGTTTTGCCCAACGATGAGCAGGGTCGGAATTTGCAGCTCCTCCAGGACATCCTCGGCCAAGTCCACGCGGCCACCTCTGGTCACGACGGCTCGTACTATATCTTGGGCGCTGACCGCAACCCGCAGCGCCGCTGCTGCGGCCGTACTTGTTGCCAGATAACCCACTGGCAAATTTTGACCGACAAGCTCATGCCCGATCCAGTCGGGTACAGCGGATAAGCGCTCGGCAAGCAGATCAGTATCAAACTGCGAGCGAAAATTACGGCTCTCGTCCTCTGTCAACAAGTCAACTGATAGCGTCCCAAATGCATGCGCGTGTAATCGGCGTACCACCGTAAGCGTGTGTGAACTCCGCCGACCATTACCCACACTGTGCGCAAACACAATTAACCCTTTTGCACCAGCCGGAACCTCTAAGTCGGCGTCGAGCCATTGGCCGTCCACCGGGATGCGCACCGCAAGCGCACCCGGCAGCGTACGTGTATCGAGCGTCATGCCATACCCTCCACTTGTTTAACTAACTCCCATGCCTGCTGGTGGATCTGTTCGGGCGTGTCATGCTCGAAGTTACCTGTGAGAGTACCGGGCAGTAGGTATGGCGAGGTGTTTGCCTTGCGATAAATCGGCAGCAAGTACTCGACTCCTGCCAGCACTACGGGCTCTTGCCGCTGCTGCAAAAACCTGTGCAGACTCTTATCGATCTTGCGAAAGAACAAAAACAACATTTGCTTGTCAGTTTGGCGGACATTATATTGGCCGTGAAACCCTTCGGAGCCTCGGCCGCCACCCTGGCCAATAGGGTGAGTCTCCCACGCCTTTGGGTACTCGTCTATACCTAGCGATTCCTCCATGTTCTCTGGAAAGTTGCGGAGCGCAAGGTCGCGCAATCCGTAGCGGTCTCCCTCCAAAATGCGCACGTGATGGTGACTGAGCGCCAAGACAAGATATTGGATATTATTACTCACCACCTCGCGCAAGGGCTCAAGATAAAACCCCTGGCCAACACTGACGATCTGCGGCAGTTCGGCTCGCATATTATACAAACGAAAAAGAGCAGGGTGGGCAAACAGTGCAAAACTTTGCCGTCCCAGCGGACGAAAGTCAGGCCTGCCTATCACGTCTCGCGCCCGTTCAAGTGTTTGATTTGCTTCGCCAGGTTCGGCGCCCAGACTCAATAACTCGTTCTCTGCTTGGTTTAAAAGATTCTTTAGCTCGATACGCGCAGGATTATCGCCCCGCGTGCCACCCATATCAACTGCCGGTGAGTATATACTCACGCAGTTTGGCTCGGTAAAAATCTCTAGCTCTGTAAGTTCGCTAGATGTGGGCAAATGCGTCATAACCCCCTCCTCACTAAATCAGTCTTTAGTATCGCGCAGCTTTGCCTACAAGTCTGTGACGAGTATTACATAACGCAAGTTAAAGATGCCGTACTTCACCTACCTGGCGACGGCGCGGAACTAGTCCTGCGAAAAAATCAAAACGGAGTAAGGAGCCAGCGTTACTGGCGCAGAGTCGGTCTCGCATATCGCCGGGCCGGATACCGTGTCCCGAAAATCGGGACTATAACCCTTCCAGTCGCTGTTAAAGCGCACGGTCCATGTACCGGGCGCGGGGAAGTCGATTACATAATCCTTTTGGGTACGGTTGGCGAGATTAAACACCACGACAACATCGTCGCCGGCACCGCCCTGGTCTGCGCGGTGATACGCCAAAACCTTACTGTCTTGGTCAAGATGCAGAACACGGAACGACTGGCCGGTGAGTCCGCGCGTGTTGTCGTACTGGTTTTTGCGCAAAGCGATCAGGTGCTTACAGGCCAACACCATGCCCGAAAGCTTGTCGACGCGCTCCCAATCCAAAGCCTGCCAATCATTAAAGCTGCCGCCCTGCAAAAATTCCTGCCCTTGGAACAGCATCGGAACGCCGGGCGCCGTCAGCACCAGCGCCAAAGCCAAGAGCGAGCGCCGCTTAGCATACAGACTGTCCGGGTCGCCGGGAGTTATCTCTTCGTTGAGGCGCGCACCGCCGTTGGCCGCACTATCGTGTGAATCGCTATAAATTACACGCTGAAAAACATCCTCATTGTAATTGTGGGCGAGTATCGTCTCTAGCTCGCCCAGGTTACGGCTGGCATCGTCGGGACTGTCTAATAACTGCCGCATGATATACGGAAATCCTACCTCCCACTGCGAGGCAAAACCTGCGCCGCCGTCCTTGCGCGCCTTGGTCAGATACGCGTTGCTGCCAAAATCCTCGGCAATCATCAGGGCAGAGGGCTTAATCTTGCGGGCGCGAGAAGTCACTTCTTGCAGCAGGTACCACGCATCCGGTATATCGTTTGCCGAATCATCATCGTTGCCCTGCACGTTACGCATATACCCAGTCGAATCCAGGCGCAGGCCGTCAATATGGCAATCGTGCAGCCACATCTTTACGTTGTCCAGCACAAACTCGCGCACTTCGGGGCGGCCGTAATCCAAGCGCGTATCGCCCCAAGGGGTGTGCGAGCGCCAATCATTATAAAAGTAGATGCCGCCTTTTCCGTCCTCGCTCCATCCGTCAAATTGCCATAAATCGTTATCGCCCGGGCCCACGTGGTTATATACCACGTCCAAAATAACGGCGATCCCACGCTGATGTGCGGCGTTTACAAAGCGCTTAAACGACTGGCGGTTGCCGTATAGGGTCTCGATCGCGTACATGTAATCCGGGCTATAGCCCCATCCGTCGTCGTTTTCCATGCTGCTAATCGGCATAAGCTCGATAGCGGTCACGCCAAGATCGGCCAGATAATCCAGCTTATCGGCCGCATCCGTAAATGTGCCGATTGCTGCGGGATCGGAGCGGTTAAGTGTCCCGACATGCATCTCGTATATGACCTGCTGGTTTTGCGGCACCATCACAAAACCTTCGTCCGTCCACTCAAAATGTTCGTCAACCACAACCGAGTTACCTCGGTTGGTTGTGACATGGCGGGCGCGAGGATCGTTACGTAGTAGCTCGCCGCTCTCGGTATGAATCACAAACTTATATTCCTGACCGGGCTCTACGTTATCGATATCGGCGACCCAGTAACCGTCGCCCTCGCTTAGCATAGAGTCGCGGGCCCAGGCATTAAACTCGCCAGTCACGTCTACGGCATGAGCAAACGGCGCCCACACTCTAAACGTAGCATGGTCTTTGAGTAGCGTTACCCCAACGTCCTTTTTTGCTTTGCCCATTTGTAAAAATTATAACGCTTATGTTTTGTTTTTGCACACAAAAAATTACAATTTGCATATATCTTTGATGTCAAAATTATTAACCACGGATGATACAATACCAAAATGTCTAACAATCAATATGCTATCGTCGCCAAAGGAGTTCGCAAATCCTACGGCAAAGTAAATGTACTGAGCGGCCTCGATTTACAAATAAAGCGCGGCACCATTATGGCGCTGCTTGGCCCCAACGGAGCGGGCAAAACCACCACGGTGCGAATTTTATCAACGCTCCTCAAGCCCGATGACGGGCAGGTAACCATCGAGGGCTACGATGTTATCAAAGACGCAAACAGCGTTCGCGGCACTATCGGCCTCACCGGTCAATACGCCGCCGTTGACGAATACCTAACCGGGCGCGAAAACTTGCGCATGATCGGACGTTTGTATCACCTCAGCGGCAAAGAGTCGGCAGAGCGCACCGAAGAACTGCTCAAGCAGTTTGACCTCGTCGAAGCCGCCGACCGCGCCGCCAAGACGTACTCCGGCGGTATGCGCCGGCGACTCGACCTGGCCGCCAGCCTTATCGCACGTCCGGCGATCGTCTTCTTAGACGAGCCGACCACCGGCTTGGACCCGCGCTCGCGCATAGCTATGTGGGAGATCATCAAGGGGCTCACCAAGCAGGGGTCAACCATATTGTTGACGACGCAGTACCTCGAAGAGGCCGATTTGCTCGCGGACCGTGTTGCGGTCATCGACGGCGGCAAAGTTATCGCCGAAGGCACAACCGACGAGCTAAAGGCCAAGGTTGGCAAAGACCGCATCGAACTGACTTTTAGCACCCCGAGTGACCTCAAAAAAGCCAGAACCGTCATCACTGACCCATCGGCGCAAGTCGACGAAGATCGTCACACCATGAGCGTGCCACATGACGGCGGTGTACGCGGATTGCGAAAACTACTCGAGCTACTGGACGACAACAAACTCAATGTCGAGGGACTCTCGCTTCACAAACCTACGCTTGATGACGTATTCCTCAAGCTAACTGGGCACCAGGCAACCGCAGACGAAACCGACACAGACCACACAGGAAGGAAGAAGTAATGGAATCCGGCAACACCACGGCAACAATCAAACCTCAGCAACGCAGCAAGCTGTACTGGATTTTTTCTGACGCCCGCGTCCTGATATGGCGCAGCGCCATGCACATTGTCAAAAACTTCGACCAGCTCCTGTCGGCGGCTTTTATGCCAATTATGTTCTACCTATTGTTCCGCTACGTCTTTGGCGGCGCAATCGACACCGGCGGCCCAAGCTACGCCAACTTTTTGATGGCAGGCATATTGGTGCAGACCGCAGCGTTTGGCGCCACTTACACCGCGATCGAGGTTGCAACCGACCTTCAACGCGGTATTATTGACCGCTTCCGTTCAATGCCAATGTTTAGCTCGGCCGTTTTGGTCGGGCATACCGTCGCTGACCTAGTACGTAACACTGTATCAACCGTAATCGTCGTACTTGTAGGTTTGGCCACCGGCTTTCGTCCGACCGCCAGCGTTACAGACTGGGTGCTTGTGTTCGGCATCTTGCTGCTGTTTACCTACGCATTGTCGTGGCTCATGGCAATCGTAGGATTGCTGGCAAAATCAATCGAGGCAGTCCAGTGGATGACATTTGTCCTGATATTCCCGCTCACCTTCGCCAGTAGCGCATTCGCGCCAACCGAGAGCATGCCAACAGTACTGCGAGTCTTTGCCGAAAATCAGCCTGTCACGCACATTATCGAAGCAATGCGCGCACTCCTCATCGGAACCCCCATGGGTAACCACGGATGGCTGGCCGTCATATGGAGCCTTGCCATCTTGGCCGTGTCGGTTCCTCTGGCTGGCTACATGTTCCGCAAGCACTCTTCGCGTTAGCCTAACCTGACGCCAAGAGCGAACATACACAAATCTTACGGGTGGCCACCAACAAATTGTCCAGGGTTGGCCACCTTACCATTTACACGAATTTCAAAGTGCAGGTGTGTGCCGGTTGACATGCCCGTCGTACCTTCATGCCCAAGTACCGTGTCAATGCCCACTTCTTGTCCGACCTGCACGTTGATCGACGCGAGGTGACCGTAGAGCGAGGTCAACCCATTGCCATGATCGACAATCACGTGCTTGCCGTAGCCGGTTCGGATGTTTATCACGTCGATGACTTTGCCCGGCCTAAAGGGCTTGACCGGCGTTACGCCCGACCTGTTTCCACTACTGATGTCAATCCCTGTGTGCGTGTTCTGGAAGGGGCGATGCGGAACGCCAAAGCCTGCGGTAATTCGCCCGTTAATCGGCCAGATCGGACCGGTGTTGTCGGGCACCACCTGTGGTGTTTCGATAGGCGGACGTTCTTTTGGCGGCATCGCCGCAAGCGCAGCCAATAGCTCCGGCGAAGCGGGGTCAATAATCTGTAGCTCTTCGCTATGCGCGGGTCGAACAATATTCTCAAGCGTCGGCGCGTTCGAGGCGACGGTCATAACGCCAACAGGGAGCCCAAACATAAACCCGGCGCCCTTACCGAGCGCGCTACCCGCAAACGCCGTCGCGTTGGCTACACCTTTGCCTACTGCCACCACCCCCTTGCCAGTGCCCATAACCACGGTCATAACACCGTTCTGGGCACCGCGAGCCAGCATCTCTCCACCGCCAACCACCGTGGACGCAAAAGAGTGAATCTTTACAAAAGAAGAGCGAGCCATCTCGTCGAGATTCTCGCTTAAGGTATACACCGTACTCATCATGCTGCCGGTTACCGCGTTTGGCCCATCGTACACGCTTGCCGCTGCCAGAGCTCGGGTCGAAGAGTCTTTCTTGGGCGTCTTGGCCTGGACATCTTGGGGGCCGACAAGAGTTATCAGTACGCAAACTACAAATGCACCTGCAAGTACCAGCGAGCCGGTAATGACAAATCGTAGCCTGTGTATGTATTCGTAAAATGCCATATTGTGCGTTACTCCAGCCTCACTGCTTATGCCGCGATAGCTGGCGTGTCAGAATAGGGCAATTATACACTAAAATTGTATAATATGCACATTGTATGCTGTTATAACTCTACAGCAACTTCTGCGGACGCGACCTCAGCGCGTCTGCCAAGTAGGTTACCAATAGCGGCATCGCCAACACTATGAACTTTATCGCACTATATCTATGACAATTGGCGCGCTACCTTAATACCCCCAGTTTTGCTGCCACTGCCGCATATGATCGATTTCTTCTTGCTGAGCAGTGATTATCTCGCCAGAAAGCTGCTTTATTTCTTGATGTTTTGCATTGTCTTTCGATAACGTTGCCATATCGATGGCCGCTTGGTGATGCTCGATCATCAGGTCGATAAAGGCTTTGTCGTAATCATCGCCGGTTTTCTTATTTAGCTCGGCAGTCATGTCGTTCATCTGATAATGCGGCTTATCAAACGTTGTAGCTGCGGTTGCGACCAGCAGGCCGCCAACGAAAAAGCCTATCAATCCATACAGTAGCGATTTTGTATCCATATTCGTATCCTTTGTGTTAGCTTATAGCATGCGGCTAATGGCGCCGACTAGTTCGTCGGCCTTGTCGGTGTCATTATGATCGTGATTAGCGCCGCTACCCAAACAATGGCGCGCGTGGTCGCGCAGCAGTTCTAGTGCCACTTTATCCATAGCCGCCTTAACTGCGCTCACTTGCGTTAATATATCGATGCAATACTTGTCGTCTTGCACCATTTTTGAAATGCCTCTTACTTGACCCTCAATGCGGCTAAGGCGCTTTTGTAGTTCCGGCTTGGCATCTGCGTATCCATACTTCATATGCTATCTCCTTAATGATGGTGACCGTGGCCGCTGTGTTTACGTAGTAAGTCCATAGTAAGTGCATGACCCCTTCCATGATGTAGCAAAGATTTGTTGACGGGCAGGGCGACAAAAAACGCTGCGGCCAGGGCGATAGGCATACTGATCCAAAAAAGCGGATTAACCAAACCCGCGTGCATCGCGCCAGGGATGGCAAACATCACCAGATTATCAACGACCTCCATAGTTGCGATCGACAACGTATCAGCAACGGCCACCACAGATAACGCCGCAAAAAACCCGACACCAGCTCTAACTAGCGGCAACGCAGAAAGCGCAAAGCCAAACACAAACGCCAGCAACACGGCCAATGCGACAGTCGTACCCGTGCCCAGCCCAAATATCGTACCAATCACCAGCCCCAGCACCTCGCCAATCGCACACCCCGTCAAACAGTGCAGGGTAGCGCTAACCGCCATGCTACTTCCATGCGTGCCATGATGGCCGTGCTCGTGTCCATCCATCTCATTGTGATCCATTTTTCTCTCCTATACCCCTATAGGGTATGTCATCACGCATATGGTGTCAAACAAATCTACGACCCACTGGCGATGACCAAACCGCGACACACCGAGTGCGACAAAGCGAATTCGAAATAACCTCATCAAGACGCGTACATACTCTAGTAAGCATAACTGGAGCGACATCCGAGAAAAAAGGAGGGAGGAGCCATAGGATTACAGCCGCCACGTGCCTCACTTATTATTTTTGTTTTTTGATGCGGCAGCAATAGCCAACGCGATTGCAATAACGGTCAGCGTACCCGTGATCGAAAAGCCGAACGAGCCAATCTCGACCCGATTAAAGTCAATGAATGACTCAAAGAGCTCACGTGCCCGGGCTCCCTCGCTGTTAGCCAAGATATACACTACGGTATTGACCGCCATCGCGATACCACAAACAATAGCCACTTGCGAAGCAATCGTTACCAATCGATCGGCAACTGGCTGGCGGATCAATAAGAGCAGGGCACTGGTCAGACCACCAATACTCGCAATATACGCCCCGAGGGTGGCTAAGCGTGGGATAAAGCTGTTGCCTTGCATCTCCTCGCCGACGGCACCCCAAAACCAATAAGCAAAAATCGCGACAATAGCGCTAATACATGTGATGACCAGCGCCGACCATAACCGTTCAGAACCAGCACTACGGTTGGTAATAATTGCAATAAGCTTGTTGTTTTTACGTTTTGTCATATGCCTAGAGTAAAATCCTAACACTTTTTTTGGATGCATCCGGGATAGGCGATTCTACCGGGAGCCGCCGACGAGACGGATGACGATTCCGCCGATGATGGCGTAGACGACTAGGGCGATGAGTGCCGTCCAGTCAAAGACGCTCTGCGTGACAAAACCTTGTCCACTGATGGTGGCGTTCCGACCAAAGATGCCTGCAAACGGTGAGACGAGCGGGGTACTCCACTGATAAATCCAATCTACAAACGCGTTGCTGGGGTTTGCGCCAAGGAGGCGAAAGACAAATCTGAGCGCCACTAGCCCCTCTATGACCCCAACGATTGCCGATACAATTGCTGCTAACATGCTTTTACTATAACGTAAAACCGGAGCGACAAACAACTGCCGCTCCGGTGCGCCTTGTGCTGCGTGCGTAGGCTATACGCCGGGGATCGCAGACAAGGCTTCGGCCTCGTTTTCGGCCTCGTGAGCAAGATCGCTCTTGGATGGCTTGCGCACCTTAAGCACTACCAACGCGATAATGCTCGCAGCTACCGCAAACAACGCGGCAACCTTAAACCCCTGGTGGAAGCCATGAACGATTGCTTCCTGCAGCAACGCAGGGTTGCCTTGATTTTGCGTCAAAAAGGTTTTGGTCGCAGTGGTCGAAACAACCGTCAATACGGCAAGTCCGACTGCACCACCGACCTGCTGCCCGGTGTTAAGCAAGCCAGAGACCAATCCTGACTCCTTAGGGTCGACACCGCTGGTAGTCACCATAGTACCTACAACAAACACCGAGGACATACCAGCAGCCAGCATAATAAATCCAGGCAAGATATCGGTCCAGTAGTTAGCATCTACAGGGATACGCGCCAAGAATAGCAATCCAGTGGCAACCAAGAGCGGCGCAATCACCAAAACGGCTTTGGCGCTAATCTTGGCGACATGACGCGACAATGTCGAAGCAACTGCGATAATCGTCAGCGTAAAGGGCAGGTTAGCAATACCTGTCATCGTAGGCGAAAAGCCCAAAATTTGCTGAAGGTAAATAGACATGTAAAAGAACATGCCGAACATCGCGGCTGGCATAAATAACATTACCAGCACACCACCGGTCACGTTACGGCGCAAAAGGATACCGAGTCGAACGAGCGGCTGCTTAACAAGACGCTCGTTGATGACAAATCCGGCCAAAAGTACCGCAGCGATAATCAACGGAATAATCGTCTCGCTGTGACCCCAGCCGCCCTCGGCCATAACCAAACCATACACCAAGCTAACCACACCACCGGTAACAAGGAAGGCGCCCAGTACGTCCACACGCTGACGCTCGGTCGGCTTCGCCTCTGGCAAGTACTTAAGCGCGCTTGCGATGATCATCGCGGCAAGCGGCACATTAATGAAGAATATCCAGCGCCAGTCCACGTACTGAGTCAAAAAGCCGCCCAGCATCAGACCTACGGCACCGCCTCCGGCAGCAACCATACTCCAGATACCCAAAGCTCTGTTGCGCTCCGGCCCCTCTTTAAAGATAGAGAGCATCAACGACAGCGAAGCAGGGGCGAGCATAGCACCGCCCAAACCTTGCAGGGCGCGGAATACGATAAGTTGCGATGGGTTTTGTGAAATACCCGCAAGCAACGACGCCAGCGCGAATACAAATACGCCCGCTAGGAACATCCGACGGCGTCCAAATAAGTCCGCCAATCGACCGCCAAGCAGCAAAAAGCCACCGAATAGCAGCGCGTATGCGGTTACCGCCCACTGTAATTGTGCGTCGCTACTAAACCCGAGCGAGTCGCGAATAGCAGGCAAAGCGACATTGACGATCGTCGCGTCCAGCACCACGATAAACTGCGCGGCAGCAAGGACGGCAAGCGCCAGACCTTTGTGTTTTACTTTCTGTAACATTAAGACTCCTGTTTTTGATTTACCAAGCTAGTATATCTAAATATTTGAGGTTGTCAATTAATTTACAAACCCCATGCTACCAGGGTATAATCAAGATATGGAAGCCCCATCCCAGCAACTGTGCGATGACCTTCTCGGTCTGGCGCGCAAAATTAAAAGCGCGATGTTTAAGCTGGCAGAGTCGCACGGGCTTACGCCCCCGCAAATGTCAGCCCTCTATGCTATTAAGCGCGGAGAGGAGACGATGGGGAAGGTCGCTTGCGCGCTGCACTGCGACGCATCAAACGTTACCGGCATCATCGATCGATTAGTCGAGCAAGACCTCGTCATACGGACCGAATGCCAGCAAGATCGCCGTGCCAAGACACTCGAGCTGACAGCCAAGGGCGAAAAGTCCGTAAATGAGCTCCTAAGTAAACTACCCAATCTCCTCGGCTGCGGCAACTTGACCACAACCGAACAAGCTGCACTACACAGCGCCGTGCGCAAACTTACTACATAAATCTGCCGTCGCCGGCTCTGCTCAATCAGAAGGTCGTTTACGGACTTTTCGCCAAAGCCTGCCGCCGCAAATCCTCACTTCTCATTTTTGTCCCCACGCAGAATTTTCCTCTGTGCAATCACTCGCATTGTATCCGTTGCTTGTTTCCTTTGCTCTGGCGTACTTCGTATCACAGTATCCGGCTTTTGCGGGTCCTTCGCGGCAAAGTGAGGCACGGCCAACGCCAAACCGTCAACAACCAAGCTATTAGCGCGGCATACGAGCGGCTCTATCTTACTTTCGAGCGCGCCCATCTCGACCGAGATGGGCGACAGCTCACGTCGCGGTAACATAACAGACCCTACTTGGCGTCGAGAGTCGGGTTTCCGCGTTGTCGGGCATCGTCCGCAGAGCGCTTATTTGCGTCTCGCACCTTATCTAACAGCCTGTCACTCGTTTTGGTGGTTGGTTTATCGCCGCCCCCACTAGAAGGCGTCTGGTCGGCAAAAGCGCAAGCCGCGCCAAGCACTCCGTACAATGCCTCTGCGGCAAGTGTCGGCCGCACTTCGCCCGGGTTGACGCCACCGAGCGGCGCAGGCATTGCGTCTACGCTACCTAAATGTTCTAACATACTATCTCCCACTTCTTATTCTTACGTAATATTGCATGTGTCAAGCACCCATCATTCCACCAAATACTGGCCTGAAGAGAGGCTAACCCTTTGGAGGACGAGGCTGGACAGGACGTACAATTCTTTCGTCTTTAGCGGGATCAACATTTGGCCTATCCCCGTTTGGAGAAGACCCTGACGAGCCTCCGCCACCCCTGGAACCACTAGCAAACTCCAGGTCCACTGCGCCCACCAACCCTACAGATCCAATGACATCAATGGCAGGTACGCGCATACTCACATCACTCGCATCAATTAAACGTTCTCTCATATTTCTCCCACATTTTTTATCAGTAACTCGTGTCGGCTGCGCTCGCCGACTGCACGCAACAAATAACAATTCGCGATCTGCATATTTTGCAGTTATCACGTCGTAACAATCTGTTGTTAGTCAGTCCAGTGTTACCCGCTAGACACGCGTGGCAACTCTACACACTTATGGTGCTCGGGCACCACGGACACGGGCAAGATTACGGTTCATCGTACAATGCATGCGCATGCTAAATGTCGCGTAGGGTAAGCAGATTACGGTCATGTCGGTCTCCTGAAAGGTTGGTAGTTCTACTTTTTTGGGAAAAACAAAGTATAGCGTGGTTTGCCTGCAAGTAAAATCTTTTTATTTAGATTTTTTATGGGTAGATATATGTTACGAAAGCATATGCGTAACATTTCACTTTAGTCAGACGTCTCGAGTACCCAAGAATAGTGATCAGTCATGCGATGTAATAATAACTACATGGCCAACATATCCGCGCTGACTCGAACAGAGGCGGGATAACAAATCTCGCATACTAGCCGCCAAGCACGAGCTACAGTACCTGTATGCGCCTATCTAAGCTCATCGCCGCCTTTGTCATTACATTCGCCGCTGGCGCAATAGGCAACCTGACGACGGGTGACAATATATCCACCTGGTACGCAGGTCTCGACAAGCCGTTCTTTACGCCTCCCAACGCCGTATTCGGTCCGGTCTGGACGCTGTTGTACACGCTTATTGCGGTCAGCCTATACCTCATATGGAGTAGGGGTGTACCGCGCGGCAACCGAGCCTACTGGTGGTTCGCCTTCCAACTGACACTTAACACGCTCTGGAGCATTGTCTTTTTTGGCGCTCACCAGCTATGGCTTGGTGTCGCGGTTATTGCAGGACTGATCGTAGCAATCATCGGAACCATGCGCGCCTTTTGGCCAATCTCTTGCGCTGCAGTATACTTACTCGCACCCTATCTAGCGTGGGTCTTGTTTGCTACGGCCCTCAACATATCCATAGCCACGCTCAATACTTAGGGAAGGGGCACATTCGAATTAAAGCCCGCTGGTTAAAGTGTTCAAGGGTAGGGAGGTAGAGTCTTGCTCCCATTTGGATTACGGGAAGGGTAAAGGTTCCGGCTACTTTTCTAGTGGGGTTAGCTGCCCAGCCCATGGATTGGTCTGTGGCGTTTTCTGGGTTGCTGTTGGTTCCAAAGGTTGCAGATGGAGCTGCTTGGCCGAATGGT